>NZ_JBKEVI010000013.1:0-84863 GCF_056357035.1 Bifidobacterium sp. LH_417
CCCGGACCCGACCGGCAAACCCCCGGCCGGACGGCGAAGCACGCCCACCACGCACAACCCCTAACCCGATACATCACCCCGGCCACAAGTTGACAAAAACATAGGAACACCCCCCTCTGAAGAGGGCCGTCGCGCCGCCGACACAGACAGGCTCACGTCAACAATCCTCGCCCATTACCATGTTTGGTAGGCCTCGATGGTCGGGGCCGGGTCGCCGGTCCTGGTATGACTTTCTCGCCCTGTCGTTGATGATCCGGGGGGTGTTGTCGCCGGGAGCGGGGATGCCTGCAGACCGCTGATAGGAACCAGGCCGGCCGCATGGACGCGTAGGGGCGCATGGCGCAGGTCTCGTCGTAATGTGGGTGCGGCGCGGGCGTCCGGACCGTATTCCAGCGGTCCACGGCGGCCGAGGCATCTCATGACGGGAGATACGACGATGAGCCCGGACGACATCGACGTGTGGGTCGGACTGGACGTGGGCAAGAGCGCGCACCACGCGCACGCCCTCGACCATGACGGCAGCACCCTGTACGACAAGCCGGTGAGACAGGACGAGAAGTCCATCCGCGCCATGCTGGGGAAACTGTCCGGGCACGGCCGCGTGCTGCTGGTCGTCGACCAGCCCAACACCATCGGCTCCCTGCCCCTGACCGTGGCCCGGAGCATGGGGATCACGGTCGCGTACCTGCCCGGCACCGCCATGCGCAGGGCCGCGCAGCTGTTGCCCGGCAACGCGAAGACCGACCGGAGGGACGCGTACGTGATCGCGTGGGCCGCGCTCAAACTGCCCGAGAGCCTCAGGGACGCGGGAAGCGACGACGAGACCCTCGCCGCGCTGAAACTGCTCGCCGGCCACGACGAGGACCTCGCCCACGAATCCACGCGCCACATCAACCGCCTTCGCAGCCTGCTCCTGCAGACCCATCCCGCGTTCGAACGCGTCCTGAAGGGGGAACGCGCCACCCGCGACGCGACCCTCGCGCTCCTCGAACGGTACGGCGGCCCCGCGGGCATGAGACAAGCCGGCATCGACGAGGTCAGGAAATGGGCCAAAGACAACAAGCTGCGCGCCGGCGGGATCATCGACGACATGTTCAGGGCCATCGGCGAGCAGACCGTCACCGTGCCCGGCACCGCCACGGCCGAGACCATCATCCCCTCCATCGCCCGCGACATCAAGACCATCAAGGACCGGCGACGCGAGATCGGCACGCAGGTCGAGGCCCTGCTGGAGGACCACCCTCTTCTCGAGGTCCTGACGTCGATGCCCGGGATAGGCGTCAGGACCGCAAGCAACATCCTCCTCGGCATCGGCGGCGACATCGCCAACTTCAGATCGGCCGCCCACCTCGCCTCCTACGCCGGCATCGCCCCGGTCACCAGCCGGTCCGGCACCAGCATCAAAGGCGAGAGACCAGCGAGGGGCGGCAACAAACGACTCAAGAACGCGCTATGGCAATCCTCGTTCGTCGCCAGCACCAAACACCCGCCCTCGACCGCCTACTACAAACGCAAACGCGAACAAGGCAAGCACCACAACGCCGCCATCGTCTGCCTCGCCCGCCGACGCTGCGACGTGATCTACAGCATGCTCAAGAACGGCACCCTCTACCAGGAACCAACCCTCGCCGCCTGACAGCCCGGACGGACAAACACAAACCGGACACCGGCGGCAGGGCGAAGCACGCCCAACACAGACAACCCGACCCGCCAACACGACAAACCACAAAGGTTGACAAAAACATAGGAACACCCCCCCTCTGAAGGGGCTGTCAGCGACAGCCGACTGGGGGAGGTCCCACTGCTACGTGACATCACCTACCCACAGACCTACGAAAGGACCCCATCATGACCACCAACGACCCGAACAAGACGCAGGTGCTCGACACCGCCGCCGAGACCACGGCACTGCCGGCCAACACCACGAACGATGCAACGCAGACCATCCCCGAGCAGGCGCGCCCGACCGAGGCCGCCACACGCGCCGCCGCGGCGACGCAGACGCTGCCCCCGACGGGCGGCGACGGCCTCACCTCCGACGACGCCACCCTGACGGCCGCCGGCATGAAGCCGGCATGGACGTCCACGCAGCAGCCGGCGTTCCAGCAGTCCCCCCAGCAGGTCGGCAACCAGTCCCGATACGCCGGCACTCCGAGCGGTGCCGGCGCCCCGACCGGCACCGTCGGCGCGTTCCCCCAGTCCGCCGGATACCCGGGTGCGGGTGTGCCGCAGGCATCGTACACGGGCACTATTCCGACCGGCAACAGCGGTCTGGCGGCCCCCGGCGTTCCGTCCGTTCCGAGCGTCCCCGGCACGGATGACGGATTCGCCGGAGCGCCCAACGGCAAGGACAAGTCGAAGCGTACCAAGCTGGGCGGTAAGACCATCGCGATCATCGCCGGCGTGACGCTGGCGTGCGGCCTAATCGGCGGCATTGCGGGAGGCGCGGTCGTCAACGTGTTCTCCGATTCCGGACGCGGCGGGCAAGATACGAGCCAGATGGGCCAGATGCCCGGCGGCTCGTCGGACGGCTCCGGGCAGAGTGGCCAAGGCGGGCAGGGCGGCCAGATGGGCGAGCCGCCGAGCGGCGGCATGGGTCCCGGCGGCTCGTCCAACGGTGATTCCGAATCGTCCGATTCCGGATCCGGTTCCAACTCCAACGGATCGAGCAGCGGGTCGAATTCCAACTCCTCCGACACCGATTCGTCCGCATCCTCCGGCGGCTCCATCGCCTCCTGACGGCACCACCCATCGGACCCCTTACCTCCCTCACCATAGGGAGGTAGGGGGTCCGTCCGTCGCTCTCTTGCTCGTCTTCACCGGGATTCTTCCTAACCCGCCAACCACCCTCCGGCGCTACGCACCACCTCCCGCCAGCGGGAGGGGAGAGAGGCCCGACCACCCTCCGGCGCTGTGCGCTGCCTCACACCGGAGGGCGGCATGATAAGAAACCGACAACAATTAGACAGATTGCCCAACGACACGGCAATCCTTCCTGTTCCTTCATCACCTTCGACTAAGGTGAGCACTGAACATACGGCATCGTCACCACGTGACAGACATCCCGCCGACGCACGCCCCGCAACGGGAGGATTCGCGACCGGCGACAGCAAACCGAACACGATGCCACACCGGCGCCGCACGCGCCGCGAACGACAGTAGTAGAAGGAACACACAGGCATGGGCAACGTTCTCGCGATTCTCAAACGCGACCTCATACGCATGCTGAAAGTGCCGGCCGCATGGGTCATCACCGCCGGTCTGACTTTCATCCCCCCGCTGTACGCATGGTTCAACATCGTGGGATTCTGGAACCCGTACGGCAACACGCAAGGCATCCAGGTGGTCGTCGTCAACAACGACAAAGGCACCAACAACGCGCTCATCGGCAAGCAGAACCTCGGATCGCAAATCGTCACGCAGCTCAAGACGAACCACCAGCTCGGATGGTCCTTCGCCGAGGAGTCCGAAGCCATGAACCGCGTCGAATCCGGCAAGGCGTACGCCGCCATCATCATCCCCAAGGACTTCAGCGACCGGATGGCCGGCGTCGTCACCGGCGGCGACCGGCCGCAACTCGAGTACTACGTCAACGAGAAGGCGAGCGCCGTCGCGCCGAAGATCACGGACGTGGGCGCTAGCACGGTGGACACGCAGGTCAACGGCACGTTCGTCTCCACGGTGAGCGAAGTCCTCGCCAAAGCGGTCAACAAGGCGACAGAGAAGGCGGGCGACACCGCCGGCACCGTCCAGACGAAAACGCTCAAGACCCTCGACGACGCCCGCCGCGACGTAGTGAACACGCGCGGCAAAATCAGCGAACTCACCGACACACTCAAACAGACGCCCGCCAAAACGCAGCAGGCGCGCGAAGCATTGAACGACGTGCAACGCCTCGCGACCGACGCGAGCAACGGGCTGACCAGCACGTCGCAGCTCATCGGCACCACGCAATCGACGCTCAACACGTTCGTCGCGAACACGTCCGGCACGCTCGACACCGGCACGTCGATGCTGTCGCAAGCCTCGCAGCAGGCGACCGACGGCGTCACGCAGGTGGCGGGCGGCCTCACCGTCGCGAACGGCGCGGTCGGCGACGCCGTGACCACACTCACGCAAGTCAACCAGTCCAACAAGCAGGTCATCGACAAACTCAAGTCACTCACCGGCCAACTGCCCGGCGACAACGCGGCCACGCAGGCGCTCGACGACGCCATCGCGAAACTCGAACAACAGAACGCGACCACCGCCGAAACACTGAAGGACGCGAAAACCCTCAACGACGACACCACGAAGACCGTCACCTCCGTCTCCGGTCTCGCCACGGACTTCAACAAGGCCACGCAGACGACACTCACCACGACGACGAACGCACGCAAAACACTCACCTCCGGCGCACTGCCGCAGCTCAACAGCGGACTCAGCACGCTCGCCGGCACCACCGGCATGCTCGCCGGCGGCCTGACCAGCCAAGGCGCGCTCGTCAGTCAAACGACCCTCGTGCTCGACCAGCTCGACCGGGCCGCGGCCGACACGGTCACCGCGCTCGGTGACACCGACAAGGCGCTCGCCGGCATGGAAACGAAACTCGACACGGTCGCCACCGACATCCGCGCGCTCGACACGTCCAGCATGCTCGGCGACCTGTTCGGTTCGGACGGCAAGCTCGACACGAAACGCATCGCCGAATTCATGCTCTCCCCCACCGTGATCAACAAGAAGGCCCTGTACCCGGTGAACGCCTACGGCTCCGGCATGGCGCCACTGTTCACGAACATGGCGTTGTGGGTGGGCGCGTTCGCGCTCGCCGTGATCATCAAGCTCGAGACCGACGACGAAGGCATCGAGAACATGACAATCACGCAGGGCTACATGGCGCGATTCCTGCTGTTCTGCGTGTTCGCGGCGATGCAGGGATTCGTGACCACGGTGGGCGACCTCATCATCGGCGTGCAGACGGTGAACGCGTTCGCGTTCGTCCTCACCGGCATCATCACGTCGCTCGTATACGCGACGCTCATCTTCGCCTTGTCCTCCACGTTCCTGCATGTCGGCAAGGGCGTGTGCGTGGCGCTCATCATCCTGCAGATCCCCGGCGCGTCCGGCCTGTACCCGATCGAGATGATGCCGGACTTCTTCCGCAACCTGTACCCGTTCTTCCCGTTCACGTATTCGATCGACGCGTTCCGCGAGACGATCGGCGGCTTCTACGACGGTCACTGGTTCAACAAGATCGGCCATCTGCTGCTGTTCGCCGTGTTCGGTCTCGCGCTCGGTCTGCTCATCCGCCCGCTCATGGCGAACGTGAACCGTCTGTTCGCGCGCGAAATCGAGGAAAGCGACATGATCATCGGCGAGCCGGTGCACATGCCCGGCACCGAATACCGGCTCTCCACGGCGGTGCGCATGCTCACCAGCCACGAAGGATACCGCGAGCGTATCGAACGGCAGGCGGCACGCTTCGCCGTGCTGTACCCGCAGCTCAAGCGCGGCGCGCTCGTCGCCGGCATCGTCGTGCCGGTCATCCTCGCGGTCACGTTCTCGCTCACGCCGAACACGAAGCTGGAGGCGCTGCTCGCGTGGATCATCTGGATCCTGCTCATCATCGCGTTCCTCATCGCCATCGAGTTCATGAACGACAATCTGCGCCGTCAGATGGAACTCGGCAATCTGGACGACGAGACGATCCGCGCGTACATCCACGAGCGCGAACGCATCCGCGAGAAGGCGAAGGCACGCAAGCGCGAACGCGTGCGGGAACGGCTCGCGCAACCACTCAATCCGACGCATGAGGGGAGGCACGCACAGTGAACGACACGACGGAACGCATCGAACCACTCGACTTCGACGGTTTCAGCGAGACTGACGCGGCGGACGCGCGCACGGCGAGTGCGGCGGACGCGCGCGACGGACGCGGCGCGACCGGCACGCGCGGTGCCGCGACCGCCGCCGTGCCGCGCGTGAGGCACAAGACGTGGAAACTGTTCACCGGCGACGTGCGGCGCATGTTCAGCAACGTCGTCTCCATCATCATCGTGATCGGACTGGTGTCGATCCCCGGCCTGTTCTCGTGGTTCAACATCGCCGCCAGCTGGAACCCGTTCGGCAACCTCAAGAACCTGAAGTTCGCCGTCGCCAGCGTGGATGAAGGATACAAATCCGACCTGATTCCGGTGAAGATGACCATCGGCGACACCGTCGTGAACACGCTGCGCGCCAACTCGCAGCTCGACTGGACGATCACCACGAAAGACGACGCGATCGACGGCACGAAATCCGGCAAATACTATGCGGCCATCGTCATTCCGAAGGACTTCAGCAAGAAGATGATGACGTTCTTCTCCGCCGACGTCGATCATGTGAAGATCGACTACTACGACAACGAGAAGAAGAACGCGCTCGCGCCGAACCTCACCAACGAAGGCGCGAACGAGGTGAGCACGCAGATCAACCAGATGTTCGCGAAAACGCTGACGAACACCGCGCTGTCCATCGCGTCGCAGCTCGCCGACGACCTGTCGTCGCCGCAGGCGCAGACCGCTCTCGCACGGTTCAGCGCGAACATCGGCGACTTCGCGACCACGCTGAACGACACGTCCGCGATGCTCGGCGACTACGCGACGATCACCGGTTCCGCGAGCTCGCTGCTCGGCGAATCGAACTCGCTGCTCGACAACGCATCCGCCTCGGCCACCGCCGCGGGCAATCAGCTCGACAGCGCGAAACAAGGCGTGACCGACCTGTCCGGCGCGATGACCACCGCCGCCGACACGTTGGCGAGCGCGCTGTCCAGCAGCGCCGACAGCTACGGAGCGGTGGCCGACCAGGTGGACGCCCTGTATGCGAACGCGGGCACGCAGGCCGAAGACACGGCCACCACGCTCGACACGCAGGCGAAGCATGTGGGCGCGCAAGTGACCGAATACCAGACGATCCGCCAGTCGATCGCCGACCTGCAGGGCAAGCTGCCCGAGAACCTGCAGCCGCTGCTCGATTCGACGCTCGACCGTCTCGACACGGCGATCGCCTTGCAGCAGACGTTGCAGACGCGTCTGACCGACGCGGCTTCGGGCGTGCGCACGAAGAACACGGACGTGCAGAACCAGCATCAGCAGGTCAAGGATCTCGCCACGCAGGCGCAGTCCGCGATCGCCGGCGTGAAATCGGATTTCGACTCGCAGGTCAAGCCGCAGCTCGCACAGCTCAACGCTTCGGTAACGGACGCCACGCAGGTGCTCGATTCGGGCGCGGCGAAACTGAAGACCACGCTCGGCGACCTCGACACGACGGCCACGAACGCGCAGAACGATCTCACTTCGGTGCATGACACGTTGACGGATGTCTCCGGCAAGCTCGCGAAGGCCGGCAAGGAGCTCGGCTCGTTCGACGAGAAGCTGTCGAAGGCGCTCGACAGCGGTGATATGAGCATGGTCAAGGAGGTGCTCGGCAACGATCCAGAGACGCTTTCGGCCACGCTGGCGGCGCCGGTGACGCTCAAGCGCAAGGCCGTGTTCCCGGTGGAGTCCTTCGGCTCGTCGCTCGCGCCCTTGTACCTGCTGCTGCCGTTGTGGGTGGGGTCGCTGCTTATGGCGGTCACGTTGAAGACGACGGTCTCGCATCGTGTACGCCGTGAACTCGGGGACCCGCGACCGCATCAGATGTATCTGGGCCATTACGGGATCTTCGCCCTGTTGGCGTTGTTGCAGAGCACGTTCGCGTTCGGTGGCGCGCTGCTGTTCATCCGCGTGCAGGCCGTGCACCCGCTGCTGTTCATGCTCACCGGATGGGTGAGTTCGCTCGTGTTCTCGTTCTTCGCGTACACGATGGTGGTGAGCTTCGGCAACGTGGGCAAGGCGATCGGCGTGCTCATGCTCATCATCCAGATCTCCGGCTCGAACGCCGCCTACCCGTTGCAGATGCTGCCCGATTGGATCGGCCGGATCAGCCCGGTGCTGCCCATCACCCATTCGGTGACGATGATCCGCGCGGCGATCGCCGGCATCTACGACATGGATTACTGGAAGGCGTTGGGTGCGCTGCTGCTGTTCATCCCGCCACTGCTGCTCATCGGCCTCGTGCTGAGGAAGCCCTTGGTGCAGTTCAACCAGTGGTATGTGGCCAAGGTGGAGAGCACGAAGATCATGGCCTAGCGGTTCCCTCCTTGACCGTGTCAGCCATGTCAATCGAGGATGAACGGCAAAGCCACGAACAGCGGCAGGCTTGCGAACACCGGAATCGGGTACCAAAACAGGGCTTCGGGCGAGGCGTACAGCGACAGCACGGTGAACGCGAGCAATCCGAATGCGGCAAGACGGGGTCCGGGTGATGCCGTGACAACGCGACCGGCGACGCGACCGGATGGGTGACGGCCAGCCAAACAACCGGATGGGTAACGGCCAGCCGCCTCACCGGTCATACGGTCATCCGCACGATCATGGCCGCGTCGGGACCGCATCACCGCCTCCGCCATCAACGCGATTCCGACCGCGAGCGGAATCCACGTGACGTACAACGCCATCCCCGTAAGCGGATTGCCGGCGCGCGCGGCGTCACCGGAACCGCCGCGCGTGCGCACGGCCGCGGTCGTACCACCACGCGCCCAATCACGAATGTCGCGCAGCACGTCGCGGCACCATTGCGGCCGGTTCGACGTGCCGGCGAGCGGCGCGAGATCGCGCGCGATGGCGGTCATGCGCGCCTCCTCGGTGATTGCGGCGGTGTTGCCGGTACCTTCCGCATGATGCACCTCGGCAGTATCGCCGGTACTTGCACGACGCACCTCATCAGCCGACAGGTATGTCGACCACTGTCTGAGATAGCCGCCGCGCAACAGATAGTCGGAGTCGGTCGGATAGGAGAAGTTCACGCGCGGATCCCACCAGCCGCGCGTCTGGGCGGCGTAGGCGCGCGCGTAGACGAGCGGATGCGCGGAGCCGAGCCGCACCCACACGCGCACGGCCTCGAGCTTCTGCACCACGGTCGGGCCGGGCGCGATGACGGTGCCGTCAGCGGCGACGCGCGGCTCCCTCAACGTGTGAAACGTCTCGTCCGACCGATGCGGGTTGATGGTCTCGGCTGCCTTGTCGAGATCCATGATCGCGTCCAGCACGCGACGCTGGTCCGATGAGATCGCGGCGGGATCGTCGTGTGCGAGACGGGCGACCGGTTGCGTGACGATGCCCCAGACCTCGCGGCCCGGCGACGGGACGGCATGCGTCACGGCGTTCGCGATCGGCGTGAACACGCCTTGCGCGAGAATGACGGCGACGATGAGGCAGATTCCGGCGCGCAGGCGCGCGGAAGCCGTGCGGAGAAGCGGGGTGTGGCCGGTGGCCGGCCGGGATTCCGGAGAGTTTGCCGGACGATCGGATCCCGGGCGGAGAGCGGGACAGGGCGTGGGGCGACGGCCGTCGCACACGCACAGGAGGCCGATGCCCGCGCAGACGACGATGATCAGCGCCGTGCGTTTCGACGCGACGACCACGAACGCGAGCAGCGTGAACGCGACCGCGACCGGCATGCGGCGCAGCACACGGCCGCGTGTCAGGCACGCCTCGGTGAAGATGACGGCGAACGGGAGGAAGAAGACCGTGTGCAGCGAATCCTTGCCCATCGTCGTCACGGCGGCGACGACCACGTAGCTCGACGCGGCGTAGACGAGACCGACGGTGACGAGCCACAGGGGCGCGCCGAGTTTGCGGATGTAGCAGAGCGCCAACGCGATGCCGGAGGCGAGGGCAAGCGTCTGCACGATCGTGTAGACGGCCTGGCCGGCGAGCGGGGAGCCGAAGACCGACGAGCCGAACCGCCAGAACAGACCGAAGATCAGGGTGTCGAACAGCGGGTGCTGCGTGTAGTAGTGGTGCAGGCCCATCGCCTGAAGATATTGGGCCATCGTGTCGTCGCGCATGGCGCCGGGCCAGGTGAGCGCGATCCACGGCAGCCAACCCGCGGCGATCAGGGCGAAGTACAGGGCGAAGCGCTTGCGCAGCGCGACGGTGAAGGTCGACGGGCGGCGAGCCGCAAGCCAGAGCCGCACGGTGGATGACCATGTATCCCATTCAGACACGGCACCCAGTCTACGCGCCTGACGGCAATCTCTCCCTCGTCGGTCGCACTACGCGCGCCAGCACCTCGTCAGGGGACGCCCCGATGGACGCCCCAATAATGCCGACAGGAGCCTCTGCGATAGGGGGTTGTAGACCGGTGTTCCAATGCGGTCTGGCAAAGGGTTGTTTCCGGCCTTCTCCACGTTTCCGATCTGCGATAGCGTCGAGGGGGTTTCACGCTCTTCGCGTTCTGACGCGTATGACCATGCGACTCCGGCCCTCGTATCTCCTAGCTCGTAGCGCCGGAGGGCGGTCGTGGGCAGGGGGCGTGCGTGTAGGTCACGTCGGTGTCGGTTTTGTATTCGGACCATGAGTACTGGTTGCCGTTCGCGCCCGTCACGGTTTTCGACTGGTCGATGGCGGCGGAGGTGTCCGAGGTGACGTGCGGTTGCATGCCGCGCACCACCTTGAACTCCACGTCAGGGGACGAATCGACCAGCGGGTCATGCATCCCGGCGACCTTGTGCTGTCCGACGGCGGGTACCAGCTTCCTGAGAACGCGCGTATCGTAGTTGACATGGATTGCGACTTCGCCGTTCTTGAGGGCGGTCCAGTTGATGTCGATGGGCCCGTTGCCGGTCACGCCGGTCGGGTTGTCGATCTGGATCATCGTCTTGTCGTAGTCGACGGTGTACGGCACGCCGCTCACGTAGTTGCCGTTGCCGTCCTTGAGTTCGGCGGTGGCGACGCCCTGCGCCATGCCTTTCGTGTACCGGACCTTCTCCCAGTTCGCGGACTTCACGACCTTGTTCTTGGCCTGCTCCCACAGTTCGTTCGCCTTGGCCGCGACCTGGTTGATGTCCGCACCGTCCAGCTGTTCCTTCTTGACGGACTGCCACTGGGAGGAACCCTCGTCGAGATGGTCGTGGATCGCGTAGGCGACCGCCGCCTGCGTGAGGTCGTCCGAACTGTTCTTCGTGGCCTCGATCATCCACGCGGCCGTCTTCTCGTCCTCGTTGGACGCGTCCTGCCACGTGCCGTCGAACGAGCCCACGTCCGCACCGGATTCGATGCAGTAGACCCAGCCGCCCTGCGAGCCGCCGACCGGCCCCAGGCCGACGCCGCTCTTGAAATCGTAGCCGGGCAGCCCCTTCGTCTCGCCCGATGTCTGCGCCGCGTTCGCGGTGGCGGCGCCCGCCATGAGCGCGCCCGCGGCCACGAGCGTGGCGATGGCGGCGCGTGCCGCGTGTTTCCAATCTATACCGGTTTCCTTTCCTCTCGGGGAATGTACGCCACCCGCCTATGCGGATCGGCCGACACCCCCGAAAACAACGAGAGGCGGCCGCCCGGAAACGCATCCGAGCGGCCGCCCACGAGGAAACGGAAAGAGAGGAGCCAGGTCAGCGGGAGCGGGTCAGTTCCATTCGATCCAGCCGCTGCACTCCGGCTTGCTGCTAGTGACTGTACAACCGACCCAGTTACCGTCGTCAGACAATTCGGCATCCCCGCCGACGGTGACGTTTCCGCCGCTGGGGGTGCTGGGCGCGGCCGCCTGGCCGCCACCCGTGTAGCCGCCACCCGTGTAACCCGAACCGCCACCCGTGTAACCCGAACCGGTGTACCCGGTGTTCGCATACGACGAGCCGCCCGAATAGCCGGCACCTATGTACGAGCCGTCCGAGGCCGCGCCGCCGGCCGCCGGCTGGGCCGCGGCCTGCGCTTCCGCGTCGGCTTTCGCGTCCGCGTCCGACTTCTGCTTCACGCTCGCGTTCACCGCGGCCGTGGCCTCGCCGATCGCCTTCAGGTCACGCGCCTTGATGGCCTTCGCCAGCCGGTCGCGCGTCTTCCCGTCGGCGACCTTCCCATCCGAGGATTTCAACAGGGCGTTCGCGGTGTCCACGGTCTTGTCGAGCCTGGACGCTTCGACTGCCTTGACCGCCTTCTTCAGGCTCTTCTCATGCGTCTTGTACCAGTCGGCCTGGTCGCCGAGCCGCGTCGTAGCCGCGTCCAATCCCGCCTTGTCGTCGGCCGTGCAACCCGCGTACACGGGCGTCTCCACGTTCACCGCCTTGGCGAGAGCGTCCACGGTCGTCGCGTCCTTCACGTCCGCCGGTTTCACCTTCGCCATGCCGGCCGCATCCCCGTTCAGGAGCGTGTTGTACTCGTTCGCCGCCACACGCGCCGAATCCGCGGCCTTCGCACACGCGCTCTTCGCCACGCCCAACTCATGGCTGTTCCACGCCGCATACCCGCCGATGCCGCCGCCCGCCAGGGCGAGCACCGCGACCACTGAGATAGCGGGAATCAGCCACTTCGGACGCGAGCCCTTCACGGTTGCGGCCGGGACCATGCCGGCACCAGTGGAAACACCCGCGTCCGCGGGAACACCCGCACCCGCGTCCGCGGGAACACCCATGGACGCACCATCCGACAATGGAAGCGGAGGCACAATCGCCATCCGACCCGCATCCACACCATCCGGCAACGGCACTGGACGCCTATCATCCGAACCGAAACTGTTCGCATTCCCGCTCATCACGCTCTCCTCGCTCCTAGCCATTCCGATCGAGTATCGTCACCGCCGCAATGCACAACACCACGAACGCCGACACCACGGTAAACCGGACAACCGGATCATTCCACCACCATATTCCGAGGACCACCCTCCGACGCTACGCGCCACCTCCCGCCAGCGGGAGGAAGAATCTCGTAACGCGCGATGCCGCACTGGCGGCTACGCGGTTATTGGATGGAGGCCTGCTCGCGGCAGAGGTCAAGGGCCTTGTTGAACGCGTCGGACGTCCAGCTGGCACCGGCGACCTTGTCCACTTTGAGGCCCTTGAGCGGCTTGCCGTCCACCACGCCGTTGATCGCGTTGGCGAAGTCGGTCTGATGCTTCTTCGAGATCGACGTGAACGGGTGGCCGATTACCTCGACCGTCTCGACGTTCTGGTCTTTGATCGTGAAGTGGACATCGATCGAATCCTCGCCCACCGGACCATACTGGCCGTTGATCGAATACGTACCGTCCTTGTAGTTGCCGGTGTCCTTCGCGTCGGATGAACCGGAAGAATCGGAGGAACCGGACGAATCACCAGAGCTGCCCGACGAACCGGAGGTGTCACCGGACTGCGACTGCTCCTCCTGGGATTTCTCGGTCTCACCGGAGTTGCCGGCGTACTGGTCGTCCATCGGCGTCGCCTTCGACTCGGCACAGCCTGCCACGCCACCCAACAGCACCAGCGTTGTGGCCGTCAGCGCGACTGTCCTGATGACGGCTCGCTTGCCGTCGTTCCTCTGCTCCTGCGTATCGCTTTGCGTATCGCTCATAATCACCCTTCTACACCATGCCCTTCCGCATCATGCGACGAGTCCGCGCACCGCCACCGGACCGTCGCACGGACGGGGCAAACGGAACCAACGAAACCAATGGGACAAAACAGGACAAACGCGACCGTCACTCCTCGCCGCCGGTCTTGGCGGCCTTGGTGGGGTCGGCGAAGCCGATGGCGGTCTCGCCTGTCTGCGCGCCCTCGACCTGGGCGCCGGTCGAGGCCGGCCTGCCGCCCTCCTTCTCGTATGCGGTACGCGCGGCGTCGTCATTCCACTTCTCGCCCACAAGCACGCCGTGATTGAGCATGATCTCGCGCTGGGCGCAACTGGCGACGAGCGCGTCGTGCGTGACGACGATGATCGTCGTGCCCTGCTCGTGCAGCTGACGGAACAGGTCGAGCACGATCTTCTCGTTCTTCTCATCGAGGTTGCCGGTAGGCTCGTCGGCGAGGATGAGCTTCGGCTCGTTGATGAGGGCGCGCGCGATGCACACGCGCTGCTGTTCGCCGCCGGACAGCTGGCTCGGCAGATGGTGGGCGCGGTCCTTGAGGCCGACGCGCTCCAGCGCCTTCATGGCCTGGTCCTCGTCGACGACGGAATGGTAGTACTGGGCGACCATCACGTTCTCCACGGCCGTCAGATGCGGCACGAGGTAGAACTTCTGGAACACGAGGCCGATCATGTTCTTGCGCACGTCGGCGAGCTGCGAGGCGTTGAGGTCCTCGAGCTTGCGGCCTTCGAGCTTCACGGAGCCCTTCGACGGCGAGTCCATGCAGCCGATCATGTTCATCAGCGTGGTCTTGCCGGAGCCGGACGAGCCGACGATCGCCAGCCATTCACCTTCCGGCACAGTGAGGTTCAAGTCGTCCACGGCATGCAGGTCGCCGTAGATCTTCGAGATGTGGTCGAGTTCAAGCAACATGGTGGTTTCCTTTTTGACGTAGTCACGGAGGGTTCCGGTGGTTTCGGACACCCCTCAGTCCGCTTCGCAGCCAGCTCCCCTCAAGGGGAGCGGAGAGGGGCTACTCTTCGCGAAGCACGATGGCGGGGTCGATGCGGGTGGCGCGGTGGACGGGCGGGATGGAGGCGACGACGGCGACGAGCGCGGCGAGCAGCACGGACGCCACGCCGAGCGCCCAGTTGAACGCGATCGCGCGTTCGAACACGGCGACGCACAGCCAGCTGGCAAGCCCGTAGCCGATCGCCGTGCCGACGAGGCCGCCGATCAGGCCGTACATCGCGGATTCGACGTAGAACTCCACGCCGATCGCGGCGGAGCTCGCGCCGAGCGCCTTGCGCAGACCGATCTCGTTGCGCCGCTGCGAGACGATCGAGCTGATGGTCGTGCCGACGCCGACGAGTGTGAGCACGAGCACGACGAGCGAGACGATCCAAAACAGCGTCTGCAACATCGTGATGATGCGCGTGTCCGACGCGGTGATCTTGGTGACCTGCTGCGCCTTGACGTGCATCGACGTCATGTCGTTGATGCTGGTGACGAGCGCGTTCAGGTCGCTCGCGCCCGACGAGTATTCGATGACGTCCACGCCGCGCTGCACGCCGGTGAGCTTGTCGACGTCGGCGTTGGTCGCGTAGATGATGGAGTCCTCGCTGCCGCCGGTATCGACGATGCCGGCCACGCGGAACTCGGTTCCGGTGGTGTCCATGATGTCGCTGTTGACGCGGCCGTCGCGCATCTGCTGCGACGACTGGGAAGACTGCGCGGCGGCGTCCGATTCGGGCGATTCGGCGGTAGCGCCCGTGGCACCCGTGGCACCTTCCGTGGTGGCCTCTCCCCCGGTTCCGCTGCTCGAGGCAGTCCCCTCGTCAGAGGAGGTCGAGGAAGAGGACGCGTTGTCGGAGGCGCGGTAGCCGATGGTAATCGAGCCGCCGACCTTGAGACCCATCGCATCGGCGACGTCGCGGCCGACGAGCACCTTGCCGGCGGTCGGCCAGGAGCCGTCCACCACCCAATGATGGTTGAGGTTGCGCACGGCGGCGGCGTCCACGCCGGCCATCACGTACGGTGCGGCGTTGACGCGCACGTTCTCGTAGCGGTAGGTCGCGTGCTTCTGCGAGCCCTTCGCCGCGACCATCTCGGTGGTGTGCTTCACCATCGCCGCGTCGATGCCGGTGGATTTCGCGTCGGCGGAACCCGCGGCGTCGGCGGAACCCGCGGCGTCGGCGGAACCGGACGAACCGGAATCGCCGGAATCAGACGAACCGGAATCACCGGTGGGCGTGACGATGAGGTTCGCGCCGTACGCGCGCATCTCCTGGTTCATCTGCTGCGGCACGGCGATGCAGATCATCGCCAGGCAGAACAGCGTGGCCGCGCCGACCATCGACGCGATGACCGCCATGACCGCGCGCGAACGGCGGCGGAACACGGCGCTGAACAGCATCCGGAAGAACATGCCGGTATTCGTCATCGCAAACCTCCTTCACGATTCCAGCAAACACGACGATCAGCGGCCATGGAGCACCTCCGCGGGCTTGAGACTCAGAATCGAGCGGATCGACGAGGCGGAGGCCAACGCGACCGTGAGCGCGAGCAGCACGAACACAAGCACGAACACCATCGGACGCATCGTGATGCCCGAGCCGAACACCACCTGCCCGATGATCTGCGCGACGCCCGAACCGAGTCCTGCGCCGACCACCGCGCCAAGCATCGAGACGGTCGCCGTCTCCGCCATCATCAGGCGGGAGACCGCGCCGTCGGTCGCGCCGATCGCCTTGAGCAGCGCGAGTTCGCTGGACCGCTCGCCGATCGACGCGACCATCAGGTTCGCGACGGCCACGGCGGCGGCGATCAAACTCAGCACCGTCATCAGGATCATCACGGCCTGAGTCTTCTGCAGGACGTTGCCCTGCAACGCGGCGACCTGACGCACCTGCTTGGCGACCGCCCCCGGAATCACCTCTTCGATCTGGTAGGCGATCGAGCTCGGGTAGGCGGTGCAGTACCAGGTCTCCCACTCGTCCTGGCTCAGCGCGGCCGGGTTCTTCGCGGCCTTGCGCGCCAGATCGTTCTCCGGCGTGGTGAGCGCCTTCACTTCGATCTTGTCGATCGAATCGGGCAGGTCGGCGAGCACCTGCGCGGTGGACGAGGCGATGTACAGCGAACCGTTCTCGTCGTCGCCGGAATCGTAGACGCCGGTCAGGCGGATCTTCTGCGTGTGCGTCTGCCCGGACGCGGTCTTCTTGGTGAGCGTGACCGTGTCGCCGCGCTTGACGCCGAGCTGCTGCGCGAGCGTCGTGCCGATCACGCCCTGGTCGGAATCGTCCTTCGGCCAAGTGCCGTCGAGCGTCCACCACGAGCGCATGCCCTCGACGCCCACGACGGTGGTCTCGCCGGATTCGAGCTTCAGCGTCTTGTTGAACCACGTGCCGACGATCGGCGCGTTGACCGACGGTCCGCCGCCGTTCGCCCCCGCGACCTCGGCGTGCACGTTGAGCTGCGGCGCGAAGTTCGTGATGTTGAACGCCCAGAAGATCGTCTTGATCTTCGCCGCGTCGGACTCCTTGAGGAACGACGTCGGGTCGGATTCGGCGGCCGCGCCGCCCGTCGCGCCATCCGTGTTGTACAGGTCGGAGACGACGGCGTCCGACTTCGGCTGCACGGTGATGTTCGAGCCGTACGTCGACAGTTCGGCGTTGAGCTTGTCGCCCACGTCGAACACGACGCCGAGCATCGCCACGCTCACCGTGGCCGACAGGCACACGGTGAGGGCGATGAGCAGCCGTCGCCGCAACTGACGCGTGAACGACCGCGCGATCATTCGCAGAAAGAACATGACTACCTCACCTCCCGCCGGCGGGAGGTGTCATGCGCGGCATGACGGTGGGTGGTTGCCCGACGACCTCCCTCAGTCGGCTTTGCCGACAGCCCCCTCCAGAGGGGGCCGAAAACGATGTTCCCCATGGCGATTCTCCTCACTGGAAGTGGGCGCTCAGGGCGTCCAGGTCGGCGGTGTGGATCGTGATCTTGCCGTTGCCGGTCTTGTACGGGAACGGGATCGGGTTGCATCCGCCCTTGAATCCGATGGTCGCCAGGTTGATCGCGACCTCGCACTTCTTGCAGATGATCTTGCCGTCCTTCTCGTAGTAGCCGGCGTCGCCGCAGTTCTCGCACGCGTCGAGGCCGATGCCGTACGCGCCGCCGTTCTTCTTGATGATGATGAACCGCATCGACGTGCCGTCCTTCGCCTTGTATTCGAAGCGGTGCAGATGCCCGTCCTCGACCTGGCTGAACGGGATCGTCGCCACGCCGTCCTTGAGCGAATACGCTTCCGGCGGCGAGAGCGTGATCGTGCGCGTGGTCGCGGCGACGCCCGCGGTGAGCGTCACGGTCACGCCGATCGCGGCGACGAGACTCCACACGGCCGCGGCGACGGCACGACGGCGGAACGCCTTGTGCCGTCGCACGTCGGCCTCGTTCTCGCCGTCGCGCGGTTTCGTCGGCGTGCGGAAGCCGGCGACGATCGACGCGACGGCGGGGACGGCGAACACGACGCCTTGCGCGATGATCATCTGCGTGTTGTGGTTGATGGACCAGACGAGCGGCTGGAACAGGAAGTGCGGGAAGAACAGCGAGTGCGCCTGGATGATCTGCAAGAGTCCGGTCGCATGCTGGACGAACAGGATCGCCATCATCGCCGCCGCGGCCGCGGTGAACGCGGGCCGCACGGCGGTGTTGCGCATCGTGCGGAAGATAGCCGCGACGATGACGGACATGACGACGCCGAGCACGAAGCCGAGCGCGCGCAGCAGCATCGCCGAGGTGAACGCGGTCTCGCCCGGCTCCACCCAGATCGTGAGCTGAAGGATCACGTCGGGCAGCGCGTAGAAGACGGTGAGCGCGATGGCGAGGGCGCCGACCGCGTTGGCCGCGTGCATGAGCGGCGCGTGCCTGCGCCAGTCCGTGGTAATCCAGTGCCCGGCGATGACGGCCACGATGGCGAGCACGTCGACGATGACGGCCACGGTGAGCACCGGCTGGTTGACGAAGGTGCGCTGGTTGATGACGGCGGTGGCGCGTAGGGCGGCGAACACGATGGCCGCGACCGTGCCGAAGAGGAGGCCGTAGAGACGCCAGTGGGCGCTGAACGGTTTGTCCTTGCCTTCGCCGACCGTGAGCGTCACGCTCAGGCACATGACCAGCAACGCGGGTGCCAGCGTCCCCGGCATCACCGCAACGAATTGTTCCAGCATTCGCGCCCTTTCGATTGTATGCGACTCCCTGCGATGAGGGAGCTGACCGCCATAGGCGGACTGAGGGAGAGATTACCGCAAAACGGACTGAAGCCCCCTCTGACGAGGGGGCTGTCGGCGAAGCCGACTGGGGGAGAGACCGCGGCGGCAGCCGTGATGAGAGGGAATCGGCCTTCGGCCGATACCGTGTTCTCCGCGGCTTGCGCCGCTCTTCTTCTCTCCCTCCGTCATCGCTTCGCGATGCCACCTCCCTCGTCAGAGGGAGGCATCACCGGCGAATAACGGACGTTCGCTTACGCGAACGGCTGTTCGCTTCACGGCTCGGCCACTCCGCCGTGGTGATTTCCTACGGAAATCACCACTGACGCGGCGTGTACTCCCAGTTGTCGAAGGTGACTTCGAGCGGCTCGGTCCAGAAGTGGCCCTTGACGCCGGTCTCCGGGTCGACGTGGAGCATCCAGCCCTTCTTGGCCGGGGACTCGATCGAGAGCTTCAGCTGGTAGGTGCCGGCCTTGTCGAGCTTGACGTTGGCGCCGTAGTGCGGGCCGTCGGAGGCGTTCATCTGCATGAAGGTGCCGGAGGTGGCGGTGCCGCCCTCGACTTCCTTGCCGGTGGACTTGTCGATGATCGTGTAGTTGACGGTCAGGTCCGGGATGAAGTTGCCCTTGCCGTAGCCGAGCTCGGTGCCCTTCTTGTTGGCGTGGATGTCGGCCTCGAGGTGGAAGGAGGCGTCCGCGGCCTTGAGGCCCATGGAGGACGGCTCCATGTCGATCGGCTGGAAGTAGACGGCGCCGACGGTCAGCGGGCCGACTTCCTGATCCTGCTCCTCGGCGGTACCGGACGGGCCGACCGGGACCTCTTCGAAGCCGGCGCCCGAATCGGAGGCGGAGGAATCGGAGCCGGAGCCGGAGGACTGCGAGGAGGAGTCCGACTTGGCGGAGGAGGTGTCGTTGGAGGAGCCGCAGGCGGCCAGCGAGAACGCCATCGAACCGGCGAGCAGCACGCCGAGCAGGGCGGCGATCTTCTTGTTCTTCATCATTTCTCTATCCTTTTCTTGTGGGAGTGAAGGGGACCTCACGAAAGGGACTTCACAGCTTGTTGGTTGAATTATCGATTACTCGGGAAAGTCTTACTTGGTGGAATCGGCCTTCGCGGCGGACGCCTTGAGCTTGCGCTGCTTGGCGAAGCCGACCACGAACAGCGCGATCACGGCGACGGCCGCGAGCACCTGCGCGACGATGCACTCGACGTACGGGTAGAAGCCGAGCCAGTCGTTCGTCGGCACGCCGTCCAGATAGATGGCGGGCAGCAGGTCGCCTTCGATGAGCGCGTGCACGCCGCCGCCGGCGAAGACGACGACCAGCACGGACATCAGGATCGACGTGACGAGGAAGAACGGGCCGATCGGAATCTTCACGGAGGTGAAGCGGATGATCAGGAAGATGATCACCAGCACGACTGCCGCGGCGATGCCGCCCGTCCACATGCCCTTCGAATCCTGGCTCATCGAGTAGATGGACTGGTAGAAGATCACGGTCTCGGCGCCCTCGCGGAACACGGCGAGGAAGCTCAGCATGGCGAGCGAGACGATCGTGCCGAACGCCACCTTCTCGCCGGCCTCGACCTGTTCGGAGACGGACTTGACGGCCGCCTCGGTCTTGGTGCGGATGTAGCGGTTCCACGCCTCGACGCTCGACTTGTTGAGCATCCAGTTGCTGGTCCACAGGAGCATGCCCATGGCGATCAGTGCGCACACGCCCTCCATGATCTCCTGCTGCGGGCCGGAGCCGCCGAACAGGAGCGTGAAGATCACGGCGATGATGCCGGAGCCGGCGAGGCCGACGACGACGCCCAGATAGATCCACTTGGTGAAGCGCTTGTTGCCGGACTTGACGAGGTAGGCGATCACGGCGGCGACGACGAGCAGCGCCTCAAGACCCTCGCGGATGAGGATGAGGAACGCCTGGCCGACGGCGCTGGTGATGAACTTCGTGAAGCCGCCCTCCTTGTCGGCGGCACCGCCGTCGAGGATGCCGGCGTCCTTGACGAGCATGGCCTTGAGGTCGTCGACGAGCTTCTTCGTGGACTTCAGATCCTTGCCCTTGTTCATCGCCGAACGGCACATCTTGAACTGGTATTCGACCTGCGAGACGCGGTTGCCGGAAATCGCGTTCATCACGTTCTTCTCGAAGCCGAGCTTCTCGTAGTACTGGTAATACGCGTTGTTGACGAGGGTGGCGCCCTTGGCACCGTCGCCCTTCTCGTACGCCTTGTACGCGTTGTCGAGAATCGGGAGCATCTCGTTGGCCACGTCGGTCCAGGAGCGGTTGCCCTTGCCCGGGTTCTTCTTCTTTTTGGCGTCGAGCTCCTTGCGCTCCTTGTCGAGCTGAGCCTGCAGCGCCTTCGCGTACTCCTTCGGCTTGGCGAGCCCGGTGTTCGCGTCGAGCTGCTGCGCGGTGGCGTCGAGGTCGGCGACGAGCGCGGTGATCTTCTGGTCGAGCTCGTCGTTGTTGCCGGGCACGTAGGAGAGGTTCTGGATGTCCTGGAACGCCTGCTGCTGGGCGGACTGCTTGTCCGCGCCGATTGTGGAGTTCACGACGGCGGTGAAGTTGGAGGCGACGTAGATCGAGTTGTACGCGGCCATGAAGTCGGAGGTCGCGCCGGACGTGTTGCCGTCCTCGTACTCCTTCTGGCCGTCCTGCAGCTGTTCGGCCATCGCCTCGGCCACGGCGGACCAGGTCTTGTAGTCGGTGGCGCTCTTGGTGGCGGAAGACAGGCCGGACGACGAGGAGGACGAGCTGGAGTCCGCGGCGGTCGCGGTCTGCGGGACGGCGGCGAACGGCGTCACGGCCATCACCACGATCATCATCAACGCGCCGGCGAGCGCGACAAGCTTCGCCGGGGCACGATTGAGCAACGTGGACATTCCAGGGCTTCCTCTCTTATTTCGCAATCTCTCAGAACGATAGAGAAAAAATTCCTGGAACAACAGTCTTGATTTTTGGATTGTTCTGAGGTAGTCGCCGTCTGAAACGCTGAATCATCATCGGGAACCACGGTTTCACCACGATTCCGCCACATTCAGGCGGGCGCGGCACCGCTCGCGATGTCTCATATCGCGAACAGGCCGCGCCATCGCCCGCCTTGCGTCCACATCGCGGAACACCGTCGCCGTGACTGTCCGCGCCGGACCGGCGGTCAGCGTTCGAGCACGGCGAGGACCTTGCGTTCGTCGTAGAAGGCGAAGACCACGCCGCCGATGCCGCACAGGATGGCGGCGCACACGGCGGCGATGCGGTAGCCGGTGCCGGATGCCATGCCGATCGTGGAGACTCCGGTGAACAGGAGCATTGCGACGGATTGGCCCATCTTCATTGCGAACGTGCGTGCCGCGTAGAACATGCCCTGCCGGTCCTGACCGGTGGTCTTCGAACTGGCGTCGGCGATGTTGGCGACGATGGCCTGCGGCAGGATGCCGAACGCGGCCATCGGGATCGCGCCCGCGACGGACAGCACGATGCCCTGCGCCATCGGCGGGATGAACGCGACCGCCGCCGAGCCGAGCGCGCCGGCGAACGCGAACGCGCAGGTGAAGATCACGAACGCGACGAGCAGCAGCCGCTTCTTGCCCACCCGATTGGCAAGCAGGTTGACGGGCACGTAGAACAGCACGGAGACGCCGGTCATCAAGACGAAGTAGACGGTGGTCGTGGTCTCGGGGAGTTTCAGCAGCGAGGTCACGAAGAACGGCAGGCCGGTCTGGAACGTGGTGATCGCCACCCAGTAGACGACGTCGGAGCAGACGAACTTGCGGAATTCGCCGTCGCCGAACGTCTGCTTCAATGATTCGACCGTCGATTCGGACGTGGGCTGCGAATCGACGTAGTCCTTCTCGCGGATGGCGAGCGGCGGCACGAGCATGCACACGAACGCGACCGCCGCCATGATCGTGAACGTGACGCGGATCGCATCCACGCGGCCGAGCGTCGGCACGAATCCGCCCCAGATGACGGGCGCGACGTAGGCGACGGCCGTGCCGAACACCCACGTGAACGAGATGGCGGTGGAGATGGCGAGCTGCTGCTTGGAATCGTGGCCGAGCTCGGCGATGAGCGCGTTGTAGGGCGTGCAGTAGAAGGTGAGCGCGATGTAGTAGCCGATCACGGTGACGAACAGCACGGCCGCGTTCGCCCAGCTCGTGCCGTTGACCGGACTCCAGAAGACGAGCACGGTGACGAGCGCGAGCGGGAGGGCCGCGAACTTGAGGAACGGCATGCGGCGGCCGGCGCGCGCGTCGCAGCGGTCAGAGAGGGAGGCGACGGCGGGGTCGATGAACGCGTCGAAGAAGCGGGCGAACGCGGTGATGCCGCCCACCACGGTGACGACGCCGAGCACGGCGAGCCCCTGCGGCACGAACACGGTCTGGCCTTGGGCGATGGTCTCGTTGTCCGGCTGATAGAAGTAGACGAGCCAGTTCGAGATGATGCCGCTCAGCAGCGCCCAGCCGAACTGGCCGACCGCGAACGCCATGATCTTCGACTGCGGCAGATTCCTCACCGTCGTCTTGCCTGCGGTCACCCGTCCGCCGTCACCCGTTCCCGCGGACCGGCGTCCGCCCGTTGTCGCGTCATCCATCATTAACTACCTCCGTGACGTCATTGACACTGTGTCAATAGTAACACCCATCCCCATCAACATGCCTCACGCCGCGACGCAGCCGACTCTTGACGCGATACGCGCGTTCTGCCGAAGACGCCGCATACACGCCGCATACGATGCGGTAGACCAGTTCTTTGCATGGTGATGCGCATGGCCGTGCAGTCGTGGTTTCATCCCCCCCTCCCGCTGGCGGAACACACCAATCAAGCTACAAACGCACTGCGGGGCAATCGTCATCCCCCTCCCGATGGCGGGAGGTGGCGCGCAGCGCCAGAGGGTGGTCACGGATTGGAATCCGATGCGTCCACCGGTGCGGTGCCAGTCGGTCCGGGCGCAGACCGGTCATTTCGGGGCGTGTGCAGGCCAGCTCCTCTCCCCTCCCGCTGGCGGGAGGTGGCGCGCAGCGCCGGAGGGTGGTCACGTGGCAGTGGCGCCGGACCGGTGATCGCATGGCGGAAATGCTGGGATTCCCCTCCAAGGTTGTCGGTCGGCGCACAACCTCGCGCGGGTGACTGTCGCGGGTGGCGCGCCACGGATTCCCAGCGCGGGGCCGGTCAGTCCGGTCGCGGACCGGCCGTTTCGGGCGCGGGCCAATCGTTTCAGGCGCGGGCCGATCGTTTCAGGCGCGGGCCGATCGCTTGGGGGTGTGCAGGCCAGTTCTTCTCCCCTCCCGCTGGCGGGAGGTGGCGGTCAGGTTGCGGATGTACTGCGGGATGATTGGTATTTTCCTCCCGCTGGCGGGAGGTGGCGCGCAGCGCCGGAAGGTGGTCGCGGGCCGCAACCCGATACGTTCGCCGATGCTGGGCTGGCCGGTTCGGGCGCGAGACCGGCCGTTTTCAGACGTGGGCCGGCTGGTCGTTCAGACATGGGCCGGCCGTTCCAGGATGCGTGCGGCGGGCGCGTGCGGCGCGCGGCTCCCCACACCCCGCTCCCGCACCCTAGGCCCCATACCCCGCGTCCTACGTCCCGCATCCCGGCCGGGTCTGCTCCACAACACATGTCGGAGAGCCTGTTGTGGAGCAGCCTCCCGCCTCGACCCCCGCGAGAACCCCTGTTTCCAGCGTTCCCAGCCCGTAAAGCGCGCCACAACTCCCCGCAATCCCGGCTCCCGCCCCTGTTGTGGAGCGGGACCGCTCCACAACAGCCGACGGTATCGCTCCCACCGCGCGTCGTGGAGCAGACAGACCCCCACAACGCGCCACAACTCCCACGAACCGCCTCCCACGGCCGTGTTGTGGCGCACCACCGTGCCACAACACCATCCTCACGCGCTGTTGTGGAGCACAGGGACATCCCCAGGTCCGAAGGCCGGCTGTCCGCATCACCCCGGGAGACCGTTCCCTGTCCGCTCGCCCCATCCCGGCGTCAGAAATCCCGGATGAAGCCGTTTATTCCCGGGATATGTGACGCCGACCAGCGGGGGTGCATGACTCAGCGTCACAAATCCCGGACGACGGAGCCGTCCTCCCGAACCCGGGACGCTGAGAAGGACCCAGCATCCCAGATTCCGGACGAAGCCGCTCATCTCCGGGATATGTGACGCTGGGAATGACTCAGCGTCAGAAATCCCGGAAGAAGCCGTCGTTCTCCGGGATTTGTGACGCCGGTGCGGATACGGCGCATCGTCCTGCCGGGGCGGGAATAGCGGCTCCGGGCCGCGGGCCAGTCAATGCCCCAAGGAAAGGAATGGAATCCCGGCCTTCCCGGCAACCACCCTCCGGCGCTACGCGCCACCTCCCGCCAGCGGGAGGAAAACACGAGGGACGCTCGCACACGCCACCTCCCCTCCAGCGGGAGGGGAGACACGAGGGACGGAACCACATGATCATACGACGACGACGGCTGGCGGTTGCGCCAAAGACGAGAGCTGGGCCGCATGGTCGGAGACGCAGGGAGGAGCGCAGGGGCGGAGGCACCCCGCATCCGCCCTCGGAACACTCCTTCCGCTGCGCCGACACCGCATCGCAACGCCCCACCCGTATACCCGCCCATATAATAGGGAGCACGAGAAGACGAGCCGACGCTAAGGAAGCGCATCATGGACGATCAGCGCAGTACCCAGCCATTCCAGCCAACTCAGCCCACTCAGCCCACTCAGCCGCCCCAACCAGCCCAGCCGAATCAGCTGCCCCAACCAGCCCAGCCGAATCAGCCGATCCAGCCGAATCATCCGTCGATTCCGGAGCGCCCGCAACCGTCGATGCCGCAACGGCCACAGCGACCGCAACCGTATGCCCCGCCAGCGCAATCCCCGACACCCTCACCCGCACCCGCGCAATCCCCCACACCCACGCAATCCCCCACACCGGCACCCGCACCCGCGCAATCCCCGACACCTACGCAATCCCCCACACCCACACCCACACCCACGCAATCCCCCACACCCACGCAATCCACCGCGCCCGCACTCACACAATCCCCCGCACCAACACCGGCAGGACAGCCCGCCGCACGCATGAAACGACGCCCGGTGAAACGCATCATCGCCGCGATCGCCGCAATCATCGTCGTGCTGCTGGCGTTCGACGGATTCCTGCTCTACCGGTCACACGTCGCCCACGGCCCCTCGGGCGCCGCCTCCGACCTGCTCGCCGCATACCGCGACGGCGACGAGGCCGCCTTCACAAACCTGCTCGCCGCGAACGGCACCGGCGCCTCGGTCGCGCTCGGCGGCATGACCACGGCGATGCGCACGCACATGTCCTACGACGTGCACGACAACGGCCTCTTCTGTTCCGGCACGTGCACGATCCGCGCGACCATCACCAACGTCGACTTCGCGAGCATCGCCACGGACACGACGTTCATGAAGCAGTACGCCGAGGCGGCGGCGAAGGCGGGCTCCGGCCAAGGCGCCGACGCACGCAAGGCGGAACGGCAGGCGACATCGATCTTCACCGACAAACTCGCCGCCGCGAACGCACCGACGAAAGCCTACGACGTCACCATGCAGCTCGTCGAACAGGACGGTTCATGGAAGGTGACGATGACCGCCGACCTGTCGAACGCGCTGCTCGGCGGCCTGCCCGACTACACGGCGAATCCGGCGAACAGTGCCGCCGACTCCGACGGGAAGGCGCAATGATGACCGCCGCAAGCCGCCGTATCCGCGCGATGTTGCGCCCGATCATCGCCGCCATCGTCGCCGTGCTCACCATCGCCGCGCCGGCAGCGACGGCTTCGGCAAGCGACATCCAAAGCATCTCCATCGCGAGACTCAACGTCGGCGCGATGCTCGACTCGGCATCGGACCTGCACACGATGGACGTGGGCATCGTCGACAACGCGCGTCTCTACGCGAAACCCTCCGACATCGCGACCGTGACCGGCATGGACGTGACCGTCACGCCGATGACGGTCACGTTCCGGCGCGGCTGGTACACCATCGACGTGTCGCGCCGGCTCGGCTATGCGAACGTGTACCTCACGCGCAGCGACGACGCTGGCGGCGTCGAACGCATCCCGATCGTGCAGGACGCTTTCCCGATGCGCACGTTGGAGACCGAGGAGCTGGGCGTGTTGCTGCCCCTGGGGCAGACGCTGTACCTCGCCAACGCGGGTTGGACGATGAACAAGGATGAGACGATGCTCATCATCGACGCGCCGAAGGCGACGTTCTGGACGATGATGGAGGGCTTCGACGCGCTTGGCTCCGACGTGGCGAGCGCGAGCGCGCTGCTCAACGGCGGCGACGAGTCGAGCGACCCGGACGACGCCGACTACAGCGGCATGTACACGTTCGTCTTCGCGCTCAAGCATTTCGACACGTCGATGCTCGTACCCAAGCTCGGCACCACGTACAGCCAGAAGGCAGCGGACATGGCGTTCGAGTCGCTGCTCACCGACGATTTCTCCGCCGTGCCGGATGACGAGGAAGCCGACGAGGAGTGGGTGGACTACATCAACGACGTCGGCAAGACCTACACCAATCTGAACCGGTATCTGCAGACCGGCCTCGACGCCGCGAACATGGACGAGCTGGCCGAGGAGGCAAGCAAGCGGATCGCGGCCGTCACGAAATCGGGCAGCGTCGGCATCATGCGCAAGCGCCTGACCACGAAACAGGCGTACAGGATCGAGCAACTCGACACGATCACGAAGGGCATGGACAAGGCGGGCACCGCGGTAAGCGGCATGCTCTCTTACCTCAACGCGATGGACACGGCCGGCAGCGTCTCGTCCGGCTATCTCAGCCAGCTCGACGCCCTGCAGAAGGTCGATGAAAGCGGATTGGCGGACAAGGACTCCCGCAAGCTCGTCGCGAACTACAAGAAGCGCGCGAAGAAGATGGCGGACAGTTCACGCAAACCGTTGCAGGAGTATGTGAAGAACCAGGTCAACGACAAGCTCGCCGGCAAGGCTTCCGACTATGTGACCGGCAAGATCCCGTATGTGAAGGCGGTCATGGGCGGCTACAAGCTGGCGCTCACCACGGCGTCGTTCACGCCGGGGCTCAAGAACCTGCTCAAGGCTGGCGATGACGGCACGACGGCCAACCAGCTCATCAACATCGCGACGATCGCGTACGCGGAGGCGGGCCGGCATTGGTCGAACTGCCTGCGCGCGCAAAGCGGCGTGGATATGACGGAGGTCGATCTCGCCCGCACGTACTATCTGCTGGCGGTGCGTTCGATGATGCGCTTCTACGATCTGCTGTACGGTCTGCGTCGGAACGAGTATTATCTCGGCACCAACAAGGCCCATCAGGGGCTGACCGACCTGAACCGCGACGAGGTCAACCGGAAATTCGACGAATCGGCGATTCCGAAACAGTGGGCGCAACGGGCGCGGCAGCTGCGTCTGACGGCGACCATGCTGTCGTCGCCGAGCTCATGGGCGTCGGCCGACTGCGATTATGCGAACGAACTGCACGCCGACTACTCGCGTTTCTACAACACCAGCCACCGGTCGGACCCGGTGCGCACGGAGCTGTACACCGGCCCCGACAGTGAGATTCTCACGTTCCGCGGCACCACCCACGAATACGAGGACGACGATAGTTCGAGCGGCGGTTCGGACAGCGGTTCGGGCGGCAACAAGTCGACCGCCGACCGCACCGACCCGTTCAAGCAGGGCGGCGTGATCGACGCTTCCGACTACGCCTACACGCGCGGCGAAGGCAGCTATGCGATGGCGTTGCAGAAGGACGGCACCGTCAAGGAGTGGGATACGCACGGCGACTACGCGGGCGACGGACCCGGCGTCACGGTGGAGGGGCTGCCGAAGATCACGGCGATCTACGGCGACAACACGTCGGCCCGGTATGCGGTGGACACGTCCGGGCAGTTGTGGGCATGGGGGTCGACGTCGTCGCTGTGCGGTGTGAGTTCGCTCGGTACGGGCGTGCACGAGCCGAATCTGAGCTCGGGCACCTACTCCGGTACCGACGTTCCGGCGAAGGTCATCGGCATGGACGACGTGAAGCAGGTCGCCCTCGGCTGCAGCACCTACTACGCGCTGCAGAACGACGGCACCGTGTGGACGTGGGGCAAACGGTATTCCACGTCGATGGGCGACACGATGACCGAGCCGGTGCGCATCACCACATTGGGCGACGTCAAGGCGATCGCGGCGTGGGGAGGCACGACTCTGGTCGCGTTGAAGAACGACGGTTCCGTCGTGCATACGGCCTGCGATCAGGGTGACTGCGATCCCGCGGACGCCACGGTGCGGACGGTCGACGGCGCCCCCGACGACGTGGCGTTGTTGAACACCTATGAGGGCGGCGACGCGTTGATCGACGGGAACGGTTCCGTCTGGATGCTCGACTACGGCTCCGGCTCATCCGACCCGACCGCCACGAAGGTCGATGGCCTGTCGGACATCCGCATGGTCTACACGGACAACGACATGGGCCAGGACGGCACCGACACCAGCTACGCCATCGACGGGGACGACACCCTGTGGGGCTGGGGCACGAACGGCGGCGCGTGCGCGTCCGACGACACGGACGGGGACGCCACCTACTCCGGCGCGATCGGCGATGGCACATGCGATTCCCACAAGAGCACCCCGGTCAAGGTGATGGACGACGTGCGCGACGTGTCGATGAGCTTCGGAGGGCGCCTCACCTACGCGCTCAAGACCGACGGCACCGTATGGACGTGGGGCGTGGGCGACGGCGACGATCCTTCGTGGAACCGCCCGAAGAAGGTGGCGGGCATCTCGAACGCCTCGCGGATCGCGCATCACCATGTGGTGCTGAGCGACGGCAAGGTGCAGCGTCTCGACTTCGCGACGGACCAGCAGTCCGGCGACCAGCCCTACACGCCCATCAGCTCTGCCGGCACCATCATCAAGGGCGTCAACGTCAGCGCCAAGTAGGAGCGTGCGGGCCGCGCCATCTCCGGCATCGCGAAGGTGATGCGGCCCCGTTCGCTCCTACAATGGGCATCCATGACGTCACTTGCCGAACGAATGCCGCACACGATGAGCTTCCCCCACGCACTGGGCACAGGAATCATCGTGCAGACGGAACAGGACCTCGACCCCCAGCCGCCGTCGGGAGACGATCTCGACGCGATTCTGGAGTTCGCCCGCACCCATCATGGCCCGTCCGGCTACGACGGCATCGACATGTTCATCGACGACTACGAGACGGCCCTGTCGCGTTTCCGCTCCGACTCGACCGTCACCGCGATGGCCCGCGCCGAGCATGGCGGCACGTTCACATTCCCCGACTGGGCGGCGCCGCTGCTCGACCTGATCGATCTCCTGTGCGAGGCGACGGGCGGCGCCATCGATCCGTGCGTCGGCGAGGATCTCATCCGTCTCGGCTACGACGCGCGCTACTCGTTCACGACGACGCCGGACGCGACCGGCCATCTCGGCGCGATTCACGGTCGCGCGACATGGCGCGACGACGTGACGCGCGCCGGCGAGCGTGGCACGACGCTCGTCACACGCCGACCGGTGTCGCTGGATTTCGGCGCGTGCGGCAAAGGCTATCTGGTCGACCTGATCGCAAAGAAGCTGCATGACGACCACGCGGACGCCTTCGTCATCGACGCGGGCGGCGACCTGTTCGTCGACGCGGGTGCGCGCGACGACTCCGCCGAACCGGTCGTCATCGCGCTTGAAGACCCGTCCGACGCCGACCGCGCGATCGGCACGGCGGATGTCGCGCGAGGCGCGTTCTGCGCGAGCGCGCCGAGCCGCCGCCGCTGGAACGCGCGCATCCCGGGCGAGAGCGAAACGATCGCGGTCCACCATCTGCTGAACGCGGTCGACGGTCGCCCGGTGGACGACGTCGCCGCGACGTGGACCACCGTGCCGATGCCGCACGACGTGGCTGTTTCACGTGAAACAGTCACGCGGGAGGCATCGCAGACGCAGGATTCGCCCGCCACTTCCCCACACCGAGACGACACCACCGGCCCCGCCCTCACCGCCTATCCGACCGCGCTGGCCGACGGTCTGGCGACCGCGCTGTTCGTCACCACGCCGAACGAGCTGCACGAGCGGATCACGACGCTCGCGCCAGGTCTCGCGTTCGAATGCGCCGTGCTGAACGCCGACCACACCGCCGTCGTCTCCTCAGGATTCCCCGGCACGCTGTTCATCGCATGATCAGCGACGCGCCTGCGGCATGGGAACGCAGGCCCGGGCGCACAGGCGCTGACGAGCACGAAGGCCCGGATGCACAGCCGCGAAATCCCGCCGTCTCACCATTGCGCGCGAATTTCGGGCATCGGGGCGGATTTGGTTGCGCCACGGCGGCGAGCGGGTATACTCACTTGGGCTTATCAGCCCGCCGGTCGCATACCGGCCCCACAACACGACGCGACATCGACGCCACGCCGGCGTGATGGCCGATCGACACGAGATACGAAGGACACCCCCGATGACAGAGCAGCACGTGCCGAACGACGAGCCCCGCAACACCGAAACCACCGGCGCACAGCAGCCGAACCAGCCGAACCAGTCGCAGCAGCCGCAGCAGAATCTGAAGAAAGACGCGCGCATCGGCGCGATCGTCGCCGTGGCGGTCACGATCGCCGCCATCGCCACGTTCACGCTCACCTGGGGCGGCGGCAAGGCGAGCGCCGAATCCGTGGAGAACTGCAAGGCGCAGCTCGTCGCGCTCGAAGCGCACCAGGACGCCCTCAAGACCGTGCAGGCCGAAGTCGACGACGTGATGAAGAACGCCGACAGCAAGACCGACGCCTCCCAGCTCAAGGATCTCAAGGCGGCGCAGGCCGAAGTCGACGAGCTGGGCGACGCGCCCACCTGCCCGCCCGACGGCTCCCAGAAGGACGTGGACGAGGCAATCACCACGATCCGCGACTACTCGGAGAACCTGCGCAGCGCGACCAGCGGCCTCGACGCCGCGGCGAAGGCCATCGGAGGCGACGCCGAATAAACGTGACGGTCGTGTGAGACCCGGAGGCTTCCAGCCGACTTTCAGGCCCGCCGTGCCATACTGGAGCCGACCAAACGAGAAAGAAAGCCGGGGCTCACACACCACATGCTGCTGACTACGCCGCCGGGCACGCCGAGAACCACGCCGCTGGTCTCGGTCATCGTGCCCGTGTACGACACCGAGGATTACGTGCGCTACTGCGTCGACTCAATCCTCAGGCAATCGTATCCGCAGCTCGACATCATCCTCGTCGACGACGGTTCCACCGACTCCAGCGCCGCCATCCTCGACGAATACACCATGCGCGACGACCGCGTCACCGTCATCCACCAGACGCACGGCGGCGCGGCGAAGGCACGCAACGCGGGCCTCGACGCCGCCGACGGCGCGTGGATACTCTTCGTCAACAGCGACGACATCATCGACCGTCGTGCCGTCGAACTGCTGCTGCACGCCGCACTGCGCACCGACGCGGACCTCGCGAAGGCGCGCTGGCGGCAGTTCGGCGTCGCGCGACTGTACGACGTGGCGGAGGCCACGGCGGAAGGCGTGCGCGAACCGGAACGCGTGACCGTGTTCACCGACGCGCTCCGCGCCTACCAGAACGTGTTCTGCAAGAGTCTGCGGCTCGTCGGCACCGAATTCGGACGCAACACGGAATCCCGGTATTTCAACGATTCCTGCTGGGGGCGGCTGTACCGGCACGAGCTGTGGGAGAACCTGCGGTTCCCGGAAGACACGAGCGCGCACGTGATGATGGCGGCCGGCGAGCTGTACGCGCGCGTCGGCAAGGTCGCCGACATCGACGTGGTGCTCTACCACCAGTCCCAACATGAGGGCGACGAGCCGCCGGAACGCGAATTCGGCTACCATCACGACATGGTCGTCGCCGCGGCGCACAATTTCGACGTGGCGGTGAAGCACGGCATCCTGCCGGCGCGCAGCTACTACACGCTGGCGAGCGCATGCGACGCGGAGACGACGGCGGACGATTTCGACGCGCCCGGCATGGACCCGGAGGTACGGGAGGCGCATCGGGCGGCGTATCAGGATGATCTGCTCACGTTGTCGCGGCTTGCCGGGCGGCTCACGCGCACGCAGCGGCTCAAATGCACGGCCACGCAGGTCATCCGCCAGGTGGAGCATCGCATGTACTGGCTGCGCGCGGATATGCTCAAACGCGATCGGAAGCCGTGGACGACGGCGGACGTGCATATCGATGATGACGGGATGGCCGGGGATGGCGATGCCGCCGATGCCGATATGACGGAAGCCGACGTGACCGAAGCCGACGTGACCGGCTCCACCGACGTGACCGACGTGACCGACGTGGCGGAACCCGGCTCGGACACGACCAACACCGCTACTCCACGCTCTTGAGGGCGCTGACCGGGTCGACGCGGTCGAGCACCGGCTTGGTGAGCCAGGCGACGAACTCGGCGAAGACAAGCGTCGCGAATGCGGCCGCGAGATAGCTCGTCGGGCGCAAGTCCACCTCGAAATAGAGGGACGGCATGCCGAGCGCGGCGGTAAGCAGGCCTCCGACCCAACGGCCGAGCGGCAAGCCGACCGCCACACCCATCCACGTGAGCACGCGCATCTCGCGGTTCACATACTGGTGGATCTCACGTCGACGGAATCCGAGCACTTTGAGCGTGGCCATCTCGCGCACGCGTTCGGAAATGTTCGTATTCGACAAGGTGAACAGCACGACGAGGCATAGCGCGCCGGCAAGCCCGACGATCAGCGCGACGACCGCACCCATGAGGTCGAAGGAGAATCCGCTGGCGAGTTCGGCGGTGCTGACCGCGCTGACGACCGCCGGGTCGTCGGCGAGCTTGTCGACATAGGCGACCTGGGCAGCGTCGCCGCCCTTAAGCGTCGCGTAGACGGCGTTCCAGACGGGGGAATCGGCGGAATCATCGGCAGTGGTGGTGGCAGCCGTATCGGCGGAATCATCGAACAAACGCTCGTATAGCGTCTCACTGACGTACACGTCCGAACCGACGAGGCTGCGCGTGACGGCGGCGACGCGGGCCTTCGCACGCGTCATGCCGCCGCCGCGCAGCGTGACCGTGCCGCCCGCGCGCACGCCGAGCGCGTTCGCCGCGGACTGGCTGACGATCACGCCGGCATCGTCGAGCGTGACCTCGCGGCCGCCGGAACGACCGAACATGCCGCCGCTGTAGCGGTAGAGGTCGCTGTCGCTCGCCTCGCGCAGGTCGATCATCGTGTTGAGTTTCTTGAGCGAGCGTTCGGGGACGACGACAAGCTGGACCGTTTCACTGGAGGAGGAGACCGAAGAGGCGGAAGCGGTGTTCGTACCGGCAGCGCCGCCGGACGCGGCATCGCCGGACGCGGTGCCACCGGACGCCATCTCACCGCTTTCGACGCGGATGCGCAGCGTGGACGTGGTCTTGCCGTCTTCGGCGAGCCGCGTGCGCAGGGCGTCCGCGTCCGCATCGGCGGAGACGGCCATGAGGTCGTACCGGTAGATGCCGTCGTACTGTTTCGGGCCAATCGCGGCGACCGTGTCGTTGATGGCGAGGCCGCACAGGATGAGCGCGGTGCAGCCGGCCACGCCGCCGACCGTCATGATGAGCCGCGACTTGAACCGGAAGATGTTGCGCGCGGTCACCTTGTTGAGGAACCCCATGCGGCTCCACAGCGGACGGATGCGTTCGAGGAGGATGCGCGCGCCGGCCTTCGGCGCCTTCGGGCGCATGAGTTCGGCCGGCATGTGGCGGATGTCGCCACGACAGGCGATCGCGGTGGCCGCGAGCACGCCGACCACGAACAGGGCGATGCCGGCCGACCCGTAGAGCCAGTCGTATTCGAGCCGTGCGCCGGGCAACGTGTACAGGCCCTCGATCACGACGAGCAGAAACGCGGGGATGCCGAGGAACCCGGCGATCAGGCCGAGTCCGCCGCCAATCAGGCAGGCAAGCAACGCGAACAGCAGGTAGCGGGAGGCGACGGCGAGCCCACGGTAGCCAAGGCCAAGGTACGTGCCGATGAGGCCACGGTCCTCCTCGACCATACGGGCCATCGTGGTCAGGCTCATAAGCACCGCGACGAGCAGGAACACGACGGGGAACGCGCGGCCGATCGATTCGATCGAGGTCATGTCCGATTTGAAGGCGCTGAAGCCGCCGATGTCGCTTCGTGTGGTGACATACCAGCGAACCTGTGGAATCTGGGAGGTGATCTGTACGGTTTGGGTATCGATCTGTTGAATCGCGGCCTTCTTCTGTGCGGTGAGGTCCGCTTGCGCCTGGTCAAGCCGGGATTGGGCTTGTTGCAATTCCGGGCTTTTCGCGATGACGGATTGCCGGACTACTTCGAGGTACTCCGCAGATTGGGAGGAATTTCCTACAGGTTGTCCCGCGGATTCCACAGGATACCCCGCGGATTCCACAGGATACCCCGCCAATTCATCAACTTGGGCATTGAACTGCGCACGTTGCCGGTCGAGTTGGGTCTGGGCGTCCGCGAAACGCTGTTCGACCTCGGAGCGCGCCTCGTCGAGCTTCGCCTGGGCCTCGTCGATAAGCTGCTGGCGGCGGGCCTGCTGACGTTGGGGCTGGGTCTTGTTCTCGATGCGGTCCGCCACCGTGCGCACGGCCTCGTCGTAAGCGTCGGAGAACGTGTCGAGGCCGGCGGCACCGCGCACGCGCAGGACGATCGAGGTGTACACGTCAGCGGTGTCGGTCGCGTCACCCGTGGTAGCGAAGAACGTGTAGTCGTCGGAAGCGGTGGAACGGAAGGCGTTCTTCGAGGCGTAGCCATCCGGATTGGCGAGATCCCGTGGGTCGACGACCACGCCGGTGATGGTGAGCTTTGTGGGAGAGGCAGAGGTTTGCGCCGCGGAATCAGTCGAACCGGCCGCTCCCGTTGGCTCGGTCGCGCCCGTCGGTTCCGGCGTGATGGTGAACCGGTCGCCGATCGCGAGACCGCTGTCGTTGAGGAATTGCTTCGTGACGGCGACCTCACTGGCCTTCCGGGGCAGCCGCCCTTCCTGGAGATACGGGCGATCGAGTCCAGTGGAGTCCCCGGCTGCCGCATCCCCGGCATCGCCGATCTCGCGTACCACCGCGGTCTTGTCCGAACCGCGCACGCTCACGGTCACGTTCCGTGAACGCTCCGCCTGGACCGCCTCCACGCCGCGCACCTTACGCAACGCGGCCACATCGTCGTCGGTGAGGCCCGCGGTGGAGACGATCTGAATGTCATGCAGCCCTTGTGCTTCGTAGAATCGGCCGGCAGCGAGGAACGCGTCGCGGCATCCCGCGTAAATGCCGGTGAGCACGGCCACGCCGAGCAGCGTGATCAGCGCGATGGAGGCGAACCGCTTCCACGAACGCCTCCAACAGCGCAGCATGTCCTTGAGAAACGCCCGTGACATCACGCACCTCCTTGTATCTTCCATTGTCACCACGCCGGACCGCGGACGCAAACGCAATCGCCGGGCCGCAGCGATCCTCCACAGCCGCGCGTGGACGCATCACCGAACCGTGCCGGCGGACGGCCTACAATACCGTTCGTTGCACGCCATCGCGCACGGCCCACAAGGTCTCCCGCGATGGGCGGGCGGCCCGCCGACCCGCATACGGCGGCGGAACCGCCCGCGATCCACGAGTTACGAGGACAAGAGAGAAGAGAGCAAACATCATGGCTTCCGAAGACAAGGCCGGGACCACGGCCACGAAGCCGCGCGAGACCGACGATGTGCCGGTGCCCGCGACGCTGCGCAAATCGTTGAAGAACCGCCACATCCAGCTGATTGCACTGGGCGGCGCCATCGGCACGGGCCTGTTCTACGGCTCAAGCGAGTCGATCGCGCTGGCCGGCCCGTCGATTCTGCTCGCCTATCTGATCGGCGGACTCGCGATCTTCATGATCGTGCGCGCGCTGAGCGAGATGAGCGTGGAGGACCCGAAGGCGGGCGCGTTCAGCTACTACGCGACCCGTTACTGGTCGAAGCGCGCCGGATTCATCTCCGGTTGGAACTACTGGTTCAACTACATCCTCGTGTCGATGGTGGAGCTGGCCGTGGTGGGCAGCTTCGTGAACTACTGGTTCCCGGCGATTCCGACGTGGATGTCGGCGGCCGTGTTCCTCGTGGTGATCTGCGCGGCGAACCTGCTCGGCGTGAGCAAGTTCGGCGAGTTCGAGTTCTGGTTCGCGATCATCAAGATCGTGGCCGTGATCGCGATGATCCTCGGTGGTCTCGCGGTGATCGTGTTCGCGCTGCCGACCGAGTCGGGCGCGAAGGCGACATTCGCGAACTGGTTCACCGTGGGCGGCGGATTCTTCCCGAACGGCCTGATGGGTCAGACGAAGGACGGCTCGTGGACGGGCCTGCTCATGGCGCTCGTCGTCGTCATGTTCAGCTTCGGCGGCACCGAGCTCATCGGCATCACGGCCGGCGAGACCGAGGATCCGAAGACCACGATCCCGCGCGCCACGAACGACATCATCTGGCGTATCCTCGTGTTCTACATCGGTGCGCTCGGCGTGATTATGGCCGTCGTGCCGTGGAACCAGATCGACGGCAAGTCCAGCCCGTTTGTGCAGATCTTCGATTCGGTGGGCGTGCACGCGGCCGCCGGCATCCTCAACTTCGTGTGCCTGACCGCCGTGATGAGCGTGTACAACTCCGGCTTGTACGCGAATTCGCGCATGCTGTACTCGCTCGCCAAACAGGGCAACGCGCCCGCGTACCTCGGCAAGCTGAACGCGAAGGGCGTGCCGGTCGCCGGCGTGCTCACCTCCGCGGTGATCACCGCGATCGCCGTGGTCGTCGTGTTCGTGTGGCCTGAGTTCGCGTTCAACTATCTCATGTCGATTGCGACGATCGCCGGCATCATCAACTGGACGATGATCATGGTCACGGAGATGAAGTTCCGCCGTGTGGTGGCCGCCGGTGGCGCTCCGGAGGACACCGATCTGTCCGGTCTGAGCGGCGACGCGGCACTGAAGGCGATCCACTTCAAGCTGCCGTTCGCGAAGGTCACGCCGTGGGTGGTGCTCGCGTTCCTCGCGCTGGTCGTGGTGCTCATGTGCTTCTCCCCCAGCTACCGCGTCGCCGTGATTGCCGGTGTCATCTGGCTCGCGATCCTGTTCGCCGCCTACCAGCTCACCCAGGCGAGGAAGTAGGGATCACGCGAGGTTTCGTACCGAACCGAATGGGGCACCGACAATCATGCCGGTGCCCCATTCGCGTATTGTTGCTGACAGGAGCGGAAGGCAGTCCATTGAGCGAACCTTGCGTTCCACCTCCTGCACGAACGCATCGAAGTCGGACATTGGGGAGTCGTTGAACTGGCGGAAGCGCGTGGCCTTCATGCTGTTCACGCGGTATCCGACCGCGATAATGGCGTCGAGATTGTAGAACGACACCGCGCGCGAGACCTCGCGGGAACCCTCCTGACGAACTATCCGGATATTCCGGACAGTTGCATCCTCATCTAGGGTGTGTGTACTCTGGTTTGGTTTGAACATGGGGCATCGGTATGCTGCCGATGCCCTTACCTATCGTCAGGCTTATTTGAGCAGGTTCAGTGCGACCGCGCCGAGCACGCGGATGTCGTAGTTGAGCGGCTTGATCGGGGTGACTTCGCGTTTCATGCCGAGCAGCCGGTAGACGGCCATGCGGCTGGCGCGTACCGAGTATTCCTCAGTGAAGACGATGTCGCCGGGAATCTCGCAGTATTGTCCGGTGAAGCCGAGGTTGGTGGATCCTGCGGGCACCACGTCCGGCCGGTCGCCCGTGGAGCGCGGCATGAAGTGCGCGTTGATGTACGGCATGGCGACCGGGGTCGCGTTGACCACCTCGCCGCGGATTCGCTCCCGCACATCGTCCGGGATGGGCAGGGATTGGATGAGTTCCTCGAGGATCTCGCGTCCGGTGCATTCCCACATCGGCTTGTTCACGTACTTTCCGGGTTCGTCGCAGTGGAAGGCGCACATCCACAGGTAGGAGCGGGATTCGTCCTGGTTGTCCCAGTACGGTGGGGTCGGATTCCTCAGCTCCATGAACCACGGGGAGTCCACGAACGTGGTGGATAGGCCCTGGCCGGTCTTGTTGTGCGTCCATCCCTCCAGCCATTCCATGAGCGCGTTGCCCGCGAACGTGCAGTTGAAGCTCATCCAGTTGGATTTGTCCGGGTGGCCGAAGAACACGTCGGGGTTGCCGAGCCCGGCTTTCTTGGCGGCGATGTTGCGCCACAGCGTCGCGCTTTGCGGGTAGGAATCATCCACCACGGCGGCGCGGTCGGTGTCGCCGAGCGTGGAGTTGTCGGTCATGCAGCCGAGCGTGGCGACCACGTCGTCCTGCGGGCGGATCGCGATGACTCCGCGCGTGCCGTCGGAGCGCAAGGTGTGCAGTGCGGTCACGGTGATGCCGTCCGTGTCGGCGAAGTCCATGTCGGTGACGCCGGTGTCGTAGATGAACTCGACGCCCGCGTCCTCGAGCACCTTCATGAGCGGCTTGATGATGCCGTCGTACTGGTCGCGTTGGGTCAGGACCACGCCTTCGGCGGTGGGAAGCCGCATGATGAGCGGCAGCAGACGGATCACGTAGCGGCGGAATTCCATGACGCTGGTCCACGGGGTGAACGCGAACGTGCATTCGTAGCAGTACCAGAAGATCGTGTGGAAGAAGTGGGAGTCACGCTCGCCGAACCAGTCCTCGATGGTCAGTTCGTCCAGATCGGATTCGTCGGCCTTGAGCAGGGTGCCGAGCTTCATCAGTTCGCTCTTGTCGAGCCCGTAGTGGTCGGTCGGCAGAATCTCCCCGTCTCCGCCCACGAAGCGGGCGCGGGCGTAGACCGGCTGCGTTTCGGCGAAGGCGAACATGTCGTCGGTCACCGAGTTGCCCTCGTGTTCGAGGGAGGGGATGGACCCCATGATGTCCCAGAAGTTCTCGTAGGTGAGCTTGCAGAACATGCGTTCGCCGCGCGCCACCCAGCCCTTGTCGCCGTCCCCGGCACCGTCATTCGAGCCTCCGGGGACCGGCAGGGTCTCGATGATGTGGATGTTGCGGCCCTCGAAGCCGCAGTCGCGCAGCAGGTAGGCGGCGCCGGTCAGGGAGCCGAGGCCTGCTCCCACGAAGTAGAACTGCTTGTCGTCGGTGCGTGTGTTGTTGCCCAGCATGGTGTTGTCCTTTCGTGTTGGTGTTCGGATATGTGTTCGGTGCGTGTTGTGTGGGGAATCCGGTTGCGCCGCCGTCCCGATGTCGCGGACGGTTTCAGGCCCGCTTGCCGGTGATGGGGAATTCTCCCTTGGGCGTCGAGCACGCGGCGGTGATGTCGTCGCCCTCGACGCGGCCGTCGATGCGGTAGTCGAGCATGCCCACCGGGGTCTTCGCCCTGCCTGCGAACGCGAAGGCGTAGCCGTCCGTGGTGCCGGTCGCGTTCTGGCTCCTGCCCTTCACGGTGACCGTGGCGGTCAGGACGCCGTCCTTGTCGCTCAGGCTGACCACGCCCCTCCTGGCTCCCAGCGGGGTGCGGACGATCACGTTGTAGGTTCCGTCGATCATGGTTCGTTCCTTTCCGTATCGCGCGGTATGAGACCATTGCGCAATATCAAACATGTGTTGGATTTTGTCTGTTGCGTTCATCGTATGGGCGATGAGACGCTCCTACAACCACTAAAAAACGGACATCTGTCGGATTTTGTACAATGGCGTCGGCATTGACGGACCTTTAAGGAGATTCCATGGCACAGAAAGCGGAATACCGCAGCGCGAGACGCTCCCGGCAGGCCATACGCACGGCACTCGTCGACCTGCTGCGCACGAACGATGTCGATAGGATCACCGTCACCGCAATCGTCAGACTCGCGGACATCAACCGCTCCACGTTCTATGCGCACTATCCCGACGTGCGTGGCGTGATCGAGGAGATCGAGGATGAGACGATCTCCAAACTCATGACCGTGCTCGACAATATCCGGTCCGCGGATTTCCTCAGGGATCCCACGCCGATGATCATGCGGATAGGCCGTCAGCTCGAAGCCGAGCGCGACTACTATCGCGTCCTCATCCAGGCCAGTGGCGCCGCGGGGTTCCTCGACAAGCTCCAGACGGTCTTCGCCGAACACATGGTCAGCGACACGGCGATCCCCGCCGCGATACGCGAGCGCCGCTCATACGTACTGCGCGTCAACTACTTCGCCGGCGGCATCGTCAATCTCTACAAGCTCTGGTTCGCGGGAAGCCTCGGCTGTTCGATGGACGATATCTCGAAGGAAGTCGGACGCATGGTCTCCTTGGCCTCGGTCGATATGCTGGATGTCCATGTTCATCCTCAACAACGTAACCGGGCTTGAACGCACCACCAAGCCCGCGCTCATGAACGCGTTGTTTTCACTGGGCTCCGCCTGCTCCGCGCAGGGAATCAGCCGGGGATTTTCTCGACAATGGAGTTGATCGTGTCGAACGCGTCGCGAACCTGATCAACGGTCTGCTTGCCCTGCTCGACCATGTCGGCAACGCGTTGGTCGCGGCTTCGGCCGCCGCGTCGAGCATGCCGCGCACCGCAGTGTTCGGCCGGGAACGTCATCGATCATCACGGTTTTCCGATGGACCGCGGTCCGGCCATTCCCCGGCGGCGACACCGACGACAAAGCAGACGTTTCTCGCGCCGGCACAGATCCTGCCTCGGCGACGAACCGTGACGGCGATTTCGGCTGCTTCATGGTTGGAAAACGTAAGCCGATGCGCCTTTTTTGGTTGCGTAACGTAAAAATAGTCATCCCGACTGACGTGATGCTCTTTGTGGTGTGGTGGGCGGCAACTACACGTTCGTCAACGCCCTGTTGTGGATGTGCCCCACGGGCGCGCCTCGATGGCCTCGCTCGACGCGTTCATGGGGGCGAAGCCGCTCATGGACCACGCCTACGAGGGCGACCCGCCTGCCGGCCGAATCGTTCGGCCTGGCCACGGTCGTGCCGCCCAAGAGGAAGCAAGACGCCCTGGGAGTACGACAAGGAGGCATACAGGGGCGGGAACATCGTGGAACGCATCCTCAACCGGATGAAGCACTACAGGAAGACCGCCACCCGCCACGACAGGCTCGACACGACCTTCATCGCCAACCGCAGACTCGTCCTCATCGCCATCCACCTCAACAACACCATCGCAACCAAACGAGAGTAAACACACCCTAGCTCGCCACTGGAATGAACGCTCACCTCGCACGACACTATTAATATCATTACAAATACTATCACGTTGTTTATGGAGGCACACCGAGGCATAGGACGCAACGGCCCCCGTCACGCACCTACCGTCGCCCGAGCTGGCGCAGCCAGGTCACTACGGCTTGGGTGAGGGTGGCGGCGCCGAGCTTGCGGCGAGCGCGCAACGAGTGCGTGCGCACGCTCGCCGGGGTGATGTCAAGTTTCGCGGCGATCTCGTTCTGCGTCAATCCGTCCGCCGACATCGCCAGCACCTGCGATTCCTGATAGCTCAGTCGCGACGCGGGCCGTCCACCGGCCGCACCGGCCGCACCGGCCGAGCCGGCCGCACCTGCATCGTCGGCGAGCCGCGCGAGCAGCCGCCGCCGCGCCTCCGCCGGCGGCAGGAACCGCGCGTCGCCATCGGCCTCGTCCTTGCCAGCCCGTCTCGCCGACGGCACGGCGAACACGCGGCCGCCGCGGACGAGCCGGATGGCCCGTTCCAGCCACGGGTAGTCGGCCTTGCCGACGATGCCCTGCGCACCGGCGCGCGCGGCGTCGCGCCGGTAGCGTTCGGGCGGGTACGCGGTGACGACGAGCATCGCGCACGTGCCATCATCCGCGCGCAGACGGCGGCATATCTCCGCGCCGCGCTCGTCGCCGAGTTCCGCGTCGACGAGCAGCACGTCGGGCCATCGTTCGTCCTCAAGACAGTTGACGAGCGCCTGCCGCCCCGACGACGCGGTCCAGATGACATGGAAGTCGTCGTTGCGTTCCAGCAATGCGGCGAGCGCCTTCACGGTGATGACGTCGTTGTCGACGATGGCGATGGTGATGACGTTCATTGTTCGGCCTCCGCACACGGGACTCGCACCGCAACCCGCCACGTCCCGCCTTCCGCCGAGACCACCATGCTTCCGCCGACCGCCTCGATGCGTCTCCTCAGCAGTGCGAGCCCGCGCCCCGGAGGCAACACGACCGGCGTACAGCCGGCATCCCGACCAGCGCTTCCGCCCCGGTCGACGCCTTCATTCGTCGCAGTCCCCGCTTCAGCCATGTTCCCGGCACCGTCCATCGGGTTGGTCTGCACGATGTTCACTCCCCGACCGGACGCGTCGACATCCAATGTGTAGCGTCTGCCGCCCTCGCCGCCGTACCGGACGACGTTCGCCATCAATTCGCGCAGCACCGCGGCGACCACGTCGGCGATGTCACCGACCTCTGTGGCTTCCCCGCCGGCATACCCCGCACCGGAACATCCGTGTTCCCCCGATTCGGCGCTTTCACCGCTACCGTCCGCACGCGCACCGCCGTCATCATCCGCGAGGACGCGGATGATGCGGTGCACATGCTCCAGCGCCTCGCCGGCACGCGCCATGATGTCGGCGAACAGTCCGCGCTGACGTTCCGAAGCCGCATCCTGCATGCCGAGACGCGCCATCAGACTAATGGAGGTGAGTTCACCGCTGGTGGCGTCGTGCAGCCGGTGGGCGACATCGAGGTCGCGCTCGACCTGCCGCATGCGCATCGCCTGCCGGCGCAACGCGGCAAGTTCGGTCTGCCGGCGCGCCATCACTCCGATGATCGCCGCGGCGATGTATGTGGAGTTGAGCGGAATCAGCATGTTCCATACGATGCCGCCGGCCGCCGTCATCTCCAGCCATTTCATCAACACGAGATAGCCGAGCACGCCTACGGTGACCGAGGTACGCGCCCGGTAGGCGATGTATCCGAGCGCGATAGCGAGGCACCATCCGTTCGATTCCAGATACGGGTACGGCAACAGCACATCGACCGAGTAGGCGGCAATCGTCAGCACGCTGGAGGCCGCCGGCGTGACCGCGAACAACGCGGTCGACGCGATGATGACGAGCTGCATCAGCAGTTTGGGCCACGCCCAGTCCTGCGCACCCATCAGTTCGACGCGCCACTGCGAGGCGGACAGCACCAGCGCCGCCAGCGCGATCGGAATCGTCCAGCAACGCCATCCCAGCATCTCTTGGATGCGTCGGGCGACCGCGGCCGCACCTCCGCCACCAGTCGCGCCACCGCGACCATTGCCGCTCCGGCCGCCGGCCACGCCGCTGCTGCCGGAACCGCCTCGTTTCGCCGTCATGGTCCGCTCCTCTCACGTCACCGTGCGATTACGCTTCCCACCCTACGGCTACGAATCAGCCGCCGGACCATATCTACCGTTTTCGGTCAACGCGTGTTGACCGCGCCCCCTACTCCTCTTCGGGGTAGGTCATATGCCACTGGTCGCGGCGGATCTCGGTCATCATGTCCATCACGTCGCGCGTGTAGTTCAGGTGCAGCAGGTTCTCGACCTTCGCCGCGGCCTCGTCGGCCGGAATCTCGCCGGACTCGCCCGCCTCGAACGCCTCGATCGCAGCCTCCATGTCCGCGACCTCGTAGGCGAGCGCGTTCGCGGTCTCGCCGGCCTCGACCTCGCGCACGAGCGCGCCGGACGTGTCGTGGATCGAGGCGCGTTCGCCGCGCGGATAGTCGAAGATCTCCACGTAACCGTTCTCGAACGAGATGGTGCCGCGCTTCGGCTGCTTCGCGTGCAGCGACAGCGTGACCGTCGCCATCTGCCCGTCCGGATTGGTCAGGAGGATGCCGGCCTGCTCGTCCACGCCGGTGGGCGCGGCCTTGACCTGCGAAACGATTTGGTCGGGCTTGGAACTCATGAACCACCGCATGCAGGAGAGCGCATACACGCCGATGTCGAGCATCGCGCCACCCGCGAGATTGCGGTTGAAGAAGCGGTTCGTCATGTCGTACTCCTTGTAGGAGCCGAAGTTCATCTGGATGAGCTTGACCTTGCCGAGTTCGCCGTCGTCACCGGCGAGGATCCGGTCGAGTTCGCGGTAGAGCGGCATGTGGTAGAGGGTCATCGCCTCGGCGAGCAGCACGTGGTTCGCTTCGGCGAGCGCAATCGCCTCGTCAAGCTCGTCGGAGTTGAGCGTGATGGACTTCTCGCACAGCACGTGCTTGCCGGCGGCGAGCGCCTTGCGCAGGAATTCGATATGCGTGTTGTGCGGTGTGGAGATGTAGATGACGTCCACGTCCGGGTCGGCGAACACGTCGTCGATCTCGTCGTAGACCTTGCCGATGCCGTACTTCTCGGCGAACGCGACGCCCTTCGCGTGCGTGCGGTTCGCCACCGAGTACAGTGTGCGTCCGTTGCGTTCCAGCGCCTGCTCGAGTTGGTTGGCGATGACGCCGCATCCCAGCGTCGCCCAGTTGAGTTCGCGCATGATGGTCCTTCCACGTCGATGATTGCCCTGCGGATGATTACGCCCGATTGTACCCGCGCCCTTTGCCGCGTCCGCATCGCCCGGGCTTAGTATCCCAGCCTCAGCGTCCCAGCCTCAGCGTCCCGTTGTCGGGAAACGAGCCCACTGCTCCCGAATCCGAGACACTCACCCCAGCTCAGCGTCCCGTTGTCAGGAAATAAGCCCACTGCTCCCGAAAAAACGACGCTAAGAACAAGTCAGCGTCCCGTTGTCGGGAAACGAGCCCATTGCTCCCGAATCGGGGACACTCACCCCAGCTCAGCGTCCCGTTGTCGGGAAATAGCGGCCCATCTCCCGAATCGAGGACGCTGAGAACAAATAAGCGTCCTAATTTACGGAGCAATGGGCTCGTCTCCGTAAACTAGGACGCCGGATAGAGGGCGCGACCACGAAGTGCGCTTACGGCGGCTCGCCCCCGGTCGACCGTAGGCTAGACAGCCCCTCGTCGGAAGGGCCAAGGGGACAAAACCCCGCCCGCCGGCGGGGACGAAATTATCAGGCCACCGACTCACCGGGAACCCGTCAGCGGGGGCAAAACATCGGGTCCGAACACCACACCGCCAACGGAGAGCAACGAACCCCGCCCCCGCTGGCGGGGGCTGTCAGCCGACAGGCTGACTGGGGGTGGCCACCGCACACACGCACCGCAACCACCCCCAGTCGGCTTCGCCGACAGCCCCCGCCAGCGGGGGCGAGATTATCAGGCCACCGACTCACCGGAAACCCGCCAGTGGGGGCAAAACATCGGGTCCGAACACCACACCGCCAACGGAGAGCAACGAACCCCGCCCCCGCTGGCGGGGGCTGTCAGCCGACAGGCTGACTGGGGGTGGCCACCGCACACACGCACCGCAACCACCCCCAGTCGGCTTCGCCGACAGCCCCCGCCAGCGGGGGCGAGATTGCCAAATCCCCGACTCGCCGGAGATCCCCCGCCAGCGGCGGGCGAGTTACCAGACTCCCGATTCACCGGAGAGCCCCCGCCAGCGGGAGGGGCGAGACGCCCCGGGCCCCGCCGATCAGGCCTGGCGCTTGCGCCAGACCATGAGGCCGGCTCCGGCGGCGGCGAGAACCGCCACCGCACCGAGCACACCGAGCACTGCGGCACCCGTCGAAGACAGGCCCGCGCCGCCCAGGGCACCGCCGAGGAGGCCTCCGGAGGCTCCCGGCTGGTCAGCGGTCGGCTTGGCGACGTTGACCGCATCCCAGATCAGCGCGCCATCGGCGAACTGGACGACGAACCTGGTCGCACCCTGCGCGAGGTCAGCCGGAACGGTCACGACGACCGTACCGTCGGCAGCCACAGTCACGCCAGAGGCGATGAGCACGGTCTTGCCGCCGGCGATCGCGTACACGTTGACGGTCTTGCCGGCGAACGCCTTGCCCACGGCGAGCGTGAGCTTGGCACCCGGCTTGACGGAGTCGACGCCGATCAGACCGGTCACCTTGTTCGCGTCGGTCAGGTCCTTCTCGGCCGGGGCGGACTGCTCCGGCTGGTCGGGCTTGTCGGAACCGCCGTCGTCCTTCGCGGCGACGGTCACGGTCACCGCATCGGACTTGGCGTTGTCGACGGTCGAGGTGGCGGTGATCGTCGCAGAACCCTTGGCGACGGCGGTCACCTTGCCGTTCTCGTCCACGGTGGCGACCGCGGCGTTGGACGTGGTCCACGCGACGGTCGTCGCCGCGTCGCCGGTCACCTTCACGTCCGCCGTGAGCTGGGCGGTGTCGCCGGCCTTGAGCGCCAGCTTGCCGTCCTTGACGCCGTCGCCGGCGACCGTCACGGAGTCGACGGTCGCGGCCGGCGGCACCGGTGTCGGATCGGTTACGGTGATTTCGACCGGCGCGGATTCGACGCCGCCCGCAACGGCGACGACCTTCGCCGCGCCCGCCTTGACGGCGGTCACGAGTCCGGTCGCGCCGACGGTCACGACGCCATCGCCCTCGGTCACCTTCCACGTGACGGTCGTGTCGTCGGCGTTCTCCGGCGCGACCGTCGCGTTGAGCTGCACGGTCTTGCCGGTTTCGAGCGCGACCTTGCCGTCCGCGACGCCGTCGCCGGTCACGGTGACGGACGTGACCGGAACGGCCTTGCGGACGAGCTTGACCGTGTAGGTCTTCTCGGTGGTGCCGTCGGCGGCGGTCACCTTGACGAGCACGACGCCGTCCGCGATGGTCACGGCGGTCTTCGCGTTCGTCTCGTTGACTTCGGCGACGACGTCGGCGGCGGCCACGGCGGCCGGATCGTCGACGGTGACCGACGCGCCGTCCGCGGAGGCGGCGGCCTTGAGGTCGACGGTCTGGCCGGCGACGGTGAGCGACTTGAGCGTCGCGTCATCGGACGGTGCCGGGGCCGGCTCGTCCGTGTCCGGGTTGAACAGTTCGGCCGCGGTGAGCGCACGGTTCCAGATCTGGAAGTCGTCGATCTGGCCGCCGAAGTACGGGTCGTCGTAGAACGACTTGCCGAGGTAGCCGGAGATGTCGGACGTGCCGATGAAGTCGGCCGCGGTGAGCGTGGTCGCCTTGGAGGCGACGAGTGCGCCGTCGAGGTAGTAGTCGATGGACTTGCCGCCCTTGACGACCACGTCGACGTGGACCCACGTGTTCTTCGCGGGCGTGCTGCCGGCGAGCTGGGTCTGCGAGCCGTTCTTCGACGCTTCGACACGCGTGTTGGAACCGCAGGAGACGATGTTCACCAGGTAGTTCTTGTTGTTCTGGCCGAGCGCCCACGGGTAGATGCAGGTGTTGTTGCCATCCCACTGGTAGTCGGCGGAGATGGTGACGTCCTTCTGGTCGGCGGTGATCGCGCCGGCCGGGATCTGCACGTACGGGGAGGCGGTGCTCTTGGCGCCGCCGGTCAGCGTCAGTGCCTTGCCGTTGTCGGCGTGGTCGGACGCGGACGCGCCGTCGTTGACGACCTTGCCGTCGAGCTTGGTGCCGGCGGAACCGCTGTTGGCGATCGTGCCGCCCTTCGCGATCGTGTCCTTGTCGAAGGTGTACTTGAGCACCGGACCGGTCGCGGCGGGCACGGAAGCGCCCTCACGCACGATCCGCACCGAGTAGTACTCGGTCGCCTTGTGATCCTGCGCGACGGAGGAGATGTCCACGGTGGTGACGTCGCCGTCGAGCGCGATCGCGCGCGCCTTCGTGTCGTCGATGATGACGCCGTTCACCTTCACGTAGGCGCCGGGCATGTTCACGCCGATCGTCGCGTCGACCGACGTCGCGTCGGCGGGGACGGTGAGCGTGTACTGGTGCTTCGCGGCGTCGAACGTCTTGTCGAGCGTACCGGCGCTGAACGCGAGCGACTTGAGCGACGCGTCGGAGGAAAGATCCTTCGCGTTCTGGATGCGCACGCCGTAGACGCCGCCGACGAGACCGCCGGTGGACTTGAACAGCACGCGCACCTTGCCGTCCTTGGCCTGTGCGACCAGATCGGCGGGCAGCTGCCGGACATCCCAGTAGAAGGCCTTCGACCCCTTGTTCTCGATCGTCACGGTGTAGGTCTTCGCGTTGGCGGAGACCTCGCCCTTCGACTTGTCGGACACCGGGGTCGGATCGACGATCATGCTGAACGTGCGGCCCGCGTCGGCGGACTGGTACTGGACGCCCAAGTAGTTGTCCTTGTCGGCGGAGACGGCGAGATCGTAGCTGAACCAGCCGCCCGCCTTCGCGTCACGGTACTGCTTGCCCTCATACGTGCCGGCGTTGGAGTCGTCGGACTTGGCGGCGTTGTGGGCGAGCTCCTGCTGGAACTCGTTGTCGAACGCGTCGACCGCGTCGGAGACGAGCGCGGCGTTGGCGGCGTCGTTCTTCTTCTTGAGGATGTTCTGCTGGTAGGCGTCGGAGTCGACCTCGGCCATGTCCCAGTAGATCGCGTACGTGGTCTTGTACGTCGAGTAGTAGGGCTGGAGCGTGAGGTTCGCGGCGTCGCCGTCCACGTTGGCGAACTTGAAGCTCAGGGTCTCGCGGGCGCCGCCGTCGTTCGGGTCGTCGGTGCGCACGAGGTTGCCGGACTTGCCGTCGGCGTTGATGCCCTTGAGCCATTCGGCCACGGTCTGGCCGTCGGTCGGGATGACCGCGGCCTTCGCGTTCGCGTCGGAGTCGTAGTTGGCCACGCGGACCTTCACGCCGCCGTACGAGTAGTTCGTCTTGTAGTTGGTGTCGGTGAGCGCGCCGGCGAGCACGACCGGGCCGTACTGGAAGGCGACCCAGTTCTTGTTGTCGGCGGCGCTGATGGCCTGGAGTTTCGCGGGCAGCGTGTAGGCGATCTGCGTGCCGCCCTTGACGGCGACCGTCACCCAGCCGTTGTCGTCCTTCGTGAGCGCCTGCTCGGCGCCGTCGACGACGAGCTTCACGTCGGAGGCGATGGCCCAGTCGGGCACGCGCAGCTTGAGGTTCGCCGAGCCGGAACCGGTCACGGAGAAGGTGACCGTGTCCTGCTTCGGGACGTTCGCGGTCTGCGTGATGGTCAGGTCATGGCGCTTGTCCGTGTAGGTGGACGACCAGAACATGTTCACGTAGACGTCGTTCTTGTCGGTGAAGTAGAACGAGTCGTTGAGCTTCACGAAGTTCTCGATGCCCGTGCCCTGGCAGCACCAGTATTCGCCGATCGCATTGCCGAACCACTGGGAGTCGTATTCGGTGCCGGTCACGCCGAACACCTTCGGGTAGCCGGCCTTCATCGGCTGGAAGTACATGGTCATGCCGGTCTCCGGGTTCTGCGAGGCCACGATCGCATTGATGAACGTGTGCTCGTAGTATTCGGAGTACTTGGCGTCGCGGGTCACCTGGAACAGGAGGCGGGCGAGCTTGAGCATGTTGTACTCGTTGCAGGTCTCCACGGTGGAGAAGTTGCGGTAGCCGCCGTTCTGGTCGCCGTTCTGCGTGGCGTCCTTCCACAGCTGGCCGGCCACGTGGAAGTGCTCGGACTGCGAGTTGCCGCCGTTCACGTACGTGTGGTCCTTCACGACGATGTCGAAGAAGTTCTCGGCCGCCTTGAGGTACAGGCTGGTGAGCTTGCCCTGCTCGTCCTTGGAGAGGCTGTTGTACAGGTCCTCGTCCTCGGTGTAGGCGACGTAGCGCTGCATGGCGCCGGTGAGCTTCGGAATCGTGGTGTTGGCGTGCAGGCCGTTGAGCGGGTCCTGGCCGTTGGCGAGCTTGGTGAACAGCGCGGTCTCGTCGAAGAGGTGCGCGGCCTCAAGCACCGTGGCCTTGTCGTCCTTGTCGGCGATTTCGGCGACCTGGTAGAGGGCGTCGTTCATGCCGCCGTACTCGGTGCGGAGCATGTCGGTGGTGGCGTGCGCCTTCTTCCAGTTGACGACCCACTTGGCGAAGTCGACGGCGGATGCCTTGGCGGCGTCACGCGTCTCTTGGTCGGTGCCGTACTCGTAGGCGAGCACCATGCCCTGCTCGACCTTGTGCAGGTTGTAGAACGGGACGAGCAGGCCGTTCTTGCCGCCGGGGACCGCGCTCACCGGGAACGCGGGGAAGAATCCGGCGTTGGCGGCATCGTTCTTGGCGTACTGCTGCTGCGCTTCGCGCAGACCGGTGACGACGGCCTTGAGCTTCTCGGCGAGCTGGGCCTTCTGATCGTCAGTGGCGAACGTGGAACGCTGCGCCTGCGAGGCGGCGGCGATCCAGTGGCCGACGAAGTGGCCGGTGAAGCGGGTCGGATTGTTGGTGCCGTCCGGGTTGCGGGAACCGGACGGGCCGTTCTCCCAGCCGCCGTAGTTCTTCGCGCCGTTGGTGGCGATGCCGGCCTGTGCATGGAATTCGACGAGCAGTCGGTCCGGCTCGAAGCTCAGCAGGTATTCGACCTCCTTCTTGCCGGCATTCTGCAGATAGGAGTCGGAGACGGTCACGTTGTCCATGCCGGACTCGGACAGGTAGTTCTTCAGGTACTGGACGTCATGGTCGCCGCCGTTCTCGGTCTGCGCCGGCACGGTCACGGTGAATTCCTTGGTGACCGCCGCGGAACCGTAGCTCGCGGTGACGGTGATCTTCACGGTCGCGTCCTTCTCGCCCACGGCCGGACGGGTGACGACGCCGTCGTTCGAGATCACGGACTGGTTGTCGGACGCGTAGGTAAGCGTCGAACCGTTCGCGGCGTCCGCGTCGAACGTGAGGTTCGCGGTCGCCTTGGTCGCGATGTCGACCTTGTCGAGCGCCGTCTGGGCGAGCGTCTTCGCATCGAACGCGGCGTCGCCCTCCTTGACGAGGTTCTCGACGTCGGCGGTGGTGGCGACGACGTCGTACTGGCGCACCTCGTCGATCGCGGCGTTGAGCGAATCGGTCTTGTACTGGGCACCGTTCCAGCCGAGTCCCTTCTCGTCCGCGGTGGTGCCGATCACGCCGGTCGCTCCGTCGGAACCGTAGTTGTAGGTGACTTCGGTGGACTGCTTGACGCCGTTGCGGTAGAACGTGGCGGTCTTCGTGTCGGAATCGTAGGTGACGACGACGTTCGTCCACTCTCCGGCCGGGAAGAAGTCGTCGCGCGCGGTCGGCACGGAGATCATGTACGGCTGCTTGTTGGCGTTCGCGGGACCGGCGGACAGCTGCAGCGCCTTGTTCTTCGTGGTGGTCAGGTACCAGCCGTCGCCGTACCAGGCGGCCTTGTCCCAGGCGATGAGCTGTTCGCCGTCGCCCATCGAACCATCCGGCTTGAGCCAGAACGAGAACGTGAGCTTGCCGGACTGCAGGCTGTCGGCGGTGCCGAGGCTCACGTGCTGCTTGCCGGTGAGCTTCAAGGCCTGGCCCTTCGCGCCGGCGACGTAGCTGGAGCCGTCACCGACGATGGTGCCGTTGTTCTTCGCGTTGGACGCGTCGTTCGCGTCACCGTCGAATGCGAGGTCGAGCACGTTGTTCGTGTCGTTGGTGGCGGGAGCGATCGTCGATGTCGCGTCGGCGGCCACGGCGGTGCCCGCGGTCATCAGTGTGACCATCATCGGCAGCGCGGCCACGGCCGCGACGCCTTTGCGCCACACGCGCCTCCCCTTCTGTTCGTTTCCGTGATTATCGGTAGTTCTCATGCGCTGAGAGCCTCTCCTTCACTGCACGTCATTGTCTTGTTGCGTTGCCGACGTTGTCGTCGGTTTTGTTATCGAATCGTTATCAACACGTTGTCGAAACGCCCGTTGCGACGGCCACACACGGGCATGGCGGCCGCTCTTGCCGCCCGATCCGATGATGTCCCCGCATCACTGCGGGTGGGGTGACGCCGCGCCCAAACCCACGAAACACCACGGTTTCGCGAAGTTTGCGCACGGCATCACGGCACAGCCAAACTGCTTACAGCATTATATCGTTAGCGTTCACTGCAACTCAGCGTCCCATTGTCGGGAGATGAGCCTCTTGCTCCCGAATCCGGGACACTCACCCCCAGCTCAGCGTCCCGTTGTCCGGAAATAAGCCCATTGCTCCCGAATCGGGGACGCTGAGAACACGTCAGCGTCCCGTTGTCGGGAGATAGCGGCCCATCTCCGGAATCGGGGACGCTGAAAACGAATCAGCGTCCTAATTTACGGAACAATGGGCTCATCTCCGTAAATTAGGACGCTGGATAGGGACGCGCACTGCCCCCGCTGGCGGGGGGGCTGTCAGCCGACAGGCTGACTGGGGGTGGCCACAGCACACACGCACCGCGACCACCCCCAGTCGGCTTCGCCGACAGCCCCCGCCAGCGAGGGCGAGACGCCTAGGCGCGCCGATCAGGCCTGGCGCTTGCGCCAGACCATGAGGCCGGCTCCGGCGGCAGCGAGCGCGACGATCGCACCCACCACACCGATCACGGCAGCACCGGTCGCGGACAGGCCGGAACCGTTGCCCGGCTGCTTCGCATCACCGGAACCGTCCTTGGCCGCCACGGTCACCGTGATCGTCGCGGTCTTGCTGCCAGCGGTCGCGGTGATCGTCGCGGTGCCGGCCTTGACGCCGGTCACCTTGCCGTTCTCGTCGACGGTGGCGACGGCCGCGTTGGACGTGGTCCACGCGACGTCGGTCTTATCCGCGTCGGCGGGCGTGATCACGGCCTTGAGCTGCACGGACGCGCCTTCCTTGACCGTCACCTTGCCGTCCTTGACGCCGTCGCCGGCGATCGTGACGGATTCGACGGGCTTCGGCGTGGACGGCTCGCCCTGTGCCTTCACCGTCACCGTGACCGTCGCGGTCTTGTCGCCCGCGGTCGCGGTGATCGTCACGTCGGTGTCCGCGGAGACCGTGTTGTACGTGACGAGACCGTTCTCATCAACCGTGGCAACAGCCTCGTTGGACGAAGACCAAGTGACCTTGTCGGTCGCGTTCGTCGGGTTGACCGTGGCCTTCAGCTGCAGCGTGCCGGGTTCCGGTCCGACCGTCACCTTGCCGTTCGCGACGCCGTCGCCGGTGATCGTGACGGATTCGGCCGGCACGGTCGCGGGCTTGTCGGCGACCTTCACCGTGTTGACGCTGGTCAGCTCGTACGTCTTCGACGGCTGGGCGCCCTCGGTGCCGGGCTGTGCGTTCTGCAGCACGCCGGTCGTGTTCTCGCCGATGGCCTTCGCGAACACGGTCTTGCCCGCGTCCGCGTCGGTCAGCGTGTACTCGGCGGCGGTCGCGCCGTCGATCTTGACGGCGTCGGAACCGTCCGCGGAATCCGCGCGGTACCACTGCACGGACGAGAGCCTCCAGCCGTCGTTGAACGCGGCGGTCAGCGTCGTGCCGACGGGCGTCGCGGCCGCGTCGTCGCCGGAACCGGCGACCGCGCCCGTGACGGACACTTCGGGCGTCGTCTCCGGCAGCACGCCCTCGTACGTGACGGGGATCGTCTCAATCGTGCCGTCGGCGCCATACGTGACGCGCGCGATGCGGATCTCACGCTTGTTGCCGTTGGCGAGCTGCGCGTTGTTGTGCGTGGAATCGTAGCCGCGCGGGCGCATCTCGTCGGTGAGGAACGCGTGGTACACGATGTACCAGTCGTCGGTGCCCGGAACCTGCACGAACGAGTGGTGTGCGGTGCCGAGGATGCCCTTCGCGTCGTCCTTCGACAGGATGTAGCCGCCGTACTGCCAGTCCGTGCCCTTCACGTCGCTCAGCTTCTTGGCGGAGACGTACGCGTAGCCGACGCTGTAGCGCGGCTCGTTGGTGTCCCAGCACGAGTAGCTGTAGTAGTAAATCGTGTTGCCGGGCTTGTTCGGATCGGGACGGGACGTGATGTAGGAGCCCTCGCGCATGTCCTTCGTGGCGTTGGTGGTCACCGTGGTGCCCGCCTTGATGCCGGTCATGTCGTCGTTGAGCTCGGCGTACTTGCCCGGGGACTGGCCCCACGCGAGATAGTACTTGTCGGGCTCGTTCGGGTCCTGGAACACGGCCGGGTCGATGCTCGACTCGACCTTGACCTTCTGGATCTTGTAGCCGGACGTGATCGTGCCGCCCTTCGCCGGGTCGGAGATGGCCACGTTGGTCATGCCGCCGCCGGAGAAGTACAGGTAGAACTTGCCGTTGCGGACGGCGAAGCCCGGGGCCCACGCCTTCTCCTTGCGGCCGTCGATCATGTCGTTGTAGTCCTTCGACAGGTCGACGACGGTGCCCTTGTCCTCCCAGTTGACCATGTCGGACGACTCGAACACGTGGATCGAGTGGCCGGCCCAGCCGGAGTAGCCGTCGGTGGTCGGGAAGATGTAGTACTTGCCGCCGTAGGCGACGACCTGCGGGTCGGCGAAGAACTTCCAGCCTTCGTTGCCGGTCGGATCCTTCTCGCCGATGCCGGAGGCCTTCGCCTTGTCGCCGCTGATGCGCACCGGGGTGACAAGCACCTCGACGCCGACCGTGTAGCCCACGGTCCTGCCGTCGTAGGTGAGCTTCAGCTTGAGCGGCTGCGAGTAGTCGGTGATCTTGTCCAGGTCGGCGGCGGTGAGCGTCTTGCCGGACTCGTCCGCGACGGTCACGCCGTCGGGAATCTCATAGTCGAAGGAGACCTTCGACTTGTCCGACTTCGCGCCGGTCTTCGCGTCCGCCCAGTAGTCGAGCACGATCGTCTTCGTGACCGCGCCGGAACCGTCGGTGGCGGTGGTCGCGTTCTGCGAGAGGATCTGGTCGGTCTTCTTCACCTTGAGCGCGGCGGCCGGGCCCTGCACGTCGAGCGCGGACTTCGCGTAGTTGTAGACGTTCACGTCGTCGATGCCGCCGTTGTAGGTGCCGTCGGCCGAGTAGAACGACTTACCGAAGTACGCCTTCGTGTTCCTGCCGAAATCGGTGATCGCCACGTCGGTGTCGACCTGGCCGGCGAGATCGCCGTCCACGTACAACGCGATGTGGTTCTTGGTGACGGTGAGCGTGTACTTGTGCCACACCTGCGTGTTGATCGTGCCGGAGATCTTCTGCTCGTTCTGGTAGGAGCCCTTGGTGATGGCCGCGTACGCCTCGTTGCCACGCAGGCGGATGAACAGGTACTTGTTGTTGTCCTGGCCGAGCGCGAACGAGAAGAAGTTACCGGAGGACTGACGCGACTTCGACGAGAACTCGAGCGTGAACTCGTCGCGCCCATCGAACAGGCCGGCCGGCAGCTCGGCATACTCGCCGTTGCCGCGCAACTGGATCGCCTTGCTGTCCCAATCACCCGGCTTGCCATGCTCGGTGACGCTGTGCAGCGTCATCGTGTTGCCATTACCGGTCGTGTCCTTACCGAGATCGCTGTCGTCCTCGAAATCATACGAGGCAATCGGCTTTGAACCGGACGCGTCCGGCGTGACCGGCTCAAGCGGCGCGTTCTTATCGAACGCCTTCATCACCGCGTCATACTCGGTCTCACTGATCGGCAGAATCGTACCGTGACGCTTCTTAAGCGAACCGAAGTTCACGTCGGAGGCGTAGCCCCAATCGGACTTGTCGGTGCTGCCGAGATCGGCGGAACGGTACGGCGTGTAGCCCTTGCCGGACGAGTACTGGTCCCACATGAGGCCGTACTTCATCTTCTTGCCGGCGGCGTTGGTCTGGATGTCGTCGGAGCTGTAGAAGAACAGTTCCGGGCCCTCCAGCTGCTTGCCGGTCAGACCGGTGCCGGTGAGGTCACCGAACGTGCCGACGAGCGTCCACTGGTTCGGGTCGCTGGTGTCGGTGTTGTAGTAGCCGTTCGCGACGGTGTCGCCGGTGGTGAGCGTCGTCGCGTACGGGTCCTTCGAGCGTTCGATGCCGAGGTACGTGTCGCCGGAGACGCGGTAGTAGTAGCCGTCGTCGGCCTTGATCATCGTCGTGTCGATGACGGACTTGGCGCGGTCGATCCACTTGACGGGTGTCGTGAAGTGCACGAAGTCGCGCGTGGTCGAGTAGTACATGTTGGTGCGGTCGCCGGATTCGTTGTCCTTGTCGGAGGCGGTCGCCCAGTAGACCATGTACTGCTGCTTGGCCTCATCCCAGTACGCTTCCGGAGCCCACGCCATGCCCGCGCCGGGGATCTTCGACGCGACGTCCACGGCGCGCGGCGCGCTCCAGTGGGCGAAGTCATGCGATTCCCACACGATCAGGTTGGTGCTGCCGGTGGAGGTGGCGCCGGCCGCACCCCAACCGCCGCGGTTGTGGATGCTCAGCTCGGTGGCGATCAGGTAGACGGTGTCGCCTTGCGGGGAACGCACGAGATACGGGTCGCGCACGCCGTTGTCCTTGCCGCGGCTGTTACCGGTCTGGCTGTTCTCCCACGTGAGCACCGGGTCACCGGCAGAACGGGTGTCGTGCCAGGTGAGACCGTCCTTGCTGGTCGCGAAGTACATCTGCTCGTCGGTGGTGCTGCCTTCCGTGCCGGTGAAGTGCGCGAACAGGTAGTCGGTGGTCTTCGGTTCGGCGACGGCGGCCTTGACGGTCAGTTCGAAGGTCTTCGTCGCGGTGGAGCCGTCCTTGCCGGTGATGGTCGCGGTGAGCGTCACCTTCGTGTCCGCCTTCGGACGGGTGACGACGCCGGCGGGGATCGTGCCGTCGGTGCCGGTCGCGGCGTCGGTGATGACGGCGGCGTCACTGGACTTCCACGTGATCGTCGAGCCGTTCACCGTGCCGGCGTCCGGCAGGGTGATGCTCGCGTACACGTCGGATTCGCCGTTGTTGACCGTGAGCGCGTTGGCGTCCGCCTCGGCCTGCTTGGACTGCTGCTGCGACTCCTCGTAGTCCTTCTTGACCTGGTCGGCGGTGTGCGCGGAACCGTAGATCTTCAGGTTGTCGAGCAGACCGGAATAGTATTCGCCGTTCACCCAGTTCGCCTTGCCGACCTGCAGGATGCCGCCGTCCGCGCCGAGGATGTCGGCGATGCCCTGCTTGTTCGCGCCGTCGGGCGTGGCGGTCGCAACCTGAGAGCCGTCGATGTACAGCGTGGACGAGGTCGGGGCGATGACGATGTCGACGTGACGCCAATCGTTCTTGAGATCCTTCACCTCGGCGCTGCCGGAGCTGTTGCGGCCGGAGCCGTCGTTGTTGTAGCGCTGGAACGCGAGCGACGTGGTGAGGTCCATGATGCCGAGATAGTGCTCGGACTTGTAGGTCGGGGCCTTGGTATCGGGGGCCGCGTAGAACGCCCACCCCTGGTTGGTGCTCGCGGACTTCGAATCATAGCTGATGGTGACGGAGTCCTTGCCCTTGAGCACGGCCGAACCGTCGGACTTGGTGACGTTCAGCCAGAATCCGGAACCCAGTTGGGCTGCGGTCGAGCCGTCCTTGCCGGTGCCGGTCGCAGCCGTGCCGTTGATCGTCGCCTTGACGCCGGTGGTCGCATCGGTGATGTCGCCGGTCGCGCCCGCCTTCACGTCGTTGAAGTCGAGATTCGCGAGCAGATCGCCGGCGGATGCGTCCGTCGTGTCCGCTGTATCCGCCGCGGGAACGGCGTTCTGTGTCGTGGCCTGTTGCAGCGCCTGCTGCGCGGCCTCGGTGGGCGTCGTCGACGCGTCCGCCGCCGTAGCCGGAGGCACCACCGCCACCAGCATCGGCAACGCCGCGAGCGTGGCCACCGCCTTCTTCCACGTACCCATAAGTCTCCTCCGATTGTGGGTGTAGATTCGTTGCTTCCTCGTGTATTCGATACAATCCGTGCGGCCCGCCGCGGAGACGAGAACCGGTGGAACCGCACACGGATTGTTATCGAATTGTTATCATGCGACACGCTGCCGTTCCTTCACCGGCCGGATTCCGTGCCGCAGGGCCGTACCGGCGATTCCTCCTCATACGCCGTTCCGGCCCGCCCTCCACCGCAATCTCGCATCGGCTCATCCCTACGAACGGCAACGTTCTTCGGCAATCACACCGACGCTCGACCACGCTTGATGCTGTAATCGCTTACCAGTGTAATGTGAACGCTCACCATCGCTCCGCCGGCGAACCACTCGCAGCAAGCACCGTCACCTTCATTGAAGGTTGATACAACCAGATGTTGATACAACCAGATGTTGATACAACCAGCCTCAATACTGTACTTCCCCAGAGGAGTTGCCCTCCTCCTCCCGCTGGCGGGAGGTGGCGCGCAGCGCCGGAAGGTGGTCTGCGATGGTGCGTTGCCGTCGTGTTCGGTTGATATCGGTGGTGTCGTTGGCGTAACCACCCCACCCGGCTTATGCCGGGAGCCCCCGCCGGCGGGGGCGAAGGGATCGTGGCGCCGGAGGGTGGTCGCGTGGCGGAAGCGCTGTGATGCCAGGCCATGCTGTCGCAGCCTTCTTATCTTCCTCCCGCTGGCGGGAGGTGGCGCCACATACCCCCACGTTGTGAATGTCCATTCCAGCTTCCTCCCGCTGGCGGGAGGTGGCGCGTAGCGCCGGAGGGTGGTCGCGTCCCGCAACCCGATGCGTCCGCCAGCATGAGGCCGGCCGTTTCGGGCGTGGGGCCGGTTTTCAGGGTATGGGCGGCGGGCCGTTTTCAGACGTGGGCCGGCTGGTCGTTCAGACATGGGCCGACCGTTCCAGGGTACGTGCGGCGGGCGCGGGCGGTACGCGGCTCCCCACACCCCGCGTCCTGTGTCCCACACCCCGCTCCCGCACCCTATGCCCCATACCCCGCGTCCTACGTCCCGCATCCCGGCCGGGTCTGCTCCACAACACATGCCGGAGAGCCTGTTGTGGAGCAGCCTCCCGCCTCGACCCCCGCGAAAACCCCTGTTTCCAGCGTTCCCGACCCGTAAAGCGTGCCACAACTCCCCGCAATCCCGGCTCCCGCCCCTGTTGTGGAGCGGGACCGCGCCACAACATCCGCCGGTATCGTTCCCATCGCACGTTGTGGAGCAGAAGGGCCCTCATGATGCGCCACAACTCCCATGAACCGCCTCTTGCGACCGTGTCGTGGCGCACCACCGCTCCACAACACCATTCCCGCACGCTGTTGTGGAGCACCGGGACATCCCCAGGTCCGAAGGCCGGCCTCCCGCATCACCCCGGGAGGTCGCTCCCCGTCCGTCCGCTCCTCCCTGGCGTCAGGAATCCCGGATGAAGCCGTTGTTCTCCGGGATTTATGACGCTGGGAGACTGAGCGTCAGAAATCCCGGACGGCGGGGCCGTTCTCCCGAATCCGGGACGCTGAGAATGGCTCAGCATCCCGGATTCCGGACACTGCCGCCCGTTTCCTGAAACTGGGACGCTGAGAGAGGCTCAGCATCCCAAAATCCGGACGAAGCCGCCCGTTTCCCGAATCCGGGACGCTGAGAAGGACCCAGCATCCCAGATTCCGGACGAAGCCACTCATCTCCGGGATATATGACGCTGGGAATGACTCAGCGTCAGAAATCCCGGACGACGGGGCCGTTCTCCGGGATTTGTGACGCTGGGGCGGATACGGCGAATCGTCCTGCCGGGGCGGGAATAGCGGCTCCGGGGCGGGAATAGCGGCTCCGGGCCGCGGGCCAGTCAATGCCCCCGGGAAAGGAATGGAATCCCGGCCTTCCCGGCCGCGACCACCCTCCGGCGCTACGCACCACCTCTCGCCAGCGGGAGGACAATACGCGCGCGAACTTGTGCGCAAGACCGTGCAGGAGAGCGCCACCTCCCGCCAGCGGGAGGACAATACGAGAGGCGGCTCGTGCACGTTACCGCCCGCCGGTGGGAGGCGGCGAGGACTGGAGCCGCATATGGGTCGTACACGCCGCAATGCGAAGAGCCGGGAAACGACGCACCCCACGACCGGACCACAATCCCGCCCCCGCTGGCGGAAACGCCGCCATACGGCCAGACCGACGAATCCCGCCCCCGCTGGCGGGGGGCTGTCAGCCACAGGCTGACTGGGGGTGGTTCCGGTACGCACGCACCGGAACCACCCCCACCCGGAACCACCCCACCCGGCTCCGCCGGGAGCCCCCGCCAGCGGGGGCGAAGCGATCAGCCCGACCGGCGGACAGCCCCGCCAGCGGGACGAAACCATCGACCCGACACCACCGGACAGCCCGCTGGCGGGGGCTGTCGGATGACAGTCCCGCCAGCGGGGACTGGCCCGTCAGGCCTGCCGCTTGCGCCAGATGGTCAGGGCCAGGCCGGCGGCGGCGAGGAGCGCCACCACGCCGCCGAGTCCGAGCACCGCGGCACCGGTCTGGGACAACGCGTCACCCGACTGACCGGCGTCACCGGCATCGGCCTTGCCGCCATCACCGGCACCGGGCTTCTGCGGTTCGTTGCCATCGGCCTTGACCAACGCCGCGATGGCGTCCTTCAATGCGGCGGCGGCCTTGTCGACCGTCTTCTGATCGTTCGAGTTCAGCGCATCGCGGGCGGCGGCGAGCTTGACGCTCATCGCGTTCCACGAGTCGGCGGTGTAGTCGGGCTCCTTCAAGCCGGCGACCACGGCGATCTGCGCCTTCAGCGCCTCCGTGTCGACGGCGCCAGGCTCGGTGCCGCCGGCCTTCTTGACCAGTACGACCTTGTAGACCTTCACGGTCACCCCATCCTGAGCGGTCACCGTGACCGTCACCACGCCATCCGCCACCGACACCGCAGTCGAGGCACCCGCATCCGCGACGACCGCGGACACATCGGCATCGGTCACCGCGGAAGGATCGTCGACCTTAAGCTCGGCGCCACCGGTGGAGGCGGCCTTGTCGAGGTCGATGTCGGAACCGGCGACGTTCAGCGACTTCAGCGACGCATCCGACGACACCGGCTTGTCCGTTACGACGACCGTCAACGTCACGTTCTTCTTCGACTGATCCAGCTCCTCGGAGACCTTCATGTCGAGAATCGGCGAGCCGTCGGTGCGGAAGTGAATCGGCACGATGGAGGCGTTGCGGGCGCCGGAGTTGCCGAAGTGGTACACGTTGTAGATATCGCCGTACGGGTCGGCGAAGTAGGAGTTGTGCCCGAGGCCGTTCTGGCCGGGGAACACGCCGTTATGCATCCACGGGTAGTTCGACTTCGTCCAGCTGGACGCCTTGGTCAGGTCGGAGCCGACCTTGGCGGTGAGCATGCCGGTCGCATACTGGTCGGAGACCTCCTGCGCGGAGAAGACCATGTAGATCATGCCGTCCTTGACGAGCACGTTCGGGCCTTCGCTCACGCCGGACAGCTCCCAGCCGTAGACCGGCTGGACGATGCGGGTCGCGGCGGAGGTGATCTGCCACGGCTTGTCCTTGCTGGTTTCGGCGATGTACAAGGACGCGCGGGCACCCTTGTAGGTGTCATCGCCCTGGCTCCACGCCACGTAGGACTTGCCGGCGACCTCGAAGTAGGTCATATCGATGGTCAGGGCCTTCGTGTTGAGCGCGGAACCAGACTGGTTGATCACGCGGTGCTCGGTCCAGTCGGCGGTCTTGGTCGGGTCGCCGCCGTCCTTGAGCTCGTACACGTAGGCGGACGGGCCGGCCCAGTTCGGCGCACCGGAGAGCGCAGGGTCGCCGTCCTTGCCGGTCGGGTACTGGGCGAAGAAGCAGTACAGGTGCGTCTTGCCGTTGGAGTCGGTGATCGCGTGCAGCTCGGGCGCCCAGTGGTAGCCCTCGTGCCCGGTGTCGTCCTTGTTGCCCCACAGGAAGATGTCCTGCCCTTGGACGATGTTGCCGCCGTCGCCGTCGCTCACGGAACTTCCGGCATCCTTCAGGCCTTCCATCGTGTCGGAGACGCGGATGTAGATGTTGCGGTCCGCACCCTCGTTGGTGGCGATGAAGTAGTACTTGCCCTGCCAGTAGACGACGTTCGGATCGGCGCGGCGATACATCATCGTGCCGTTGGAGAAGTTCTGCTGGGCAATGGTGCCGTTCACCGTGTACTCGCCGGCCTTGGTGGTGTCGATCTTCGCGAGGTCGTCGGCGTTCCAGTTGACGCGGAAGTCGTACGTGGAGCCGTCGGAGTAGGTGGCGGTCGCGGTCGTGCCCTTCGAGAGCAGACCGTTCTTCAGCGCTTCGCCGCCGTTGATCTGCTTGAGCAGGTCGTCCTTGCTGGTCTCGCCGGCCTCGACGGTGATGTCCTTCGGGTTCTCGACGCCGGTGTTGGTCACGCGGCCGAGCTTCTCGGCGACCTTCGCCGCGAGCGAGGCGTCCACGGCGATCGTGTTGGAGGCCACGGCGTTGGAGATGCCGCTCAGGTCGGCGGTGGTCTTGGCGAACGCGGCACCGGTCTTCACGGCGGAGAACGTCTTGAAGTCCTCGGTGGTCACGTACTTGGCCACGCCGCCCACGGTCCAGCCGACGCGGTAGTTGCCGGCGGAGGCGTCGTATCCGGCGGTCAGCGATCCGGCATCGAACTGCGTGGTGTCGTCGGTCACCTTCACGCGACCGGTTACCTCGTAGTCGTTCGGGGCGTCGTTCCACTGGATGAGGTCGTCGGACGTGAGGAACAGGATCTGCCCCGGATCGGCCGGGTAGATGGTCGAAGAGCTGTCTTGCCCGCGCGCGGTGTTGTACTTGGTGAGCGTGGAGACGAATGCGTACTTTCCGTCCTTCATGCGGAACAGGTACGGGTCGGCGATGCCGCGGCCGATCTCGGCACCGGTGGTGTTCAGCGTCTTGTTGACCTCGTCGAGGATGTAGTTCGCTTCGGCGAACACGACGCCGTAGTTCTGGTTCAGCGCCTCATAGGACTTGCCGTCCTTGCTGAGCGCCATGTGCAGCGACTGGCCGACGCGCGCGCCGCCGCTGATGGAGCCGGCGCGCGTGTAGGAGGCGATGGTCTCGGCGCTCTTCGGCATGACGCGCACGGCGGTGAACTTCTTCGTCGCGGTCTTGCCGTTCAGCGTGACGGTGGCGGTCAGGTCGACGGTCTTCTCGGCATCGCCTTCCGCACCGGCCACCGTGCCGTCATCCTTCACGAGCGACGTGTCGGACGACTTCCATGCGACGGTCGCGCCGGGAGCGGCGGCGATCGTCGCAGGCAACGTCGCGCCCGCCGTGAGCTGGTAGTCGACGAGCAGTCGGTCGGCGGCCGCGTCGGCGGTGGTGATGGCCGCGGTAACGACCACCTTGAACTGCTTCGTGTAGACCGTGCCGTTCACGGTGGAGGATGCGGTGAGCGTGACCTCGGTGTCCTTGTCGGGAGCCTTCACGACCTTGCCGTCGTTGCCGAGCACGGACGCGTCGGACGACGTCCACGCGAGCGGGTTGCCGAGCGCGTCGGTCGCGGGGAGCGTCACGCCGGTCTCGGTGGAGCCGGGTACGGCGACGCCGTCCCATACCATCGCGTCGGACACGTACGCGGCCTTCCACACCTTGATGTTGTCGAGTCCGCCGTTGTAGTACTTGTCGCCAGTCCACGTGGACTTGCCGAACGTGACCGGCAGGTCGGTGCCGAGGTCGGAGAGCTTCGTGGTCACGTTCCTGTTGATGCCGGCAAGATCGCCGTCGATGAACGTGGCGATGAAGTTCGGGCTTACGGAGATGCGGTACGTGTGCCACACGTTCGCGGTCTGCGTGGCGGTCACGCCCTGCTCGCCGCCGTTGGACGCCTTGGTGATGGACGTGTACACGCTGGTCGGACGCAGACGGGAGAAGAAGTACTTCTGATTGTCCGAACCGATCGCGAACGAGAAGAAGTTGTCGTTCGCGGCCATGCGCGACTTGGAGTCGAACTGCACGGTGAACGAATCGGTGCCGTTGAGCAGGCCCTGCGGCAGCTCGAGGTACTGGCCGGTGTTGCCGCGCAGCTGGATCGCGTTGCCGCCCTGCGTATGGTCGCCGGGCACGCCGTATTCGACGTTGTCGCCCTTGACGGTCAGGTCGTTGCCGTGACCGGAGACGTCCTTGCCTTTGTCGTTCGCGTCCTCGAAATCATAGGATGCGAGCAGGTTCGCGTCAGACAGGCCTCCGTCGGCCGGATCCGCCGCCATCGCGGTGCTCGGCCCCAGGGCCAATCCCGCTATCATCACCGGCAGGGCCGCGAGGGCCGCCACCGTCTTCTTCCAGTTCCCCATGATGCTCCTTCGGTAAGGGGATGATCTTCCTTCGATGTTCAGTTATGTGGTTATTCGGTTATGCGATGCCGATTGACCACAGGTTCCTTGACCATCACGGTCCGGTCCCTGATGGTCACGGCTCGCTCCCGGATGGTCACGGCTCGTTCCCTGGTTGGTTACGGAAAACCGATACGAACCAAGGAGCGAACCGTGACGGACGGGGACCGAACCGTGACTGGTCAGGACCGAACCGTGACGGACGGAGGCGGACGCCCCCGTCCGTTCTCGTCAGGCGCGGCGCTTGCCGAGGGCCAGGGTCACGCCGCCGGCGAGAATCAGCGTCGTGGCGATCACGGTCAGCACGGTCACGTTGGCACCGGTGGCGCTCAGGCCACCGTTGCCATCGGACTTGCCGTTACCGGCACCACCGTCACCCTGATCGGGCTTGGTGGCGGGCTTCGCTGCGACGGCGATCTCCAGCGAACCGGAAACGCCGTTCGCGGCGGTCGCGGTGATCGTCGCCGTGCCAGCGGCCCGCGCGGTCACGACGCCGTTCTGGTCGACGGAGGCAACGGTCGCGTTGGAGCTGGTCCACACGAGGCCGGCGGCCGCGGCGTCACCCGCGTCGCCGGACCACGTGAGGTCGGTCTTGAGCTGCGCGGTGTCGCCCGCGGTGAGCTGCTGATCGCCACTCACCTTCACGCCGGTGACGACGCTCTCGGACGACGGAGGCGTGGTACCGGTGCCCTTGACGTTCACGGTGACGGTGACGCGGCGGTTGGCGGACGCGACCTCCTGATCCTTGCTCAGCGACATGTCAAGCATGCCGTTGGAGCGCACGTTCACGGCCTTGAGCCACGTGTTGCGGTCCTGGTCGAACAGGCCGCCCGCCGCGGAACCGGAGTGGATCTCCGGGTACGGGCGCGCGTGGTAGGCCATGACGATGTTGCCGGCCTCGTCGTGCACGAGCGAGATGTGGCCGGGGCCGGCATGCTTGCGCTCGTACGAGGTCTCGTCGGCGCCGTACTTGCCGGTGTACGTGTCGTTGGTGTCGAACGACGGGAATTCGGCGGTGGTCCAGCTCGCCGGATCCTGCAGATCGGCGTCCTTGGCGGCGCGCATCACGTTGGTGTTGTAGTACTTGTCCACCGTGGCGCCCGCGTAGGCGATGTAGACGTAATCGCCATGCTCGAACATGAACGGCGCCTCCACGATCGCCTGATCCGAACCTTCGGAGTTGTCTCCGGGGGTCGGCGCCTGCTTGCCGTATTCGAACTGCTGGCTGACCTGATAGATGTGCTCGAGGCCACCGTCCACGAGCGGGGTGACGCCGTCGCCCATCTTCGCCTTGGCGAGGTACAGGCCGGCGCTCTTCGGGAAGAGCCAGTAGCCCTGGGTCTTGCCGTTCTCCGTGCGTTCGAAGTACGTCACGTCGAACGCGGCGCCTTCGAGCACGGTCGGCTCGCCCCAGTTCTCGGCCTTGAGGAAGCCGCCGTCCTTGATGGACTGCTCGTCGCCGGTGTACGGAATGAGGATGGTGTTGTTGCACCAGCCGCCGTTCACCGAGGAGGCGCCCTTGTGGAAGCCGGCCACGATCCACCACTTGCCGTTGATCTTGTGGAACTCCTGGGCCCAGATGAACGCGCTCCACCCGTAGAACGAGTTGGGATACTGGTCCTTGTGGCCCGGGGTGCCATTCTCCGGCTTGATGATGATGTGCTCCTCGGCGTTCTTGAGACCGTTGATGGTCTTCGCACGCTTGAGGCCGATGGAACGGTAGCTGGTCTTCTGCGCCACGTTCGAATCGGTGGACTTTACCTCATAGGTGGAACCGGTGAGGTAGTAGTAGCCGTCGTCATCGTTGTAGAAGATGTCCGGATCGGCGCGGGCGTCGTTGACCATGGACTCGTCGGTCTGCTTGACGGTGCCCTGGACCTTGATCGTGCCGTCCTTCGTCTTGTCGAGCTTGGCGAGCTGGTCGGCGATGGAGTCGGTGTCCCAGTCGACGTCGAACGTCTTGGTGGAGTCATCGTTGTAGGTCATCGTCGCCTGCGTCTTGGCGACGTCCTTCGCGATTGACTCCGCCGTGGCGTCCTTCGCGTCCGCCTCGACGCCCTTCACCGCGACACCGGTGTTCTGGAGGTCCACGTAGTTCTTGTGGAACTTCGTGTACTCCGCCTGGCTCACGGTGAACGCGCTGGTCTGGCCGTCGCCGGCCCATGCGGGCAGGCCGTCGGTCGCGCCGCCCACGCCCATCGCGACGGCGTCGGCCTTGGACAGGCTTTCGACCTTCGCCTTCGCGGTCAGGTCGGAGAGCGTGGCCACGCGGCCCTCACCGGTCAGGGCGTCGGTGAAGAACACCTTGTAGCCCTTCGCTGCGGCGTCGTAGACGATGCGCGGGTTGGTGACGATATCCGAATCGGAGATGGCGATCGCGCGCTGGTTGGTGAACGTCGCACCGTCGCCCTTGCCGTCCCACACGTAGATCGAGCCGGTCGCGTTGTTCTGCGACGCGACGACGCCGAGCGTGCCGTCCTGGGCGCGGTAGAACGTGGGCGATCCCATCTGCGCGTTCGGCTTGGCGGACTGCGAGCCATCCCACTTGACCGACAGGATCGACTGCGAGCGGTTCAACGTCGTCCACGCGCCTTCGCCCGCGGCCTTGTCGGCCACGTACAGCGAGTCCGCGCGACGATCGTCGTTGTAGGCGAGCGGATCGTACTTCGCGCCGTTCTGGTCGGAGCGGTCGACGTCCTTGACGTAGGACGCAATCTGTCCGCCATCATCGAGAATCGTCGCGTCGGCGGTGACAGGCGTCGCGACGCCGTCGATCGCCGCCGTGAGCGTGACCTTCACGGACTTCTCGCCGGCGGCAGGCAGCGTGACCTTGCCGTCCGCGGCGACGAGCTTCGCGCCGTCGCCCGCGGCCTTCCACGTGACGGTCCTGCCGAGCACGGTGGACGGCAGGTCGCCGGTGATGCGCGACGGGATGGCGAGCGCGGCGGCGAAGTCAGACTTGATGCCGTCGACGCCGAGCTCGTCGGCGGTGAGCGCGCGGCCGGTGATCTTCAGGTTGTCGATGAGACCGGTGAAGTATTCGCCGTCGCCCCAGTTCGCCTTGCCGATCTGCAGCACGCCGCCGCTCTCGCCGAGGATGTCGGTGATCGTCTTGCCGGTGGTGTTGACGCCGGCGAGCTTGCGGTCGACGTACAGTTTCGCGGTCGTGCCGGAGATGACGATGTCGACGTGCTTCCAGCCGTCGTTCGCCTTGGTGGAGGCGATGTTGCCGGAGGAGTCGCGGCCGTTCGTGTTGCTGTAGCGTTCGACTGTGATGCCGGTGGTCTTGTCGAGCACGCCGAGGTAGTGCTCCTTGCCGTAATCCTGCGTGTTCGCATTGGAGGCGGCGAAGACCGTCCAGCCGGTGTTCGCCTTGCCGGCGTCGGGCTTGGAATCGTAGGAGATGGTGACGTCGTTCCTGCCCTTGAGCAGCGGGGAGCCGTCCTTGGCGGTGACGTTCAGCCAGAATCCCTTGCCCAGCTTCGCGGCCTTGCCGTTCTTCGCGTCCTTGGAGTCGGCGAGCGCGGCGGTGCCCTGCGTGGCGCCGGTCGCGTTGCCGCCGTCGAACGTGCCGTCGGCGGAGGCCTTGTCGAACGTGAAGTCGGCGAGCAGGTCCGGGTCGGTGGGCTCGGTGGTGCCGTCGTCGGCGACCTTCACCTTGGCGGTGACGGTGATCGCGGTGGAGCTGACGAGCGGACGGTTCTTGTCGGCGGTCGCGTTGTCGACGAAGCCGCCGGACTGCTTGAAGCTGTTGTTCGCGTTCGCGCCGCTGTTGATGAGGTCGTCCTCGTCGGTTTTGACCGTGCCGTCGGAGGCCGTCCACTGCCAGTGGTTCTTGTTCGCGCCGATGGTGTCGACGGTGCCGGTGACCGTGTACTCGCCGGGCTTGGCGGTGTCGACGCCGGAGACGTCCCACGTCACGTCACGGTCGGCGGTGCCGTAGCCGTTGGCGAGGGTGACGGTCTGCGTCTTCGGAAGTTTCGCGGTCACGTCCTTGGCGGTGGCGTTCTGGTCGACGGTGACGGGGTCGGCGACGGTGAGGTTCTGGTTGTCGGCCTTCTTCGCGTCGGCCGCGCGGATCGCGTCGTACTGCGCCTTGGTGAGGGAGACGACGCCGCCGTGCTTGGTGTTCGCGGTGAGGAAGAAGTTCGTATTGCCGACCGGCTTCCACACGTTGCCGTCGGACGCGTCGAGGTCGTCGGCTTCGAGCAGGTTGTAGCCGTAGCGAGCGCCGGATGCGACGGACCCGTAGTTGTCGACGAACATGTACCACTTGTTCTCGCCGTTGACCTTGAAGCCGTTCGCGCCTTCCTGCGAGGAGCCGAGGGAGTGGCCGACGTTGTTCTGGCGCAGCACCCAGCCCTTGGCGGGATCGGTGGCATACTGGCCCTGGTCGTTGGCGCGCCACCAGTCGGCGCGGTCGGTGTACTCCATGAAGATGGTGCCGGAGCCGCTGGCGCGGTAGGAGCGCAGGTGTTCGGTGCCGTCGGCGTCCTTCATGGTGCGCTGGATCATCGTCGTGTCGATGGTGTTGCCGGGACGGTACTTGCTGTTGGGTACGTACACGCCGCCGAATTGGTAGGTGGCGTTGGTGAAGTCCTTGGTCGCGGCCCACAGCACGTGGGTGACCTTCTTGCCGGGCTGGTGGTTGTCGCCGTCGTACTTGGCGGAGGTGGACCAGTACATGACGAACGCGCCGCCCTGCTGGTCCTTCGGGTTGTTCTTGTCGGAGCCGTTGAGCTTGCCGTCGTCGTTGAGGTCGTAGAAGTTCGGCACCCAGGTGGCTTCGGGGGCCCACGCCATGCCGATGTCGGTGATCTTCTTGCCGGTCACGGTGTCGGTGAGGGTCTGGGTCTTGGCCGGGTTCTTCGTGTAGGCGTCCTCGGTGGCGGTCTCCAGCTCGTTCATGTCGCTGAAGTGGATGAGGTCCTTCGACGACCACACGTGCAGCTTGGTGCTGTAGTTCGTGGACCAGGCACTCCAGCCGGCGTTGTCGCCGCCGAACACGCGCAGGTCGGTGGCGAGGATGTAGTAGGTCTTCGACTCGGGGTTGTAGGCGATGAACGGGTCGCGCACGCCGGTGGTGGACTCGTTGTTCACGAGGATCGGACGGCTGGGTTGTCGGACTCCCACGTGACGGTCGGCTCGGCCGCGGCCGGCTCGACGGTCGTGGAGAGCGACGCGGTGGAACCTTCCTTGAGGCTCACCGTGCCGTCGTCGGCCACGTCGTTGCCGCCGATGTGCAGTGTGGTCGGCGAGGCGACGCCGAGATCCGCGGCGGAGAGCGCGGAGCCGTAGATGGTGAGGTTGTCGAGCAAACCGGTGAAGTATTCGCCGTTGCCCCAGTTGCCCTTGCCGATCTGCAGCACGCCGCCGGAGCCTCCGAGAATAGCGGAGAGCTTCTCGCCGTTCACGTTGCTCGCGACGAACTTCCTGTCGACGTACAGTTTCGCCGTCGTGCCGGAGATCACGAGGTCGACGTGCTTCCAGTCGCCGTTGGTGCCGGCGTTCTGGTCGATGGTGGCCTTGTCGGAGTTACGGCCATTGAGGTAGCGTTCGATGCGCGTCTTGTTGGTCTGGTCGAGCACGCCGAGGTATGTGGGCGCGTTGCCGTTGACCTGGTTCGCGTCCGGCGCGGCGAAGACGGTCCATGCGCCGCCGGTCGCGTTGGCCTTGCTGTCGTAGCTGATGGTGACGTCGTCGAGGCCGGCGAGCAGCGGGCTGCCGTCCGACTTGGTGACGTTCATCCAGAAGTTCTGGCCGAGCTGGGCGGCTGTGCCGTTCGCGTCGTCCTTGCCGGCGACGAGGTTCGCCGTGCCGTTGACGGTCGCCTTCGCGTCGCCCTTCGCGCTCGTGAACGCGGCTGTTCCGCCGTCCTGTGCGGCCGGATCGGCGTTGAAGTCGAAGCTGGCGATCGGGTCGGCCGCGGCGGCCTTGTCTTGATCGGCTGCGGCGGTCACCTGCGCCTGTGCGGCGCGCAGTTGCGCCGTCGACGCCGTCGCGGACTGTGTGGCCGCGGTCGCGGCGTCGTCCGCCGACGCGGTCATGGGCAGTATCAGTCCCATGCCGAGCGTCGACACTGCGGCCACGATGGCCGCGAGTCGTGTGGCTCTCTTCACTGAGATTCCTTCCTTGGATGCTTCCTTGGTTCCTGCTATTGCATTGTCGGTGCATCGCCCCTATGGCCATGCTCGCAATCGACGCGATACCACATGGGAAACCGGTGTACCAATTATATGCCGACGGCACGGACGCCGCCGGATTTGTTATCAAATTGTTATCAACGACCGGCCGCCGCTCTCCTTCAAGTGACGTGTTCCGCCGTCGTTCCGGTCACGACGCACGCGGCATCGCAACCGAACCTCCCTCGCCGGCGATGCCGCCAAGTCGCACGATCCCAGTCACTGCAACGTTCCCGAGATTGATACGCGCGTATGGCCGCGACACCGACTCCTACGCGCATCATTATACCGTGAGCGCTCACACAGATTGTGAACGCTTACAGCGCCTCCGAATACGGAGACCAGCCCGATGCTCCAACGAGACCATCGGCCCAGCAAACACCGCCCCCGCTGGCGGGAAACGGCGCACTCCTCAACCGGACCACAACCCCGCCCCCGCCGGCGGGGGCTGTCAGCCGCAGGCTGACTGGGGGTGGCCACGGCACGTACGCACCGAAACCACCCCCACCCGGCTCCGCCGGGAGCCCCCGCCAGCGGGGGCGAAGATGGAAGACGCACCCTCCCCGGTACCCCGCCAGCGGGGGCGAGGATGGAGGCACCCTAAGCACCTCACCCCATCAACGGGACGAGACCGTCAGGCGACAGCTCCGCCAGCGGGGGCGATGATGGAAGGCGCGCCTAGGTCAGGCGCGGCGCTTGCGCCAGACCGTGAGGGCGACGCCGGCGGCGAGCGCCAGCGCGGCGAGCGCGGTCACGCCAGCCACGGCGCTGCCCGTGGCGGACAGGCCCGGCTGCTCCGCGCCGGCGTTGCCGCCGGGCTTCAGCGTGCCGGCGTCGGACTTCTTCAGCAGACCGGCAACCGCGGACCGAAGACCGGCCAGCGCGGCGTTCACCTCATCCTGGCTGGCGTCGGAGCTCTGCAGCACGGCGTAGGCCTTGTCGCGGGCGGTGGCGAAAGCGGCCCAACCGGACTGGTAGTCGGCCTCCTTGTAGTCCTTGACCGTGTCGTAGAGCTGCTGCAGCTCGGCCTTATTCAGCTCGTCGGACTTGGCCGGGTTGATGGTGAACGTGGCGGTGGCGGTGCCGGAGTACTTGCCGGTGCCGGTCACGGTCACGGTGGCGGTGCCGGGCTCGACGTTGTCCGCGTAGGCCACGGTGTAATCGCCTTCACCCAGCACGGTGCCGTCGGCGAGCGTCACGGATTCGACCGCGGGCTCCTTGGCGGCGCCATCGGCCGTGTACTCGGTCTGCGCGAGCTTCACCGCGGCACCAGAGATGTCGGTGCCGGTGACGGTCACGGTCGCCTCGACGGGCATGCGGGAGTCGTCCTGTGCGACGCCCTTCACGGTGAACGTGCCGGTCTTCGCGTAGGAATCGGCCTTGATCGCGTCCCACGTCACGGCGACGTCGGCCGCGGAACCGTTGACGTGCGTGAGGTGCACGGTCTGCGGCAGGTCCGCGGTCGGATCGACGCCGACCTTCGTCTCGACGTTCACCGCGTCCACGGACTTGACGGCCACGGTCGGGGCGTACGCCTCCAGCACCTTCTGGTACTGCGCGCGCGTCACCGGCACGACGGTGCCGTGGCGCGGCTTGCCGCCGTCCGAGTTGGTGGGCAGGTTCTTGTACTTGACGGAGGTCACCTCACCGGTGGCGAGGTCGTTGACCTTGAATCCGATGTAGTGGTTCGGACCGCCGTGATAGCCCGGCTGGTCGATGAACAGGTACCACTTGGATTCCCCGTTCGCGAAGTTCACATCGCCGTCGTTCGCAGGGAACACGGACGGGCCTTCGCCGCCGGAGAACTTGCCGCCGTACTGGTTGTTCTGGCCGTCGCCGATGTTCTCCCTCACCAGCGTCCACTGGTCGGAGGCGGCGAGGCCGGTGGTCTTCGGCAGCAGTCCGGGCGTGGAGGCGGTGCCGATTGCGGAGAGCAGGTTCGTGGACTTCTCCTCGCGGATCTTCATGCGCGACTCGTCCTTGTAGAAGCGGTAGTAGACGCCGTTCTCCTTGGCGATGGTCGCGTCGATCATGCCTTTGCCCTGGCCTTGGTTGACGTTCACCCACACCTGCGGGTCGGAGAAGTGGACGAAGTCGTCGGTGGTGACGTAGATCATCTGGTTGTAGGTGACGTGCGTGCGCACGGACAGGCTGTCGTCGGTCGTGTCGTACATGTTCGACGCCCAGTAGACGACGTACTTGCCGATCTCCTCGTCGTAGTAGGCCTCGGGCGCCCACGTGTTGCCCGCGTAGTCGGAGCTCACCTTGACGTGGCTCTGCTTCGACCAGTTGACCAGGTCGTCGGACTTCCAGATCTCGATGTAGCGCGAGCCGTTGCGCTGACCGGTGTCGAAGCCGCCGCTGCGGCCGGCGATCTTCAGATCGGTGGCGAGCATGTAGAACTTGTCGCCATCCTTCGAGCGGATGATGAACGGGTCGCGCAGGCCCTGCTCGCCGTATTCGGAGGTGAACAACGGAGTGCCGCTGTTGAGCGTGTTCCAGTCGAGCGCGTCGTTGCCCTTGGACGCGGCGAGGCTGATCTTCTCGGCGCCCGCGCCCTCGCCGGTGAAGAACGCCCACACGTAGGCCTCGTCCTTCTCCTCGGCGGCCGGCATCGGCTGGATCGTGACCTCGAAGGTCTTGGCCTGCGTGGCCGCGCCGTTCTTCGCGGTGGCCTTGAGCGTGACCTTGGCGGCGTCCTTGCCGGCGGCGGGACGCTTCACGTCGATGGTGACGAAGCGCTTGTCCGTCACCTTGCCGACGGTGGCGACGTCCTTGCCGTCCGTCACCTCCCACGTGATCGTCGAACCGTTGTCGCCGGTCACGGGCAGGGAGACGTTCGAGCGCACGTCGTCGGTGCTTTCGATGGCGATCGCGTCGAGGTCGACCTTCGCCTTGTCCTCGTCGGACAGCTGCTTCGGCACGGTGACCGTGTACTGCACGGTCTTGGACGCGCCGGACGCGCCGTCGACTGCGAACGTGGCGGTGAGCGTCACCGTCGCGTCGCCGGCCGTGGCGGCCGGACGCGTGACGGTCGCCTTGCCGGTCGCGTTGTCGACGGCGATGGCGGCGTTGTCGGACTTCCACGTGACGGTCGCGCCGGCGGCGGCGACCGGCAGCGTGAAGTCCTCCGTCGCGCTCGACGGCACGGCGGAGGCGACGGACGCGACGGCCTTGTCGAGCGCTTCGGCGGCGTAGAGGTCCGCGACGTCGTCGGCGGCGAGCGCGGTGCCGTAGACCGCGTAATCGTCGACGTCGATCTTCGTGTTCGGATCGGCGTAGGAGGATTTCGCGATGTAGGCGACGAGGTCGCCGTAGTTCGTGAGGCCGCCGGCGGGGATCGTGTACGTCGTGTCGCCGACCGGCTGGCCGTTCAGGTAGACGCTCATCGTGCCGTCGGTGCCGTCGATCACGGTGGTGTAGAGCGCGAGCGCGTTCGTCGCCTTCGCGCCGGTGGTGGCGGCGTTGGTCGCGGCGGGGCCGACTTCGGTGCCCCACGGGCTGTTGTTCGGGGCGGCCGCGGTGGCGGTGGTCATCACGGACTTCACATAGCCGGACGGGTTCGCCGGATTGAGCAGGAAGTAGCCGTTCTTCGTCGCGCCATTGCCGATGTACGCGGCGGCGACGTTGCCGTTGCCGTAGTTGTTCTTCAGCCAGATGGAGACGGTCACGTCCTTCTGGCCGTTGATCGCGGTGGTCGGCACTTGGATGGACTGCGATCCGGTCAGGTTGACCTGTCCGTTCGCGAAGGTCGCATCGCCGGAGAGCGTGGCGTCGCTGTTCGCGGCGGTGCCTTCGTTCGCGATGGTCGTGCCGCCGCTCGGCGCGGCGTCGAATGAATAATGGATGAGCGGCTGCGGCGCGTTGCCTGTCGCGTCGCCGTCCGCTGCGGCCGCCGTCATCGGCAGCATGAGACCGGCGGCCAGTGTGGCGACGCTCGCCACCAGACCGATGGTCTTCCTCTTCCACGTTCCCATAATGCTCCTTTGGTTCAGGGAATTCGTTGATATGGATATATACGTACGTATCGGCCTCACCCCCGCTGGCGGGGGCTGTCACCATACGACCGGCCCATAATCCCGCCCCGCCGGCGGGGGTGCCGTGCCATACGGCCAGACCACAATCCCGCCCCCGCTGGCGGGGGCTGTCAGCCACAAGCTGACTGGGGGTGGTCGCACAAGCAGACCGACGAATCCCGCTCCCGCTGGCGGGGGCTGTCAGCCGCAGGCTGACTGGGGGTGGCCACGGCACGTACGCATCGGGACCACCCCCACCCGGCTCCGCCGGGAGCCCCCGCCAGCGGGGGCGATGATGGAGGGCGCCCCCTCCCCGGCACCCCGCCAGCGGGAGCGAGGATAGGGAGCACCCTCCCAAGCACCTCACCCCTTCAACGGGACAAGGCCGTCGAGGCGACAGCCTCGCCAGCGGGGGCGAGGATGGAGGGCGCTCCTAGATCAGGCGCGGCGCTTGCGCCAGACCGTGAGGGCGACGCCAGCGGCGAGCATCAGCGCGGTGAGCGCGGTCACGCCGGCCACGGCGCTGCCCGTGGCCGACAGGCCCGGCTGCTTCGCGCCGGTATTGTCGCCGGCACCGGTCTTATCGCCGGTGGTGTCACCGGCGCCCGGGGTCTTGCCTTCGTCCTTGGTCACGGCGATCGTCAGCGTGGCTGACACGCTCGGATCGCTCTTGGACGAGACGGTGATCGTCGCGGTGCCGGCCTTGAGCGCCTTGACGCGACGCGTGCCGACGGCCGGGTCTGCGCCCTGGTCGACGTACTCGACGACGGACGTATCGGACGGGGCGCCCCACACGAGTTCGTCGGCGGCGGTCGCATCGCCCTGAGAAAGCGCGGCGTGGATGTCGAGCTCGTCGCCGACCTTCAGCGCGACCTTGCCGTCCTTGACGCCCTGACCGGAAAGGGTGATCTCCGGCTTGGTCGGGTTCTTGCCCTGCTCGACCTCAACGCCGTCGCTGATGGACGCCTTGACGAGATTGTCGGTGTAGCCGTCGTAGGCGGCGGTCACCGTGCCGGAGACCGCGGCGGGAACGGTGACGGAAGCCTTGCCATCGGCGTCGAGCTTGACGGTCTCGGACCAGCTGCCGTCGGCGGTGGCGAACGTCACGGAACCGGCGACGGTGCCCTGGTCATCGGCCTTCACGGTCGCGGTGACGACGCGGAAATCCTTGTCGTACTTGGCGGTCGTCGTGGAGTCCACGGCCTCGATATGAGTCGGCGACGCCGCGGTCCAGGACTTCGTCACCTTGAGCACGGCTGCGGGCACGTTGACGAATGCGCCATGACGCACCTTGTCCGGCAGACCGCCCTTCGCGCCCTGGGTGATGTAGCCCTGAGCGCCAGGCTTGGCCATGACCGGCTTGCTCTCATTGTTGAAGTCCGGGAATCGATTGACCATGGTGTTGTTCCAGTTGGTCTTGCTCAGCTCGGCTCCGGTGGTCATGAACGCACGGTAGGAGAAGTTGTCGGACAGCAGGATGTAACCGTCGTCGTCTTTCGTGTTGAGTTCGTCGTCCTTGTTGAGTTTGACGGTTTCGGGGCCTTCGAACGGCAACAGGTTCTGCTCAAGCAGCTGCCAGCCGGTGTCAGGGTCCTGATTCGGGTCGGCTTTGGTAGTCGGAGCGGTGAGCACCTTGGAACGCTCGAGGAACACGCTCTTGCCCTTCGTGATGTAACTGCCGGCTGCGCCGTTCTCCTCGTTCTTAGTAAGGCGGTAGTAGTATCCGCCGATTTTGCGCACGGTGGAGTCGATACGAGAGTAGCCGGTGTCCTGCCACATTTGCGGCTCGGTGAAGTTCACGAAGTCGCGGGTGATGGCATAGCGCACCTGCGCATAGGAGCTACGGCCGGTGGTCTCGTTCTTGACCGGAGTGGTGCGGCTTTCGTCGGTGTACATACGCGAGGAGAAGAACACCACATAAGCATTGAGATCGTCATCCCAGTAGGCTTCCGGAGCCCAGGTCATGCCGGCTTCCGGCGAATTGATGGTGATGCCGCCGTTGCCGTCGCCGTTGGTACGGGTCCAGTTCATCATATCGGTGGATTCGTAGACCTCGACCTTATGGGAACCGTACTGCTGGTTCTGCCCCCAGCCCATCGCCGACACTTTGAGATCGGTGGCGATCAGGTAGTACTTGTCACCTTCGTGGGAACGCAGCACGTACATATCGCGCAGACCACCGGTGTCGGCGTCATTGGTAAGCACGGCCTGACCGTTGTTGCGGGTCTTGAACGTGAAGAAATCGTTCTTCTCGGTGGAAGCGACCCACGCCTGCTCGCCACCGTTGTTATCGCTGCTGAAGGTAACGGACGCGTAGCCGGTGTCCGGCGCGACACGCGTCTTCTCCTTGACGGTGATCTCGATGCTCTTGGTGACTGCCTCGCCGCCGTTGTAGCTGGCGGTGGCAGTCAGCGTGACCGGCTTGGAGTCGCCGTCGCCGTAGGCGGGACGGGTGACCACGCCGGCGCCGCGATACGGGTCGGCGGCGCCCACGCTCGGGGCCTTGTAGTTGGCGTCGGTGCCGGTGATGAGCTTCGGGTCGGAGGACGTCCAGGTGATCGTGGAGCCGTTCTTCGTGCCTTCGGCGATGAGCGGCAGGTTCTCGGTCGTGGTGGTCTTCAGCGCGCTGATCGCGGAGTCGAGATCCTCGTTGGCGGCGGTCTTCGCGTCCATCGGATTCACGGTGACGGGCAGTTCGGCCTTCACGCCGCCGATCTCGGTGGTGGCGGTGATGGTCGCGGAACCGGCCTTGACGGCGGTCACGGTGCCGTCGTCGGAGACCTTCGCCACACCCTCGTCGGAGGAGGACCAGGTGACGTTCTTGCTCACGGCGTCGTCCGGGGTGACGGTGGCGGTGAGCTTCGCGGTGGACTTCTCGGTCAGGGCGAGCTTGCCGTCGACCACGCCGTCGCCGGCGATGGTCACGCCGGTCGGCGAGGCGAGTTCGGCGCCCTTGTACACCTTGATGTCGTCCATCGCGCCGTTCCAGTACTTGTCGGTGCCGATGCCGGAACCGCTGCCGTCGTAGAACGACTTGCCGATGTAGGTGGTGTAGCCGCCGAGGTCACTCATCCTGATGCCGGTGTTGGTCGTGAAGTTCAGCAGGGAACCGTCACGCCACACGCCGAGATTGGTGCCGTCCACGACGATCTTGTAGTTGTGCCACGTGTTGTCGTTGCCGGAGACGGAAACGTTGTCGCCATGCTCGTTATTCCACTTGTTGTCGGAGATGACCGTCTTCACCTTGGTGGTGCTGATGCGGTTGAAGAAGTACTTGTTGTAGTCCTTGCCGACCGCGAAGGTGAAGAACGCGTCGCTGTCCGCCTGACGGGACTTGGCCGCGAACTCCAAGGTGAAGGAGTCGCCGGCGTCCTTGAACAGCTGGTCGTCGATCTGCGCGTACTTGGCGCTGTTGGCATCGTTGTTGAGATTCAGAGCCTCGTTGTTGGAACGATCGCCGAACTTGCCGACGGAGACGCCGCCGTTGAGCGTCAGCTTGTACTTGCCGGTCGAATCAGGGATGGAGCCGCTGCTCGTGCCGTTCTTGCCGGTGAAGTCCCAGCTGGCAAGCAGGGTCGGGGTGGCGTCGGCCGCGGTCTGCACGGTCGACGTGGCCTGCGCGGCCGTCGTCGTGTCGGCCGCCGTCGCCGCGGGCGCAAACGCCGCGAACATCGGCACGGCCGCAATCAGCGCGACCGCCTTCTTCCAGTTCTTCATATGCTGCTATGCACTTTCGTTCGGGCGCGACGCAGCGCCTCTCCTTCGTTCCTCCCCCGTCACGGCCGCTTCACGGTGCTACGCCACACCACGACCCTGCCGGGCGCTCCGCACACCGTTGCCGATGCGCGTGACGTCCTATGTGCGCGCTCACATCACCAGCGACAGGCAACCCCGCGCGCTGTTACGATGCGGTTGTCGCCACTCACCTCGCGCCGGCCTACGCTCCTCACTGATGGCCGACTACGTAATGTGAACGCTCCCATAGAAGACTGCTGCCCATTCTCCCAGCACCACGTGACATCCGCCGCACAAGTCCCGGCTGACGCCCCAGCGCGCGCCCGGCATGACATCCCCCCGTGCGCACTCGGCACCCCCACGCGAGTCCGGCCGGCGTCGATGCCCCCCTCGTGAATCCCAGCTGACATCCCCGCGCGCCCCGGTATGACGTCCCCCGCGCGCATTCCACGCACGACATTCTCGGCGCACACCCCACGCATGACACTCCGGCGCGCGTCAGCCTCCGCTCCCCCGCACCGCTCTTTTGATTCTTTTGATATTTTTGATTTCTTTGATATTTTTGATATTGCGTTATCCACGATGACGGGAGACACAAGATGCATGCCACGGAGAACCCTTTCAAACCGACCGCGGGCGGCGAACCGCCCCTACTCATCGGCCGCGCCAAAATCATCCGCGACTTCGAAAAAGGACTGGGCAACGGCGTCGGCGCTCCGGGACGCATCATGCTGGTGACCGGCGCACGCGGAACCGGGAAAACCGTGATGCTCACCGTATTCGGAGACAAGGCGCGCGCCCGCAAATGGGACGTCATTGAGGAGACCGCCTCGATGGGACTGTGCGAACGGCTCGCCAACGAGCTCCATGATTCCGACGGCATGTTGGACCGAATCTCCGTGAAGCCGTCGGTGAGTTTCGCCGGAGCGAGCATCAGCCTCGGCGAGGCCGAACTGTCGCCGAAACGCATGCCGGAGACGCTGCGCAAAGCCATGTCCCGCCGCCTCGACGTACTGGAGAAACATCATCGCGGACTGCTCATCACCATCGACGAAACACAGGCCGCCGAACGGAACGATCTCATCGCCATCGCGACCGCGATTCAGCATCAGATACGCGAACGCCGGAACATCGCCATCGTATTCGCCGGACTGCCGCAGATGGTCTCCGACCTGTTCAACGACGAGGTCATCACCTTCCTGCGCCGCGCGAAGACCAACGTGCTCACGGACGTCCCCATCGACGACGTGCGCGGTGCCTTCGCGACCACGTTCCGCTCATCCGGCATGACCATCTCCGACGACCAGCTGCGCACCGCCGCCGAGGCGACGGCCGGATACCCGTACATGATCCAACTGGTCGGATACTACGTGTGGGACGCCGCCGATTTGCGGGAATCCGACGTCATCTCCGACGGCGATATCGCCGACGGCATCGCCGAGGCGCGCAGCGATCTCGACAACGCCGTGTGCATCCCCGAGCTGCACGGACTGTCGCGCAACGACAAGGCGTATCTGAAGGCGATGGCGGTTTCTGACGGCTCCTCCTCCACCTCCGCCGTGGCCCGACGCATGGGAAAGACCGACAACTACGCCGCCACCTACCGCAAGCGGCTACTCGATGCCTACGTCATCCGGGAAACGGAACGCGGCGAAGTGGATTTCGCCGTCCCCTTCCTCCGCGAATACCTCCGGCACCGCGGCTGACGGCCGGCGTTTGCCGGACCGCCGCGGCGGTTTCGCGCCGGAAACGTCGCAGGCTCGCCAACGTTGGCATGGATACGACGCTGAGAGCATCGTCAGCGTCGCATCCGCGCCACGACCCCCGTTCCGCCGACGCCATTGGCGCGGAAACGACAAAAACGCGGCCTTGGCGTCGTTCCCGCGTCACGGAACAACGCGCGCCGACTCAACCGGGTCCGGCGACGCATACGAAAAGGCCGTCGTTCCCAGTGTGGGAACGACGGCCTGTCGTCACGATGAGCAGGCTCACTGGACCTGGGCGCGGGCGATCTTGCCGGTGAAGGAGTTGGCCTCGTCGGCGTCCTTCACGCCGTCCTTGTTCCAGGAGAACATGGCGCGCAGCTTCGGGCCGACGGTCTCGATGCGCTCGTTGGAGTACTTCTCCTGCAGCTCCTTGAAGTGCGGGGCGCCGGCATCCTGATCGTCGATGAACTCCTTGGCGAAGGAGCCGTCCTGGATGCGGCCCAGGTGGTACTCCATGCGCTTGCGGCAGTCCTCGTTGATGACGGTGTTGGTGTAGTCGCCGTACTGGGCGGTGTCGGAGCAGGACCAACGGGCCTTGTTGAGGCCGCCCTCGTTCATCAGGTCGACGAGCATCTTGAGCTCGTGGCAGACCTCGAAGTAGGCGATCTCCGGCTGGTAGCCGGCGTCGGTGAGGACCTCGAAGCCCATCTCGACGAGCTTGTTCACGCCGCCCATGAGGACGTTCTGCTCGCCGAACAGATCGGTCTCGGTCTCCTCCTTGAAGGTGGTCTTGATGGCGCCGGCGCGCAGGGCGCCCAGGGCCTTCGCGTAGGCCAGGGTCAGCGCCCAGCCGTCACCGCGCGGGTCCTGCTCGACGGCCACGACCACCGGGACGCCACGGCCGGCGGCGTACTCACGACGCACGATGTGGCCCGGGCCCTTCGGAGCGACCATGAACACCGGATGATCCTCAGACGGCTTGATGTAGCCGTAGTGAATGTTGAAGCCATGGGCGAAGGCGACGGCCGCACCCGGCTTGATGTTCGGCTCGATGTCGTCCTTCCAGATGTTGCGCTGGTACTGGTCCGGCGCGAGGATCATGATGACGTCGGCCTCGGCGGCGGCTTCCGGCACGGACTTGACCTCAAGGCCCTGCTCCTTGGCGAAGTCCACGGACTTCGAGGTCGGACGCAGGCCGACGACGACGTCGACGCCGGAATCACGCAGGTTCAGCGCGTGGGCGTGGCCCTGCGAGCCGTAACCGATGATCGCGACCTTCTTGCCTTCGAGCACGGAGAGATCGCCGTCATTCTCATACCAGATTTGTGCAGCCATGATTGGCACTCCTTTAACTTGCGCATCGTCGGCCGTCCACAATGGTCGGAAAACGATGCACGGTGTCGTGTGGTTGCGCTGCATGCGATCCGCATGCATATGCGCGTTCGGGTCATCCGAGCACCTGCCCGGACGGTCTCAAACGTGGGGATTGTGTCCCGCGAACTGGTTTCCATCCTAGCCGCGATTCCGCCGATTCACGCCACTCGTCCATAACGTGGTCGTCTCCCGTTGCACCTTTTCCCACCACCATTCGCCCACAGGGTTATTCGGAATGAGGTAGTTGTGGTTCCTGCCGCAACCGCGTGGCGACTCTGGCCCGTGCCTGCACGGAGGTCGTCCGCTTCCTTTTACTCCGAATAGTCGCCGTCACCGTATCCGGTTGCCCTGTGACACGGAAGGAGACCGGCCCCTTGCCGGTTCCTGACGAACGTTCATGGCCGGCACCCGAGTGCCGGAATCTTGTCAGCTTGGGACGTTTCCTCGTGGCATGTCCCTTGGGAGGTGTAATCGGATTGCCTTTATGCCCCAGGTATCGCCGGCCGCGATCGGCGATGTTGACCGCCGAACCATAGTCACGCGAAACGGTCCTCCCGCAACCGGGGCACTGGTATTCGCGCGCTTTGTTAAGATTCCCGATTCTCGTGTGGCACCATGGGCAGGTGTCGGACGTGTGCGCCGGATTGACCTTGACAACGCGTCGACCATTGCGCGCCGCCACATGGTCGAGCTTGTCCAATTGGCTTCCGTGTCGGAACTCATACCGTCCGGCCGCGTCGAACGCGTTCAGCTTCTCCACCGCGATCAGCTCGTCGGGACGAGCGTGGTCGATGACGTCGTGGGCGTACCGCCAGTCCAACAGGGTTTTGATCCGATACATCTTGTCGCGTAGTCCCAACGACTGATTGTAGAGTCGAGCCCATTTCGGATGGGCGGCGACCTGGATCGGATCATCCGGGTCCGAGGGGCGCTGCCACGGCATGAGACGCTTCAATTTGGCAAGACACCGCCGATACTCGACGTACAGACGTTCCAGTTTCTCCTGCTGGCGTCGCGTATCCACGCCGGCGACGAGCTCCCGGCCGACGTGACCGTTATAGGCGAGACGCGCACCGCTGATCCCACCGTGCCAGTCCGCATTCAGGTCGAAACCGACCACATGCGCGCTCTTCGACACGTCAACCGTTCTCATGCGTCGCTCGAACACGACCAGATCGAACACGATCATCCCGTCCCCGCGCAACCTCATGGTGGGACGCGACACCCGAACCAGATTCGGATACCGTTCCCTCATACGAGGAAACCGCAGGGTCACGTCCACGAACCGGTCGGCGACCGCCATGCGCCGGTACGTGACCAGTCCGCGCCCGAGGTCGATCTCGCCTTGACGGCATGAATTGTTGTTCGACTGGTCATACGGGAAACGCGTGCCGCGCACCGTCGGCAGTTCGAAATGCGCGTCGTGGGAGAGCACGTTGGAGAACAGTTGCGGATCGACCTTCCCGCCGACCAGTTTCTCCACATCCTTGAGCGTGGCCTTGTCCCAGCCGATCTCGTCCAACGCGTCCGCGACCCGCTCGCGAGCCCGCCACGCCAAGACGAGGCGCGCCGTCTCGCACTGGTTCACCCGGTTCTGATGCGACAGATTACGGAAACCCGTCGGAAGGGAAACGAGACGAACGTTTTTCCTAGCCCACTCGTTGCAGAAACCCCCGCCCTTCGAGCCGAGGTTTCGGTTCAATCGGATCATCATGTTCTGGCAATGCCTCGCATGGTCGAGATGACTCCAGAACAACGCCTCCCATTCCATAGGAGACAATTCCACGCCGGTGGCGGTGTCGCACACCTTGACCGGCTCCAACGCGGGGACACCACAGGCGACTTCGTCACTCCCCGCCATCCGACGCCGCCTCCCCGGACAGGCGTCGCTCCGCCTTCCTCAACAGGAGCCGCTGATGCTCCACCGAACGAAGCTTGTAGAACCGGCCCGAGAACGAGGCGAGCAGGCTCATGAAATCATCCATGAGCTCATCCATCATGCCCTTCTCACGTTCCCCGTCCAACACGACCAGCGTGACGCCAAGACAGCCCAGATACCGTTCCAGATACGCGGCGCCGAACCGGGAGAGACGATCCCTGGCCGTGACGGCGACCCGGTCGAACAGACGATTCTCCGCATCGTCCAACAGACGGTTCAACCCCTTGCGCCGCTCGTTCAATCCGCTCGCACGATCCCGATACACCCTCACCGGCTCGCCGTACGCGACCGTCAGCCGTTCCACCTGCGCGTTCATACGCGCCGTGTTGCCCTCGCTGTCGCGCACATAGAACACGAGCTTCCCTTCGGGGATCGGCATGCCCTGACATTCGGCCATGTACCGGTCGATCTCATGCGGATCGTACACCTTCTGACCACCCGGCGTCACCTCATAACGGATACCGCCCTGTTTGACCAACAGTTTGAACATGGACACGGAAACATGCAGACGCTCCGCCGCCTCCGCACGACGCAGATACCTGGCCATTCCAATCACCTCCCCAAAGGCTCATACTATAATTACAGCGAATATCTCAATTATCCGCAATCAAGGTTACAGCAGAACAGGCTGACGCCGTATTCCAAGTGCAGCGGTGTCGGTATCGCCCCTCGGCCGATGCCGTGTCTTCGCGGCCCCGCGGGCCGCGGGTCTCTCCCTCCGTCCGCCTTCGGTGGCCATCTCTCTCGCCAGAGGGAGGTCGCGCTCACGCGCGTGAGCGCACAGCCCCCTGTGACAAGGGGGCTCCCGGCCGCAGGCCGGGTGGGGAGGAGAAGAGGAGCGGCCCCATGGACTGCGGGGAGAAACGCACCGGCCGTAGGCCGGTTCCGTTTCCGCGTATCCTCGCGCGTGTGTGTGGGTATGGGAAAGCCCCGGGGCGTTCGGGTGCTCTCCGGGGCTTTCGTTTCAAGTGTGGTGCGGCGGCGTGCTACTCTCCCACACCCTGTCGGGTGCAGTACCATCGCCGTGCCAGGTCTTAGCTTCCGGGTTCGGAATGGGTCCGGGCGTCTCCCCTGGGCCATGACCGCCGCAAATCTTCAATTATCAGGAGGGAATCGTGTCCCGTGTCTCCTGATGGCTGGTGGTTTGGGGACCGGATGGTGGACGCGTCGCTGATCGTTTTTGTGGTCACGGACCGTTGTTCCGTGTCGCGTGTTTTCGCGCAGTCTTCGCCGATGCTCTCCACACTCCTTGGGGGTGTGGGTTGTGTGTCGCGCTTCCCCGTTAGTACCGGTCGGCTCCACCCCTTGCGGGGCTTCCACGTCCGGCCTATCGACCACGTGTTCTACATGGGGGGTCACGGCTCCGAAGAGCCAGGGAATACTTATCTTGGAGCGGGCTTCCCGCTTAGATGCTTTCAGCGGTTATCCCTTCCGAACGCAGCCAACCGGCGGTGCCA
>NZ_JBKEVI010000014.1:0-83791 GCF_056357035.1 Bifidobacterium sp. LH_417
CGCGTCCATGCGGCCGGCCTGGTTCCTATCAGCGGTCTGCGGACGCCCCCGCTCCCGGCGACAACACCCCCCGGATCATCAACGACAGGGCAGGAAAGTCATACCAGGACCGGCGACCCGGCCCCGACCATCGAGGCCTACCAAACATGGTAATGGGGGGTACCTTGTTCGCTGCATGGTTGAAGTGAAGAGCGGCCGTGCGTGTCCCTGGGGATTTCGAAGGCTCCTGGATGGGGATGGATAAGAAGTAGATAGTAGGAAAGCTGTCGAGGTCCCATCATGACTTTGAAGAAGGTTATCGCGGGTGTCACGGCGGTGGCGGCACTGGCCGTAGTGGCCCCGTTTACCGCACAGGCTGAAGAGGCCCCCGCAAATCAAGAACAAGAACAACTGTGCACGGTGAACTTCCAGGTCGAGAAGCCCATCGTCATCTCGCAGGCCAGCTGCGACACGACCGTCGCCACCGCTTTCGCCAACGTCGAGCGTTCCGTCGACGTGCCGAGCGGCAAGGCAATCGATTACTGGACGCTGAACGGCGTCCGTGTGAACACCGGCGCCAAGATCGGCGAGCCGGAATTCAAGACTTCCAATGTTGCCGGACTTGACGGCGCGACGCTCGTCGCCGTGCTGAAGGACGTGTCCGCTCCGGCACCCGTCACCCACACCGTGATCGTCTCCACCAAAGGCGGTGTCATCGTGAACGGCGAGCATGCCGGTGAGACCGGTGACGTGATGTACACCCTCAACGAGGGCGACAACCTGTCCGCCTCCCTGCCGAAGCTGAACCGTCTCGACTACGTGTTCGCCGGCTGGTACTACGACAACGGCAAGGCCGTCGGCGCCACCGACACTGTTTCCGCCAATGTCACCGTGCACGCCGAGTGGAAGGAAGCCTCCGTCGATCCCGGCATGGGCGTCACCACCCACACCGTGACCGTGTCCACCAAGGGCGGCGTCATCCAGGACGGCGAGGCCAAGGGCCAGTCCGGCGATGTCCAGCTCACCGTGGGCGAGGGCGAGAACCTGCTGTCCGTCCTGCCGGAGCTCAAGCGTGACGGCTACACGTTCCGCGGTTGGCACTACACCGACGCCGTGGCCGTGGGCACCTCCACGTCCGTCGGCAAGGACGACGTCGTCAAGGGCGATGTCGCCGTGTACGCCACGTGGGATCTGGCCGAGGTCGATCCGGGCGCTTCCGTGAAGACCTACACGCTGACCGTCTCCACCAGGGGCGGTGTCATCCAGGATGGCGAGTTCAAGGGCCAGTCCGGTGACGTGCAGTACACCGTGGGCGAGGGCGAGACCGTCGCCTCCCTGCTGCCGCAGCTCAAGCGTGACGGCTTCGACTTCCACGGCTGGCACTACGCCGACGCGACCGGCCATGGCACCTCCACGTCCGTCGGCGCGAACGACGTCGTCTCCGGCGATGTCTCCGTGTACGCCACGTGGGAGCTGTCCGAGGTCGATCCGGGCGCTTCCGTGAAGACCTACACGCTGACCGTCTCCACGAACGGCGGCGAGATCCAGGACGGCGAGTTCAAGGGTCAGGCCGGCGACGTGATGTACACCGTCGGCGAGAACCAGAACGTGCTGTCCGTGCTCCCCGAGCTCAAGCGTGACGGCTACACGTTCCGCGGCTGGCACTACGCCGACGTGGAATCCCACGGCACGAACACCACCGTTGGCAAGGACGACGTGTTCTCCGCCGACGAGCACATCGTCGCCCTGTGGGACGTTGCCGACGTCGACCCGGACATGAACGTCGAGCAGTTCACCGTCGTGTACAACACGAACGGCGGCAACATCAACGGCGAGACCGGTGACTTCTCCCTGCAGATCGGCAAGGGCGACACCATCCTCGACAAGCTGCCGACCGCCGACACCATCACGCGTGACGGCTACAAGCTGTCCGGCTGGGCGTACGCCGAGACCGGCACCGACAAGGACGGCACCGCTGTGAAGGCCGCGGACACCGTCGAAGGCAATGTCTACAAGCTCGTGGCCCAGTGGACCAAGGTCGCCTCCGACAACAAGCCCGCGTCCGACAACAAGAAGGCTGACACCAAGGCCGAAGCGAAGAAGAACGAGGGCGCCATCCTCGGCGAGACCGGTTCTGCTATCGCCGGCGTGGCCGTGTTCGCCATCGTCGCGCTCGCCGGTGCGGCCGTCATCACGCTGCTGCGCAAGCGCGCCTGACCCGCATGCCGCCCGATTCGGGTGTTCCACACTTGGATCGGCGGCCGGTCAAGCTTCTTCACATGCAGTTGAAGGCATGAGTTCGCCTTCGAAATCGTCCCATGCCGGATGCATGGCCTAACGGCCGTCGATCCAAGGGGGTCTGGAACATCCTAGATGTTCCAGACCCCTGTTTTCGTATCAACAGCCGTATGTCTACCGGGAATTCCCTGAGTGTGGGAAAATGGGGAGCGAACGGTCGTGTGTCGGGTCGCGTGTCTGGTCGTGTGATGGCGCGCGGAAGGTTGGGGGCCGTTGGCAGCCAAAGGCGAAGGAGCGGAACATGAGCGGTGTGGCGGTGGCGGTGATCGTCGTGGTGGTGATGCTCGCGATCATCATCGCATTGGCGGCGTGGGCGGTGGCCGCCTACAACGGGCTCGTCCAATTACGCAACCGGGTCGGCAACGGCTGGGCGCAGATCGACGTGCAGCTGAAGCAGCGCGTCGACCTCATCCCGAATCTCGTCGAAACGGTGAAGGGGTATGCGGCGCACGAGTCGGGCGTGCTCACGCAGGTGACGGCCGCACGCGCCGGCGCGGTGGCGGCGGCCTCGAACCCGGGCGCCACGATCGCGCAGCGCGCCGCCGCGGAGAACGCGCTCTCGAAGGCGCTGTTCAACCTGACGGCCACGGCCGAGGCATACCCGCAGCTTCAGGCCAACCAGAACTTCATGAACCTGCAGAACCAGCTGCAGGCGCTGGAGCAGAAGATCGCGTACGCGCGCCAGTTCTACAACGACGTGGTGATGAAGTACAACACGCGCATCGAGACCGTGCCGAGCACCATCATCGCCGGCATGTTCCACTTCACGCAGGCGCAGTACTTCGCCGCCGACGAGGCCAGCCGGGCCGTGCCGCAGGTGAGGTTCTGAACAGGGCGTCATCATGCGGCACGGAATGGTCAGATCGGCGGTCAACGCCTTCCTCACCACGGCGATCCTGGTGGCCGTCCTGATCGTCGGCCACATCGGCAACGCGCGGGGCGCGGCGCTCGCCTGCCGCACCATCGACTACACGGCGACCGTCACCGCTTCCGGCGACCTCAAGGTCGACACGCGCTACGACTATCGGCTCCGGGAACGCGAAGACGACGACGGCTACACGAAACCCTGGAAGCAGCTGTACTGGCAGTACACGCTCGAACGCGGCAAACTGACCGACATCACCGACATCACCGTGCGCAACGTCACGACCGGCGAGACCTACACGCGCACCGACCCGCGCAACCCCGACACCGTGAACGACGGCACCTGGGATCTCAGATACGCGAACCACTGGTACATCGCCGACGTGACCGTCAGCGCTGACGATCCGCAACCATACGAGCCCGGCAAGGACGGCCTCGGCGCCGACGGTACGGGAGGTAGCAGGAAGACCATCGAAATCGGATGGAACATTCCTGCCACCACGAAAACCGACAGTCTGAAGTTCGACGTGTCGTTCACCATGCACGACGTCGTCACGAAACACGACGACGTCGCCACCTTCCAATGGGAGCCGATACGAACCACCAGCCAAGTGCCCGCCGGCACCATCACCGGCGAAGTGCGCTACCCGCAGGGAGCGGGCCCCGACGGCATATGGAGCTGGCTGCACACCGAAAGCGAGAGCGAGACCAACACGGACGCCGACGGCCACGCCTCCGACGACGCGTTCACGTTCACCGCCCACGATTTCCGTTCCGGCGACTACATCAACGTCGTCGCTGCCTACGACTCCCGGTACGCGGGAGACGTGACGCGCACCGTCCACGACGACGCGCTCGCCGACCTCAAATCCACCGAACGACGCAAGGAACAGGATTGGCGCGACAAGGTCCGCGCCGAAGCCCGCCTTCGACTCGTCGGCTGGGCGTCGCTCGTCGCCGTCGCCGTCGCGCTGTCCGCATGGAGTCTCGTCGCCGCGTTCCGTTCGCGTCGTCTCGCCGGCTACCATGGGACGATCGTCTACTGGCGCGATCCGCCGCAGGTGAGTCCCGCCGCGGCCGCACGTCTCATGGACGCGATGGACGAGCTGCCGGTCGGCGGCATCGCCGGCAAACGCGCGGACCGCGTGCTGAACGAGTGCTCGCTGGCGGGCACAGTGATGGCGCTCGCCGTGAAGAAGGCCATCGCCATCCACCCCGGGCCTTCGTGGATGTACCGCGGCGTCGATATGAGCCGCGCGGACCCGGTCGCCCTGTCGCGCATGATCGGTGCCGATTCGAGACTGGTCGAAGTGAGCGACGCGACGAGCACCATCGTGATCCGGCCGGTCGTATTCACGCCGCAGCGCGCCAGACTCGGCCTGTGCGCGTCGGAATCCGCGTGCCTCGACCTCATCGTCGACATTTCGCGGCGCGTCGGCTCCCCGGTGTTCGACGTCACGCAGATGCGGGACGCGTGCAAGGGGTGGCGTGACGGCTACCAGTCGATGGAACGGTTCACATCCGCGGCCGCCGTCGAGTACGCGATGCTCGATCCCGTCCGCTCCGTGGCGAAGGGGTACATGCTCGCCTCGCTCATCCAGGTGCTGTTCGGTTCGCTGCTGCTCACCACGCAACTGTTCACCGCGAACATCGCCGTGCAGTTGTGCGTCGGCGCGCCATGCGTGTGGATCGCGGTGTTCGCGTTCAGCATCGGCATGCCCAGGCGGTTCACGCCCTCCGGCGAGGAGTACGCGGGCAGGTGCCTCGGGCTCAAACGGTATATGGAGGATTTCTCCGACTTCTCCGACCGCGGCCCCGCCGACCTCGCCCTGTGGGACTGGTACATGGTGTATGCGGCCGCGTTCGGTATCTCCGGCAGGATGGCCTCCGAACTCGCCAAAGCGTACCCGCAGCTCGCCGATCCGGCGTGGCTGGACGAGCACGGTTCCGGTTCGGTGTGGTATTGGAGCTATCGTCGCCGTGCGTGGCATCGGCGTTACGGGTCCGGCGGCTACGGCGCCTCCGGCTCGTGGTCGGATGGCTCGGACGGTTCGCCGTTCGGCGGTTCGGATGGTTTCGGCGCCGACGCGTTCGCCGGAAGTCTCGGCGACATCGGCTCGCAGCTGAGCGCCGGATTCGACGCGGTCGCCTCGACCATCGCCGATGCCGCGCCGTCCTCCTCGTCCGGCGGCGGTGGCGGCTTCGGTGGCGGTGGCGGTGGTTCCGGCGGTGGTTCCGGCGGCGGCCGATGACGGGACTGTCCTTCTTCGGCTCCCGCTGACGGGAGCTGTCCGCGGGCGGTGGTCTGACTGTCCTTCTTCGGCTCCCGCTGGCGGGAGCTGTCCGCGGGCGGTGGTCTGACTGTCCTTCTTCGGCTCCCGCTGGCGGGAGCTGTCCCGCTTCTGCGGGACTGAGGGTGGTTCCCGGCCGTGAAATCCACGTGCCTGCTTACGCTGGAAGCAGCCGTACCGTTAAGCAAACACGCACGAAGGGAGCCATCATGGCGCTGTACCGCAATCTCGGACCATTCTCCACCACCGCGATCGGCCACGGCGAAATGCCGCTGACCATCGAGAACAACCGCGGGCACGAGGTCGGCATCGAGACGCTGCACGCCTCGCTCGACGCCGGCTGCCGTCACATCGACACCGCGTGGGCCTACTACACGCCCGGCGAGGAGGAGCAGACCGGCGAGAAGCTGGTCCGCGAGGCGCTCGCCACGTGGAAGGGGCCGAAGAGCGAGGTGACCGTCGCCACGAAGATCGGCCTGCGCCGTGCATGGGACGGCGACAAGCCGGTGTGGCCGCGCGACGGCAAGCCGGAGCATCTCATCGCATACGGCAAGGAATCCGCGCTCGCGCTCGGCGTCGACACCATCGACCTGCTGTACCTGCACCGCCACGACCCGGAGGTGCCGTACAACGAGTCGGTCGAAGCGCTGAAGCAGCTCGTCGACGAAGGCGTGGCCCGCGTGGCCGGCGTGTCCAACGTGACCATCGAACAGCTGGACATCGCACGCTCGATTCTGGGTGACAAGCTCGTCGCCGTGCAGAACCAGTATTCGCCGATCCACCTGGAGACGCAGGACACGCTCGACTACTGCGCGAAGCTCGGCCTCGCGTTCGTGTGCTGGAGCCCGCTCGGCGGCTACCGCCACCCGTACGACGAGTCCAAGTTCGACCCGTTCCGCGAGATCGCGGCCGCGCACGGCGTGAGTTACCAGCAGGTCACGCTCGCCTGGGAGCTCGCCAAGGGCGACCACATGTTCGTCATCCCTGGCGCCCACCGCCCCGAGACGATCCTCGACTCCCTCAAGGCCGACCAGCTCGAACTGAGCCCCGAGGAGCTCGCCAAGCTCGGCTGATGTCGGAGCGGCCGGTGCGCATGTGTGCCGGACAACCCGATGAACCTCCTGTTTCGTGTTGTCCGGCATGAACTCGTGCCGTATACACCCGTTTCAGCGAGTTTCGGGGTTGTCCGGCACGACCTGATGCCGGACAACCCAGTTCCAGTGGATTCCGGCATTGTCCGGCATGACTTGGTGCCGGGTAACCCGACAAACTGCCGGTTTCGTGTTGCCTGGCTTGAACTCGTGCCGGACAACCCTGTTCCAATAGGTTTCGGGGTTGGCCGGCATGGGGTGCACGTCACGCCAACCCGGCCAGCACCTGCGCCGCCCCGGCGAACTCCTCCGGGGTGGTGTAGGCGTAGCTCAGGCGCAGCGCGTTGTCGCCCTCGAAATCGTAGATGTCGCCCGGGTTGAGTAGCACCCCATGGTCGGCGGCCTGCCGGAACAGCCGCCCCATGCGCACCGGCCCGTCGAACGTGAGCCAGATGTAGAACCCGCCGCGCGGCACGTTCCAGTGCGCGCGTCCGGCGAACAGCCGCCCCAGCGTCTCCAACGCGGCATCCCTGCGGCGGCGCAGCTCGGCGCGCAGCCGTTCCAGATATTCCGCGTACAGCCCGCTCGTGAGGAACCGGGCGAACACCCATTGGCTGAGCGTGCTCGCACCATAATCCATCTGCATCTTCACGTCCGCGAGCCGGTGCACGATCCGTTCGTCGGCCACGATCCACCCGATGCGCAGCCCCGGCGCGAGTGACTTCGACGCGCTGCCCAGTGTGATCACCATGCCGGTCTCGTCATAGGATTTGAGCGCTCGCGGCGTGTCCCCCTCGAAGACGAGGTCCTGGTACGCGCAATCCTCGATGATCGGCAGCCGGTGCGCCACGCATGCGTCGATGAGCGCGCGACGGCGTGACTCGGGCATCGTCACGCCGGTCGGATTGTGGTTCGTCGGAATCGTGTAGAGGATGGAACCGTCCTGCCGGGCGGAGGTGCGACCGTCGGGGGAGAGGCGTGCGCCATGCTCGTCGAGCAGTCCGTCCAGCGCGCTCGCGTCCAGCCCCTGCCCGTCCATCGGCGCGCCGGCGAGCGTCATGCCGGCCGACTGGAACACCTGCAACGACTTGATGTAGCTCGGCGCCTCCGCATAGACGGTCGACCCGGCGGACAGCAGACTCACCGAGATCATCTGCAATCCCTGCAACGCGCCCGAGGAGACGAGCACCTGTTCGGGGCGGCAGTCGACGCTCCAGTCGCGCATGTGTGCGGCGATCGCCTCGCGCAGTACGTCCAGTCCTTCTGGCGGCGGATAGCCGAGCGCGTCGATCTCGCACGCCGCTTCGCCGGCCACGCGCCGCCACATGTCGCGCGGGAAGAGCCGCGGGTCGATCTCGCCCGTGCCCAGGCGCGTCTTCGACCGGTCGAATTCGAGCCGGTTGATGGTCTGGATGGTCGCGTTGTTCGCCTTGAAGAAGCCGGACGAGACGTAGTCCGCCCAGTCAGGCGCGCCGGGCAACATCAGCGACCACGTGTTGCTTGCGATGCGCGTGCCGGCACCATGCCGACCCTCGATGATGCCGTAGTCGGCGAGTTCCTGGACGGTCGCGATGATGGTGGATCGGTTCACGCCGAACGATTCGGCCAACGCGCGCTGGCTGGGCAGTCTCGCGCCGATCGGCCACGTGCCGGACGCGATGCGGCCGCACATGAAATCGACGATCTGCTCGGTGACGGGCGTGCCGGACGAGCGGTCCGGTGCCCAATCGATGTCGAGTGGTGCGCTGCGCGGCATATGCGGCTCCTTCCTGCCCGGATCGCTCCTCGTCCGGTCCGTGGTCGCCGGATTCTTTGAAGGGGTGCGAGGCGTCGGTCCCGTATTTCCGCCTCTCTGATGCTCTGATGGGGCGACCTGCATCTTGACCGATGAATACCGGTGGCGGCATCGCGAAGCGATGACGGAGGGGAGGCGGGGATGTGCCTCATCGGGTTGGTCGTCCGGTTCCGCCCCTGAGGGGAGCCGGACGGCCGTGGGGTGACTTAGGGGGTGTTTGGTTGGGCGCCATACTCTGTTCTTGGCTGGTTGCCAAGTGTAATCCGCTGCGTAGGATATGGCAACGGCATTGGAACGATGCGGATTGCAGGGCACGTGGCTTACGTGTGGTCCGCATATGGTTGTTCAAGGCCGATATGGTTTGGCTGGTTTTGGTTGGGTGAGTATGGCCCAGCCAAAACGGTCGGATAGGGAAAGCGTCGGCCCGCCCGCAGGTTCCCATTGTGGGAGACGGCCGTGTACGGCTGGGGATCCACCCCACCACCAATCGGCCGGCCCACAGGTTCCCGGATTGGGGACGGAGGAGATGAAGCGAAGATGGGACTGTATATCCAAGGGTTCACGATGGGATTGGCATACATCGCGCCGATCGGCATGCAGAACCTGTTCGTCATCAACTCGGCGTTGACGCGCACGCGCCGCAACGCGCTTATCACCGCGCTCATCGTCATCTGCTTCGACATGGCGCTGAGCCTGTCCTGCTTCTTCGGCGTCGGTGCGCTCATGCAGGAACGTCCGTGGTTGGAGACCATCGTTCTCGGTCTCGGCGGCCTCGTCGTCATCCGCATCGGTTTCGGTCTCGTCCTCACCAAGAAAACCGCCGGCGTGAACTCCGGCACCGGGGAAGGCGGTATGGTTTCCCCTACTTCCGTTCCCGCTGGCGGGAGCTCCCGCGAAGCGGGTGAGGGTGGTCCGGCCGTCTCCTCTGTATATTCCTGTGCCGGAGGAGAGGACGCGTCCGCCGGCGGGGACTCCTGCGAATCGGCTGCAAGTCGTCCGGCAATGCCAGCCGCCCATCTCGGCGTGCGCGGTCTGCTCGACACGATCGGCACCGCCTGCGCGGTTACTTGGTTCAACCCGCAGGCCATCATCGACGGCACGCTGATGCTCGGCGCGTTCGCCGCCACGCTGCACGCCGGCCAGACCACCCCGTTCATCACCGGTGTGGAGACCGCCTCTGTTATATGGTTCCTCGGTGTCACGCTCGTCGTCAACGCGTTCGCGCACCGGTTCAGTCCGAAGGTCATCGACGTCCTCAACCGCGTGTGTGGCGGCGTCATCACCCTCTACGGTTTCAAGCTCCTCATCGACTTCGCCCTCGCCGTCCTCTGAGGGCAGCTGCGAAGAGGCCGGGATATCCGGTTCGCGGGGAGGGGGCTCCGCGAGATGGGTGAGCCATGCGGTGCCCTTCCCGTTTCGCTGGATCCTTTGGCGAGCTGTTCCAGTCATGTAATGCCCGGTTTGTTTCGCTGGGAGGGACCTGCGCGAGGCAGATGGGGTATGTGGTGTCCGGTTCGTTTTGCGGGACAGGGGTTTCGTGAGACGGGTAGGTCATGTGGTGCCCGTCCCGTTTCGCTGGGAGTGGTATGCGCGAGGCAGATGGGGTAACTGATGTCCGATTTGTTTCGCTGGGCTCTTTGGTGAGATGGTCCAGTCATGTGGTGTCCGGCACGTTTCGCGGGGAGAGGCGGCCGCGAGACGGGCGGGTTATGTGGCACCTGGTTCATTTCGCTGGATCCTTTGGTGAACTGTTCCGGTCGTGTGGTGCCCGTTTCGTTTCGTTGGGAGGGGGCTTCGTGAGATGGGCAGGTCATGTGGCACCTGATCCGTTTTGCAGAGTTCTTTGGTGAGCTGGTTCAGTCATGTGGTGCCCGGTTTGTTTCGTTGGGCAGGGGTTTCGTGAAGCGGGCGGGTCACGTGGTGCCCGATTCGTCTCGCTGGGAGTGGTATGCGCGAGGCAGATGGGGCAACTGATGCCCGATTTGTTTCGCTGGGCTCTTTGGTGAGATGGTCCGGTCATGTGGTGTCCGGCACGTTTCGCGGGGAGAGGCGGCCGCGAGACAAGTGGGTCATGTGGTGTCCGGTTTGTTTCGTTGGACAGGGGTTTCGTGAAGCGGGCGGGTCGTGTGGTGACGGGTTTGTTTCGCGGGGCAGGGGTTTCGTGAGACGGGCGGGTTATGTGGCACCTGATCTGTTTCGCTGGGTCTTTTGGTGAGCTGGTTCAGTCATGTAGTGTCCGGTTCGTTTCGCTGGGAGGGGGCTCCGTGAAGCGGGCAGGGCGCGTGGTGACGGGTTTGTTTCGCTGGGCAGGGGTTTCGTGAAGCGGGCGGGTCATGTGGCACCTGGTTTGTTTCGCTGGATCCTTTGGTGAGCTGTTCCAGTCATGTGGTGACCGGTTCGTTTCGCTGGGAGTGGCCTGCGCGAGACAGATGGGGTATGTGTGCCCGGTCCGTTTCGCTGGGAGGGGGTTTCGTGAAGCGGGTGGGTCATGTGGGGCACGGTTTGTTTCGCTGGGAGGGGATTCCGCGAGACGGATGGGATAACTGGTGCCCGGTTTGTTTCGCGCTGGGGAGGAGCAGGGCGTGCGCCGGCTCGGCCCGTCGCGGGGAGGGGCGGGCCGCTACACTGTTGGGGTGATGAATACGGATAGCAAGAACCCCCTGCGCATGCGCCGCAAGCCCGAAGTGCTCGCCCCGGCCGGCAACCTGCGCGGACTCAAGACCGCCGTCGACTACGGTGCGGACGCCGTCTACTGCGGCGGCAAGGCGTTCGGCATGCGCAGCGCCCCGAGGAACCTCAGCCTCGAGGACTTCGAGGAGGGCGCCCGCTACGCGCACGACCGCGGCAGCCGCGTGTACGTCACGCTTAACGTGTTGCCCCGCAACGCCGAGGTCGAGGCGATGCGCGACTACATCGGACAGCTCAAGGACACCGGCATCGACGCGATGATCGTCACCGACATCGGCGTGATGATGATGGCCCACCAGATCGCCCCCGACGTCGAACTGCATGTGAGCACCCAGGCAGGCGTCACCAACTACGGCGCCGCGCAGGCGCTCTACGAGTTCGGCGCGCGCCGCGTCGTGCTCGCCCGCGAGATGGACTTGCAGGCCGTGCGCGACATCCGCGCCCGCATCCCCGACGACATGGACATCGAATGCTTCGTGCACGGCGCGATGTGCATGGCGTTCTCCGGCCGCTGCCTGTTCTCCAACTACCTGACCGGCCGCGACGGCAACCATGGCGAATGTGCGCAGCCCTGCCGCTGGAAGTATTCGATTGTCGAGGAGAAGCGCCCCGGCCAGTATTTCCCGATCGAACAGACCGAAGAGGGCGCGTATCTGTTCAACTCGCAGGACATGTGCATGCTCGACCACATCGACGACCTGATCGACTCCGGTGCGACGAGCCTCAAGATCGAGGGCCGCTCGAAATCCGCGTACTACATCGCCGCGATGACCAACGCGTACAAGACCGCCGTCAACGAGTACATGATCCAGCGCGGCTTCGAGACCGCGGACGGCACGGTGCTCAAACCGTTCCGCGACCGCGTGATCCGCCCCGACGACCCCGATTTCGCTCATGCCGCCGACGACGCGATCGAACACGACGCCGACCGCGCGTTCGCCGGCGTGCCCGGCGAGCCGCCCGTCGAAGGCGACGTGGAGACCGCCGATGCCACGGCTGTGACCGCCCCGGCCGAACCCGTCGCCGCGGCCGAACCCGCCGTCGCCCCGGCGAAGACCGAGGACGCGGCCGCCCGCTCCGCCGGCGGCGCCCAGCTTGACCAGCTGAGCTACAAGGCCCGGTCCGCGCGCCGCAAGTCGAACACGCGCGAGGAGGTGCTGCCGGAAGGCTGGCATCACGCGAAATGCCGCCCCGCGCCGCATGTCGAACTGCCCGACTGGCTGCTCGACGAACCCGACAAGGTCGCCCATCGCGACTACTCCACCGGCTTCTACTACCCCGAGCACAAGGTGACGCAGAACACCAACCGTTCCGCCTACTTCCGCGCGTGGATGGTCGTCGGCGAGGTGCTCTCCTGGAGCCCGGAGCGCGGCGGCCGCGTGACCATCATGAGCCGCAACAAGATCGAACCCGGCCAGGAGGTCGAATTCCTGCTGCCCGGCGAGAAACCGCTCGCCTACACGGTGCCCGCCACCGGGCTCGAGGACGCGGACGGCGTGCCCGTCGCCGCGATCAACAACCCGGCGCATGTGTTCTCGCTGCCTTGCCCGCACGAGGTGCCCGAGAACGCGGCCATCCGCTCGCGCACGAAGAAACCCACGCTCAAGGCCGAGTGAGCCGCACGAGTAGGCCGCAGGGCATAGACCGTATAGGCCGCGGGGCCGGACAGCGGCCCGGCCGGACAGTACGCATAGCAGCACAGCCGAACAGGAGGTAACCATGACTGACGACTACACCGACGACTACACCGACGAGACGATTCTCGACTCGAACCAGATCAGCTCCACCGACAAGGCGGGGCGCCCGATCCCCGTCACCATCCCGATCGCGCTCGCGCCCGGCGTGACTGTCGTCTACACGACGCGTCTCGGTGGCCTGTCGACCGGCGACTTCGGCAATCTCAACCTGGGCGGCAAGTCCGGCGACGACCCGGAGGCCGTCCTGTCGAACCGCATCGCGCTCGCCGAGGCGGTTGGTGCTCGTCTCTCGCTCGTCTCGCAGGTCCACTCCGGCACGGCCGTCGACGTGGACGAGGCGTTTGCGATCAACACGCCGTTCGGCTTCGACGTTTCCGGCACGCGCACCGGCGCGGCCGTCGCCGAAGCGACCGGCGAGCCGACCGAGCCGACCGCCGCGCCCGCCGAGCCGACCGAAGGCGGCGTCGCGCCCCACGTCGTCGAGGCCGATGGTCAGGTCACATCGCGCACCGGCATTGCGCTCGGCATGTTCGCAGCCGACTGCCTGCCCGTGCTGCTCGCCGACCCGGTGACCGGCGTGATCGGCGCCGCACACTGCGGTCGTCGTGGCCTGGAACGCGGCGTGATCCAGGCGACCGTCGACCTCATGGCCGCCAAGGGCGCCAGCCCTGAGAACATCGTCGCCACGCTCGGCCCGTGCATCTGCGGCGAATGCTACGAGGTGGGCGACGAGATCGCCGACACGTTCGTCAAGCGTTTCCCGCTGACCAAGACCACGACGCGGTTCGGCGGCGCCGGCATCGACATCGCCGAGGCCGCGCGCATCGACCTCGCGTTCGCCGGCGTGCACCGCATCGTCGATTCGATGCCGCGCATCCACGCCGCCACCGAATACCTGGAGGAGGACGCCGAGCTCGCCGAATTGTGCCGCACCGACGGCGAGGGCCCGGCCGAGTTGAGCGAGCGCATCGCGGCCATCCGCCACAGCATGTGCACGCTCGAGAACCCGCTGTGGTACTCGCACCGCCGCGCCGCAAAGGCCGGCAAGCGCCACGAGGGCCGTCTTCTCGCGCTCATCGTGCGCCACTGAGCCGCTGGGCCGCTGGGCGCTGAGCCGCCGTCCCCATCCGCTCCCGCCGGCGGGAGCTCCCGCGAAGCGGGTGAGGGTGGTCCCGTGGCCCCGTGGTCCCGTGTCCCGCCGCACGCCCCGCGCGTTCCGGCGGATATTCCGTGCAGATGCGCGTGTGACCTGCGTCACCGTTCCGGGGCGCGTTCTACGGTGGAGGCATTATGAGCGTAAGAGAGAACAAGAAGCAGTCCGCGCCCGTCGTGGCGGTGGTGCTCGCCGCCGGATTCGGCACGCGTTTCGATCCCGACAATCCCAAGCAGCTCGTCTCCGTGGGCGACAAGCCGATCGTGTGCTGGAGCATCGAGGCGTTCGAACGGTGCGAGCGCGTCAGTGACATCGTCGTCGTCGTCAACGCGAAGGTGCGCGGCGAGGTCGAGCGTCTCATCGCCGAGGCCGGCTACGGTAAGGTGCGCGTCGTCATCGACGGCGGCGCCGAGCGCGTCGACAGCACGGCCGCCGCGCTCGACATGCTCGCCGCGGCCGGTATCCCCGACGATGCGAAGATCCTCATCCACGACGCGGTGCGTCCGTTCGTCGCGCAGTCCGCGATCGACGGTTCGATCGACGCGCTCGACGAGTACGACGCCGCGACCGTCGCGTTCGCGTCCACCGACACCATGCTGCTCACGCGTGATCTCGGCGACCGGAAGGTCGTCGCGAGCGTGCCGGATCGTCCGAACACGTTCCGCGCGCAGACGCCGCAGTCGTTCCGTTTCGCGACGATCCGCCGCGCCTACGAGTTGGCCGCCGCCGACCCGGACTTCCATCCGACCGACGACACGCGCGTCGTCGTCGACTACATGCCCGACGTGCCGGTCGCGATCGTCGCCGGCAGCGAGACGAACCTCAAGATCACGACGCTCGCCGACATCCCCGTCGCCGAGCGCATCGCCGCCGACCTCACGCACCATATGACGCGCGAGGAGGCGAAGGCGCGCATGCACGCCATGTTCGCCGGCGCCGCCGCCCAGATGCATCGCCGCTGACCGCGCGTCGCGCGCGCGGCGGCGGTGCGCGTGCGCGCGCATCCGGTCAGCCGTCACGCTCGGCCGCATGTCCGTATGCGGCCGGGCGTTCGCATATCGTTCCGGCGTGATGATTGCGCTTATAGACGCTTGTAGAATGTTGTAGATTTTTGTAGACTGCTGTGTGGTGTGTAGATTTTTGTAGATTTGGCGGTGGTCGCATGGTGAAGAAGCCGGTCGTGTCGAATCCGTTCAAACCGAGCGCGGGGCATCTCCCGCCGATTCTTATCGGCAGGGACGGCGTGCTCGATGATTTCCGCGAGGGGCTCGACGACGGTTCCGGGGCTCCCGGGCGTCTGATGCGCGTCACCGGGGCTCGCGGCGTCGGCAAGACGGTGCTGTTGGCCGAATTCCGGCGCATAGCGGAGGAGCGTGGCTGGCTGACCGTCAGCGAGACCGCGTCCAAAGGCATGGCGCAACGGCTGCTCGATCATCTGAAGCCGGCGAAGCGAACATTCGAATTCACCGTGGAGCCGTCGGTCAATGCGTTCGGCGTCGGTGGCAGCCTCGGTGCGATGCGGTACGAACGCCAGCGCATGCCGCTCGATCTGCGCGACGCGATGTCATTGCGGCTTGACGCGCTGGAGAAGCGTGATGCGGGGCTTCTGGTGACCGTCGACGAGGTGCAGGCCGCCGACCGCGACGACATGGTCGCCATCGCCACGGCCATGCAGCATATGGTCAGCGACGACAGGAACGTGGCCTTCGTGTTCGCCGGTCTGCCGTCGGTGGCCTCCAAATGGCTGAACGACGAGGTGATGACGTTCCTGCGCAGGGCCCAGCCGGAACGGTTGGGGGACGTGGGGCTGATGGAGGTGTCCGACGCCCTGCAGGACTCCTTCCGCCAGACCGGCATCGTGCTTGACGGCGAGCCGTTGCGCATCGCGGCGGAGGCCACGGCCGGGTATCCGTTCATGATCCAGCTGGTCGGCTACTCCATATGGCGCATCGCCAATCGTTCCCGGCGGGGAGACGGCGACGCGGTGGTCTCGGAGGAGGACGCGCATCGCGGAGTGCGCGACGCGTTGAGCCGCCTCGGGGATACGGTGCATGGGCCGGAGCTCGACGGCCTTTCCCCCGTCGACAAGACGTATCTGCTGGCGATGGCGCAGGACGACGGTCCGGCGTCCACGTCCGTCGTGGCCCAGCGCATGGGCAAGAGCGTGAAATACGCGGGTCGATACCGCATGCGGCTCCTCGAAGCGCAGGTGATCGTGGACAAAGGGTACGGGAAAGTGGATTTCGCCATCCCCTATCTGCGCGAATACCTGCGCGAGCATGCCGCCTCCATCCGCATGTCGCTGGAACGATGACGGCGGGCGGCGCGCGGACTCCGACGGCGGGTAGACTGGGGGCCATGCAACAGCTCAGTGTCGTGATCTCCGGCTTCGACCATTATGACGACGTGCGCGTCAACCCCTCCTACGAGGTGCCGAAACTGCTCGCCGAACGCGGCGTCGACGGGCTCGACGACGTGGACCTCACCATCCGCGCGGTGAGCCTGCCCGTCAGCTTCGCCAAGGCGTGGCCCACGCTGCTCGGCGCCATCGAGGAGGCGAAGCCGAACATCGTCATCGCCACCGGACTCAAGCACGCGGCGCGCGGCGTGATGATGGAGCGCTGCGCCACGAACCTCATGGACGCCGCCAAGCCGGACGCCGACAACGTGGTGCCGCGGCGCGCGCCGATCGATCCGGACGGCCCCGCCGCCTACTGGACGCGTCTGCCGCTGCGTGCGATCATCGCCGATTTCGCGCATGACGGCATTCCCGCCACCCTGAGCTCGGACGCGGGCACGTTCGTCTGCAACTCGCTGTTCTACAACCTGCTCAACTGGGCACACGGCCAGGAGCGCGTGCTCGCCGGATTCGTGAGCTTCCCGCTCGTCAACGAGTCGCCGCACCCGCAGCATGGTCTGCCGCTGCGCCAGCTCGTCTCGGCCGGCGGCGACGTGGTGCGCGAGACGGTGCGCTACTACCGTCGTCCCAGCTCGAAGGAGATCCTCATCGCGTGACGCCGCGACGCGCCGACATCGAACAAAAGTGGGTAATGATGTGTGCATTGCGGGCGCGTCCGGCCCGTTTCCGGCCGTGATGGGATACGATTTTGCTCGATATGCCCGCATAGGGCGCATTATGGGTAGAGCGATGTGATGGAGCCGAAAGGACAGACATGGATCAGTTCCCGATCGTGTTGAGGGGTTACGACAAAGACAAGGTCGACGAGGCCTTCGCCGCCGCGCAGGAGCGCGTGCGTCAGGCGCAGCGCACGCTCGCCGGCATGCGCGAGCAGATCGCGGCCGGCGACGACCGCATCCTGCAGCTGCAGGCGCAGCTGGAGGAGGAGAAGAAGCGCAAGCCCGCCAACAACAGCTTCGCCTCGCTCGGCGCCAACGCCCAGCAGATGCTCGCCTCCGCCGAACAGACCAGCTCCGAGCTGCTCGAACGCGCCAAGGCCGACGCCGCCACCACGCGCAAGGCCGCCCAGGCGCAGGCGCAGACGCTCATCAACAACGCCAAGCTCGACGCCCAGCACATCATCGACGACGCCAACCAGCGCGCCTCCTCCACTCTCGACCAGGCGAACAACGAGGCCGAGACCATCACCACCACCGCCCGCAACGACGCCGCCCAGCTGCGCGCCGAAACCGCGAAGAACGTGACCGAGCAGCGCCAGACCGTCGAACTCGAGCTCAGCAACTCCCGCGAGGAGCACAACAAGAAGCTCGCCTCCGAGCGCGCCGCGCAGGAGCGCGAGCTGTCCGACCTCAAGGCCACGGCCACCGCGCAGATCGCCGCCCAGCGCAAGAGCACCAACGAGGAGCTCTCCCGCCTCAAGTCCGAGGCGAACGACCAGATCGAGGCCGCGCTCGCCGAGGCGAACAAGAAGCTCGCCGACGTGCGCGAGCAGGTCTCCAAGATGATGACCGACGCCCAGCGCAAGGCCGGCGAGATCACCGACGAGGCCAAGTCGAAGGCGCAGGAGATCACCGACGACGCCGAAGTGCACCGCACCAAGACGATGAGCCAGGTGAACGCCGAGGTCCAGCAGATCCGCACCGACATCGCCGCCCAGCAGGAGGAGGCGACCAAGAAGGTCAGCGAGCTGCTCGACAACCTGGAGGAGCGTCGCACCGCCGCCAAGGCCGAGGCCGACAAGCTCGTCAGCCAGGCGAAGACCGTGCGCGAGGAGGCCGACTCCTACGCCGCGTCCAAGCGCGCCGACGCGGACGCCCAGGCCGCCGCCATCCTCAAGAAGGCGGGCGAGGACGCCGAAGCTCAGATCGAGGAGCGTCGCACCGCCGCCCAGGTCGAACTCGACGGTCTCAAGAAGAACATCCACGAGCTGCAGCAGCGCGAGGCGCAGATCACGCAGCGCGTCACCGAACTGCGTTCCATGTTCGCCAACGCGTTCTCCGGATTCCTCGGCGACCCGGTCGCCGCGCCGGACGTGCCGGTGAAGAACGCCGTGCCCGCTCCGGAACCCGCGCAGCCTGCAGACGGCGACGACGAGAACGCCGGCGACGGCGCCGAGACCGGCGTCGAGGCGGCGCCCGCCGCCGACGCGCAGGCCCCCGCGCCGGTCCCGCAGCCGGCCGATGCCGACTGAGACCGATTGACGTCCGTGCCGCAATGGCACCACGATGCCCGCCGCCCGTATGCATACGGGCGGCGGGCATCGTCGTTTTCGAACGAGTCGCGTCCACCATGCGGAACGTCGCTTGCGCGGTTCCGCCACGGCGCGGCGGCGAGTAAGCTGGTTCCGGTTGTTATCCGCCCACAAGGAGACAAAGGAGAACATCGGATATGACTGAACTGCAGCCGTTGAGCAACGACGCGTTGACCGTCCTGCGCGAGGATTTCGACGATGACGGCACCAACCGCATGGCGATGAACGCGGTGACCGCCGCCGGCATCGACACCGTCGCGAAGAACTATGACCGCGCACGCCTGCTGCAGCGCCGCTTCTCCACCGTTGTGGATAACGGCGAGGCCACCCACCAGGACCGTTCCGGCCGTTGCTGGCTGTTCAGCTCCCTGAACGTGGCGCGTTTCGTGGCGAAGAAGAACCTGAACGTCAAGGAGTTCGAGTTCTCCCAGAACTACGCCATGTACTACGACAAGCTCGAGCGCATCAACTACTTCCTGCAGGACGTGGCCGCCCTCGTGCGCGCCGGCGAGCCCGCCGACTCCCGTCTCGTCCAGCACCTGCTCGCCGACGTGATGGGCGACGGCGGCCAGTGGACGATGGCGATGAACGTGTACAAGAAGTACGGCGCCGTGCCGAAGGATCTCTACCCGGAGACCGCTTCCTCGAAGAACACCGGCGCGATGAACACGCAGCTGCGCCACATGCTGCACACCGCCGTCGCCCGCATGTTCGCCGCGCATGCCGCCGGCGACGACGCCGCGATCGACGCGACGATCGCGGAGGCGCGCGCCGCCGGACACCGCATCCTCACCATCCATCTGGGTGAGCCGCCGGTCTCCTTCGACTGGGAGTGGACCGACAAGGACGGTGAATTCCACCGCGACGGCGAGATCACGCCGCAGGAGTTCTGGAAGAAGTACGTGGGATCCGCCGATCTGGAAAGCTACGTCTGCCTCGTCGACGATCCGCGCAAGGAGCATCCGAAGGGCCGCAAGATCGCCATCGAGCACTTGGGCAACGTTGCCGGCGGCGACGCCACCGAATACCTCAACGTGCCGAACCAGTTCATGAAGGACTGCGTCAAGCGCATCCTCGTCGAGCAGGGCATTCCGGTGTGGTTCGGCGCCGACTGCCATCCGTTCATGGACCGCGAGTCCGGCGCGTGGGCCACCGACCTGTTCGAGTACGGTTCGATCTACGATTTCGATTTCGATCTCGACAAGGAGGCGCGCGTGCGCTTCGCCGATTCCGCGATGAACCACGCGATGGCCTTCGCCGGCGTGGACGTCGCCGAAGACGGCACGACGACCCGCCGTTGGCGCGTCGAGAACTCCTGGGGCTCGAAGATCGCCGACAAGGGCTACTTCACGATGAGCGACGACTGGTTCACCGAGTACGTCTACGAGGTCGCCGTCCCCAAGGCGCTCCTGCCCGACGAGTACCTCAAGGCCCTCGAAGAACCCGCCATCTCCCTGCCCGCATGGGATCCGATGGGAGCTCTCGCCTGAAAGGCGAGAGCTCCTGAGCCGACATGCCGTATGACGAACAGCCCGGTGGGCTGTTTGTAGGCATGGCCCGCGGGCGTGAGGCTGCGGGGAACGGTGAAGGCAGATTTGAGTCTCGCCGTAGGCGAGTCCGTGTTTGCAGGGCTCGGAGAGCTCTCGCCTGAAAGGCGAGAGCTCCTGAGCCGCCGAACCGTTAAGCGGGCAACCCGGTGGGTTGTCCGTAGGTTCGGTGAGCGGCCGACAGGCCGCGAAGTACGGTGAAGGCAGGTCTGGGTCTCGCCGTAGGCGAGGCCGTGCTTGCAGGGCTCGGAGAGCTCTCGCCTGAAAGGCGAGAGCCAGAGGTCAATAATCCGCCCATTCCGGCCGGCCGTTCCACGAAACGGCCGGCCGGTTTCGTATTTTGGGCGCCGGCCACTACAGTGAAGTGGTTGCCGCACGGTGCGGCGCATATCGCATGTCGCATGCATGTCGCATGCGCAGCGCATGCATATCGAATGACTCATGGTCAAGAAAGGAGAGTCGGCATGGCAGCACTTCGTGGTCCGGACAGTTCCGAGGACGCGCGTCGTTTGGGGGAGCAGGCCGTCTTTCCCGAGACCGTCGACGTCAACATCCGCCAGCTCGACCCGATTCCGGCGCCGCGCGCGTTCCTGAGGGAACTGCCGCTCACCGATGAGATGAGCGAACTGGTGCTCACCTCCCGTCAGGAGATCCGCAACGTCCTGCACGGTCGCGACGACCGTCTGCTCGTCATCGTCGGCCCGTGCTCGATCCACGATCCGAAGGCGGCGCACGAGTACGCGACGAAGCTCGCCGCCGTGAACCGCGAGCTCAACGACCGGCTGCTCATCGTCATGCGCGTGTACTTCGAGAAGCCGCGCACCACGATTGGTTGGAAGGGCCTCATCAACGATCCGGACCTCGACGGACGCTTCAACATCCGCAAGGGCATGTGGTTGGCGCGCAAGGTGCTGTCCGACGTGCTGAAACTCGGCCTGCCCGCCGCCACCGAATGGCTCGACCCGATCACCCCGCAGTACATCTGCGACCTGATCAGCTGGGGTGCGATCGGCGCGCGCAACACCGAATCGCAGGTGCACCGCGAGCTCGCGTCCGGCCTGTCCATGCCGGTGGGCTTCAAGAACGCGACCGACGGTTCGATCAAGCCGGCCGCCGATTCCTGCTACGCCGCCGCGTTCGAGCATCACTTCCTGTCCATCAATCTGGACGGCCGCGTCATCTCCGCGGAGACGAAGGGCAATCCCGACTGCCATCTCGTGCTGCGCGGCTCCAACCATGGGCCGAACTACGACAAGGAGTCCGTCGCGGAGGCGATGGCGGCGCTGAAGGCATCGAAGGCGTCCGGCCCGAGCGAGCACGGTCTCATCATCGACGCCGCGCACGGCAACTGCGGCAAGGACGAGGTGCGTGAGGCCGAGGTCGTCGAGGAGATCGCCGAACGTGTCGCCGAAGGCGAACCGGGCATTCTCGGCGTGATGATGGAAAGCTTCCTCGTTGCCGGCCATCAGAAGCCGGCACCGCTCGACCAGCTCGTCTACGGCCAGTCGGTGACGGATTCCTGCGTGCCGTGGGACCGCACCGAGGAGCTGCTGCGCACGCTCGCCGACGCGGTCGCCGCCCGCCGCGCCCGCTGACCTGTTCCGTCGAAGCCCCGTCAGCCCGTGTCGTTCCGGTCGATTCCGGAACGACACGGGCGTTCCGGTACCGTCGCCGGCGGGTCTCCTGAACATTCCCTGCCGATTCCGTCCCGATGGCGGCTAGGATATACGCCCATGAGATACGCCATCGTCGACGATATTCCCGAAGACCGCGACGCACTCGCCGCTGCGGTCGATGATTACTGCGCACGGCATGACGCCGTCGCGCTGTGCGAACATTTCGATACGGTCGAGGCATTCCGACATACGTGGCACCCCGGTCGTTTCGACCTTGTGTTCCTCGACGGCTATTTTCCGACGTCCGCATCCGGCATCGACGCCGCTCGCTGGCTGCGCGCGCAGGGCTACGACGGCCCGATCGTCATGACCACGGTGAGCACCGATTTCGCCGTCGACGGGTACGAGTTCGGCGTCGCCGCCTACCTCGTCAAACCGTTCGGCAGGACGCAGCTCGACGCCGCGCTCGATCGGCTGAACGGCGCGTTGCGCTCGCGCGTCGTGCCGCGCCGCGACGTCGTGTCCGGTTGCGTCGTCGAACTGCCGGTCGGCGCGCGTGCCGCCGCCACACTGGCCTCCCGCGCGAATCGTGCGGATCGGACGAATCGCGGCGAACGCGCCGAACGCGGCGGCAGACCGTCGACGGGTGCCGCCGCGTCGTATGCGGTCGTCGCCTTGGCCGACGGCGAGCACATCCTGCGTTTCGACGCGGCGCGCATGGCCTACTGCCATGCGGACGGGCATACGGTCATCGTCCGCAACGCGGACGGTCCGGCCGAAGCGTCGTTCACGGTGCGTGCCGGCTTCACCCGATTGGCCCACGAACTCGCACGATGGCCGCGTTTCCTCACCTGCGCGCGTGGCTGGATCGTCAACCTCGACCATGTCGTCGGCATCGACGCCGACTCCTTCCTCGTGGCGGTCCGCGAGTCCCCGTCCGGGACCGGAACACCTGCCGGGACCGGTGCCGTATCCGGCGTCACGCATGGCGTCGCGCACGATGCCGCATATGATGACGCGGGTGATGACGCGGCCGGCGGCGCCGTCGCGCATGTGCCAATCAGCCGGCGCCGCTACGCCGAGGCGAAGGCGCGCTACGCCGAACACCGGTTCGCGCACATGCGGCGCCCCGACGGCCGCTGACCCCTACCGCAGGAGCAACCATCATGCTGTACCCGTTGCTTGAATCCCTGCTCGCCGTCTTGGGCGTCGAACCGGAATACGATCCGGCATCGCCCGCGATCGCCGTGCGCGCCGTCCTTCTGCACGCCACGCTGGTCCCCGCGATCATCCTGTGCTTCGCGATCGCATGGAACATGCTCCGCACGTCGCGCCGGTACGCGGTCACGACCACGGCCATCGCCGTCACGGCATACGACGTGCTCAGCGTGTGGCTGGAACTCGGCCCCGTCCCCGGCGATTTCGTCTCCGTACTGTCCCTCGTATTCGCCGTATTCGTCGTCGTATGGTTCTGGCATGTGAGCACGCTGGACTTCTTCCGCGCGCTGTTCACGTCCCTGTCGTGCGCGGTGATGATGGCCGTCTGCGTGTTCGCCGGCCAGATCGCGGACGCGGTCGCGGTGGGGGAGTGGCGCTGGCTGGAGATCCGCGTCGCATGGGTGGACGTCGCCGTCACCTACGCGCTTGCGGCGGTGTTCGTGGCCGTCCTGTGGCGTCCGGCGCGCGAGACGATGCCGCGCCTGTTGCACAGCCCCGTGATCGCGGCCCCCGCGTGGCGCGTGCTCTGGCTGGCGCCCTTCGGCCTGTACGCGCTGCTCATGATGTACCAGGACCTCTACATGGACGTGCTCAACGACCATGCCGCGCAGGTCGGCGTCGTCGCGGCCGTCATGTACGCCGTGCTGCTGGTCCTGCTCTACTGGCTGCTCGCTAAAACGGACCGCGAGTCGACGCGACGCATCGAGGCGGAGGAACGCAACCGGCGCCTCGCGTTGGGACGCGTGCAGCTGCGCTCGCTGACGGAACGCATGGAGACGGCGCGGCGCACCCGGCACGACCTGCGCCAGCACGTCGTCGCGTTGCAGGCGTACGCGCGCGAAGGCGACATGGCCGCCGTGCGCGCGTACCTCGACGACGTGGCCGGCTCGGCGGAGCTCGACGAGCCGATCGCCGTATGCGAGAACATCGCGGTGAACGCGGTCGTGTCCTACTATCTCGCGGCGGCGCGCAAGGCCGGCGTCACGGTGGACGTGCGCGCGCGGGTCCCCGGCCGGGTGGACGTCGCCGTCGCCGACATCGTCGTCGTGCTCGGCAACCTGCTGGAGAACGCGGTCGCCGCCGCCGCGCGTTGCGTCGCGGCGTGCGGCGGATCCGCGTGCGCGCCCGACGTGACGCTGCGCGCGCACGTCGACGCTCGCGGAGCGCTGCTGCTCACCGTCGACAACCGTTACGTCGACCGCGTCCGGCGCGACGCCGACGGCCGGTTGCTGTCGTCGCGCCACGCGGGCGCGGGCGTGGGTCTCGCGTCCGTCGCCGCCGTGGTCGACCGCCTGGGCGGTGAGATGCGCGTCGACGAGGGAAGCCCCGTCCGTTCCGACGATGATGCTCAGTCCCCCGATTCCGGCGAACCCGGCGGCGTATCCGCGCGTGTCTTCCGCGTTTCCGTGATGATGCCCGCCTCGCCGGAGGGGGAATCTGAATCCTCCGTAATCGCCTGACGGGTGGTGACGGGGGAGCGCGGCTGATGCCGAACCATTCGTGGCGTGGCGTCCGCCGTTCGTGACGCCGCGCTGGATTGCCCTCCGACACCTCCCATAGGGTGGAGAAAACAGTCCGGTTCATGGTCCGCTCGTAAGGGGGCATGGTGCCGGGCGGTATCCGTTACGACGGTCGGATCGCGCGACGCCGCGCGCCGGCGGGGAGGGGGCATGACCATGGCCAGCCGATTGAAGATGCCGGTTCGTGCCGTCGCCGCACTCGTCGCCGTCATGACCTCATGCACGCTTACCGTGACGCCCGCGCTCGCCGAAGAGTCTGCGCCGTCCACCGCGTCCGTCGCAACCGTCGCCGCCGAACCGTCCGTCGCCGCCGCCGAACCGGCGGAGGATACGGACGTCGCCGAGGCGTCGGAACCGGCGGCGGGAGAAACCGGTACCGGTTCCGACAATGCCGCGGAAACGGACGCGGTCGCCGAATCGGCCGCTGAACCGGAGGAATCATCCGGGGAAACGGAACCGGTCGCCGAATCGGATACTGGCGAACCGGATGCGGACGCCGAACCCGTGCCGACGCCGGAGACGGCGCAGGCCGCGGCCATGGACTTCACGGTGACCGGCGGTGAGGATGGCAAGGATTACGAATACAAGGCCGACGCCTCCAAGGGCGGTGTGCTCACCCTGCATCCGTCGGCTGGGTCCGTCACGTTGACGGTGTCGATGAACGGGTCGTTGCGGCATCCGTCCACGGCCGATCCGAGCGCGACGAAGGATCGTATCGTCGTCACGCCGAAGGATGGTGTGACCGCGAACGTCGTGCTGAACGGCGTGAAGATCGATCTGAGCAAGGATACGGATATCGATGCCGCTGCGTTCGCGCACACGTCCGGCAAGCTGAATCTCACACTTGCCAGCAAGAGCGAGAATAAGCTGATTTCCGGTCCCAAACATGCCGGTTTGGAGAAGAACGACCTGCAGTCCGGTCCGTCCGCGAATTTCACATTGACTATCTCATCACAAGGTTCCGGCAACACCGATTGGGGCAGTCTGCTCGCCCGGTCGTACGGTGAATACGAGGCTGCGTCTAGTGCCGGCATCGGTGGCAGCAGCAAGAGCAGCTCATATATCACGATTACCGGTGGTGTGGTGACAGCTGATTCCTACTCTGAAAAAGCCGCAGCGAATGCTGCCGGTATTGGTGGTGGCAATAGAGGTGCTGGTTCGTATATCACGGTGTCCGGTGGCGAGGTGACCGCTAGGTCGCGCAGCAACGGAAGCGAGACCGGCAATGGCATCGCGAGTGGTACCGGTATTGGTGGCGGCAATAGAGGTGCTGGTTCGTATATCACAGTGTCCGGTGGTGTGGTGACGGCCGAGACGTATGGCAACAGATACTCGTTCGGTGCCGGTATCGGTGGCGGATCCGCCAAGGCCGGTTCATGTATCGAGATTTCCGGTGGCGTGGTGACTGCTAGAGCGTCTGGCCGCCATGGTGCATACGGCGCCGGTATCGGTGGCGGTCAGCGCGGTTCTGGAACTGATATCCGGATTTCCGGTGGATATGTATCGGCTAATTCTAGGAACGCAAGTGCGATTGGCGCCGAGACCAATGGTGTGATGATCACCGGCGGTTATTTCGCCGATACATCACGTGATGCGGTGACGAACAACAAGGTGTACGGCGTAACGCCGGCGGATGGGTATGAGGTCATTGCCAATGATGGTGATGATAAGAATGCGTATCCGGTGCGTGTGACGACCATTTCCATGGATTTTGCGGTGTCCGGTGGCGAGCTTGGCGTGGATTATGAGTACACGCCGAACGTCGGCGTCGCTAAGTCCGGTGTGCTGACCCTGCATCCGTCGTCCGATTCGGTCACGTTGACGGTGTCGATGAAGGGAGGCACGTTGCGGCATCCGTCCGTTGCCGACAAGACCGCGACGAAGGATCGTATCGTCGTCACGCCGAAGGATGGTGTGACTGCGAACGTCGTGCTCAATGGCGTGAAGATCGATCTGAGCAAGGATACGGATATCGATGCCGCTGCGTTCGCGCACACGTCCGGCAAGCTGAATCTCACACTTGCCAGCAAGAGCGAGAACAAACTGATTTCCGGTCCCAAACATGCCGGTCTGGAGAAGAACGACCTGTCGATCGGCCCGGACGAGGCTTTCGCCCTGACCATCACATCGGAAGGTTCCAATGAGGCCGATTGGGGCAGTCTGCTCGCCCAATCGTACAGTGAATCCTCCGCCTACTCCGTGTTTGGTGCTGGTATTGGCGGCGGCGAGAATGGTTCCGGTTCGTATATCACTGTTTCCGGCGGCAAGGTGACGGCGCAGTCGTACAGTGGATCCTCTGCCGCGGTTGGTGCCGGTATCGGCGGCGGAAGTAACGGCGATGGTTCGTATATCACGATTTCCGGTGGTGTGGTGACGGCTCAGTCGTACGGTGGTTCCGGCATTGCGTGTGGTGCCGGTATCGGCGGCGGTCGCGACGGTGATGGTTCGGATGTCAGGATTACCGGCGGCAGTGTGAAGGTGATCGATGGAACGGTCAGCTCCTCTTCCACCACGCCGCAGCCGACGGACGGCAACGGCAACAACGTGTATCTGGCGGTGGTGCCGGCTTCGGCGGATCATCGTACGGTGCGTTCGTGCGCGGCGTCCGGCGACTGTTCGGATACGGGCGGCGCATGGAAGACCGATTGGAAGATCGACGGCACGCATGTGAACACGGACGGCACTGCGGATGCGAACCTGTATCTGTGGCTGCCGGTATCGGATGGTGCGGCGGGCGACCAGTTCGTGCGGACATCGTCGGCCGACTCCTCGTATACGCCGTATCGCGCGGTGTATGAAGGCGAGAACGCCGATGGCGCGACGAACCCGTGGCAGTGGTTCGATACTGCCACGTCGAGCACGTACACGCTGTCGATTCCGAAGACCACGGTCTCGATGGATGAGGATACGACGGGCGACACCGCGGACGTGAAGGTCACGGACGTCAAACTCGTCGATCCCGGCAGGAAGCTCGCCGTCTCCGGCTCCGTCGTCGGCGGCACGGCCGACGACTGGACGGCGTCGGACGGTCTGAAACTGACCCGTTCCGATGGCAACGTCGCGCTGCGTTCCAGCGTGACCGACGGCAACGGCACTACGCTCGGCGGCGAATCGCCGCTGCTCGGCGGCATCGGTGACGGCGACTCCACGGCGACGCTGCACTTCGGCAAGCCGACCATCGCAGGCGACGCCGACGCCACGGTCCCCGCCGGCCGCTACACCGCCACGCTCACCTTCACCGTCAATGAGGAGAGGCGATGATGGCTGATTCCACAACGACGCGCCGCACACCGTGGCGGACCCTGCTGATCGTACTGCTCGTCCTCGCCGTCGCCGCCGGCGGCGTGGTCGTCGGCGCCAACTGGAACCGCTGGTTCGGCTCCGGCGACACGACCGCCCAAGTCGAAACCGAAGGCGAGGACTGGACCGGCGACCAGGACACCTACACGGGCAAGAAGAACACCGACACGATCGACATTCCCGGCTTCGACTCGATGACGTTCAAAGCGGGCGTGACCACGCAATCGGTGAACCTGCATAACCCGGAACAGAACACCTGCTATTTCCGGATTACGCTCGTCCTCGCGGACGGCACTGAGATCTGGCGGTCGAAACTCATCGAACCCGGCAAAGGACTGCATGAGATCGAACTGGCCCAAGCATTATCCGTTGGGGACTACGAGGGGGTGACGCTCAAGTACGAATGCTTCTCGTTGAACGACCAAAGTCCGCTCAACGGCTCCGACATCAAACTCACATTGCATGTGGTCGACTGAACCACATGAACCATAACCACATGGGCCATAACCACATACCAACCAAACCCCAACGAAGGGAATCATCATGAAGAAGCAGATCGCCGCGGCCGCCGCCGCGCTCGCACTTATCCCGGCTTTCGCGCTGCCCGCCACCGCGCTCGCGGATTCGTCTGACATGCGTGTCGAATACAACGTGAAATCCAGCTACACGCTGCGCATCCCCGCCAACATCATCCTGTCTGAAAGCCAGAGCAGGGAATCGGGCGGCATCGGCGTGAACGCGGCGAACATCGAACCCGGCAAGGTGCTCAACGTGAGCATCAAGGACGGCCTGACCGACCATAAGGCGACTCTGGCCAACAAGTCCGACGCAACCGTGAAGGCCGTCTCCGCCGTGACCGACTCCGCCGGCAAGGCGATGTCGAACGGCGATGTGGTCAGCAGCTTCACCGGCGTCGTCTCCTCCACCGTCACCATCGGCAACAAGCTCACCTTCAGCAAGCTGACGGACGCGAACGGCGGGGCGAAGGTCCAAGCCGGCTCCTATCTGGGCGTCATGACTTTCGAGGCGTCCATCGTCGACAAGCAGTAGCGTCCGTCCGCGGCGGCGCGGCGTATCGCGCCGCTCCACGGGCGGGACGGAATTCCGGCACATGAAGGAAAGGAACGAAATCATGGCGACGCGCAGCATCGCACGCATGTCCGCGGCGACGACGGCCATCACGTTGACGGCGGGACTGTCCATGGCGACGACCTTCCCGGCATGGGCCGATTCCGGCAGTATGAGGCTGGACGCCGAAATCGCGTCCACCTACACGCTGACGATTCCCGCGCGCACGACGATCGCGTACGGCGACGAGACCACCTCCGTGCGCGGACTCGCCGTCAACGGCAACATCGGCGTGGATGAACACGTGCGCGTGGAGGCTGCGACCTCCGGCGTCCTCACCGGGGAGGACGGCGCGCGTCTCGCGTTCGACCTCGTCGCGGACGACGATGGCGCGGCATTTGCCGGAGCGAATTGGGATGCCGACGCGGCGGACGGCGGTGAGGAAGCGACGTTCGCCGTGCGCATCACGCGCGAGGCGTGGAAGGCGGCGGGCGCGGGCGAATACCGCGGATCCGTCGCCTTCTCCGCCACGTTGGAGCATGATTCCGGCGACGACGGTAGTGGCTTGGCAACCCGCGAGGATGCCGACCCGGCAACGGATGGAGAGAGCGTCGCCGGCTGCGGTTCCGTTGCGGATGAAGAGGCGGCAACGGAGACCCGAACGGGAACGACCGAACTCGTCACTACCGTGCCCGTCGCACGACGGGCCGCGTCATCATTGTCCACAACGGGCGTGGGCGTCACGGCGGCCGTCGTGGCGGTGCTGCTCGCCGCGGCGGGTGGACTGGCCGCGCTGGGGGCGAAGGTGTCCGGCAGTCGCCGGTGACGGTCCGGCGGCGGCCACGTACGGCGGCACCGCGGCCATCCGCTATGCTTGGGGGCTGGATAGACAAGCATAGGGAGAGAATGACGTCATGCAGCAGCAGCCGTTGAACAAGCCGGAGGATCTCAAGGCCATCCGTGAGGCGATGGACGCGGGCAAGAACCCGCTGGTCGCCACCGATGTGCCCCGCTGGGAGGACCAGGTGGGCGTCAGCCGCATCGTGAACCGCCGCGTCCTCGAATTCGAGGTGCTGCCCACGCCGGCGCAGGTGCTCGGCGACCTGCCGCTCACGCCCGAGGCGCGGGACCTTGTCGCCTATTCGCGCGACGAGATCCGCGCCTGCCTGTACGGGCAGGACGACCGTCTGCTCGTCGTCGTCGGACCGTGCTCGGTGCACGATCCGGCTGCGGCGCTCGACTATGCGCGTCGCCTCGCCAAGCTCAAGGACGAGCTCGGCGGCGAACTGCTCATCGTGATGCGCGTGTACTTCGAGAAGCCGCGCACCACGGTCGGCTGGAAGGGTCTCATCAACGATCCGGACATCGACGGCTCGTGCAACATCCGCAAGGGCCTGCTGCTCGCCCGTCGCACGCTGCTCGGCGTGCTGGACGAGGGGCTCGCCGCCGCCACCGAGTTCCTCGAGCCGACCAGCCCGCAGTTCATCGCGGACGCGGTCAGCTGGGGCGCGATCGGCGCGCGCAACACCGAAAGCCAGGTGCACCGCCAGCTCGCCAGCGGCCTGTCGATGCCGATCGGCTTCAAGAACGCGACCGACGGCTCGGTCAAGGCGGCGTCCGACTCCTGCTTCGCGGCCGCGCAGCAGCACACGTTCTTCGGTATCGACCATCTGGGTCGTGCGGCCGTCGTCAAGACGCTCGGCAACCCGGACTGTCACGTCGTGCTGCGCGGCGCCAGCTCCGGCCCCAACTACTCGCGTGAGGACATCGCGGCGGCGTTGGAGACGATCCGCGGCCGCATGCCCGCCGAGTCCGCGGCCGCGCACGGGCTCATCGTCGACTGCTCGCACGGCAACTCCGGCAAGGACGAGCACCGTCAGGCCGAGGTCGTGCGTGAGATCGCCGCGCGCATCGCTTCCGGCGAGCAGGGCATCACCGGCGTGATGATGGAGAGCTTCATCGAAGGCGGCAACCAGCCGGCGGCGCCGCTCAGCCAGCTCGTCTACGGCAAGTCGATCACCGACAAGTGCCTGAGCTGGGAGGACACGGAATCCCTGCTGCGCGAACTCGCCGAGGCGGTCGCCACGCGACGTTGGCGTTGACGTCGCGCCGGCACCGGTCCAACGTCTGACCATGAGCTCCCCTATGCTCGGTTGCGGAAACGCACATCGAGCATAGGGGAGATTTCGTATGACCGGCAAGCACACGGCACCCGCCACGACGGCATCCGCCACTAGGACCATCGCGATCATCGGCGCGCTGGACGAGGAGGTGGCGCTCATCGCCGCCGCCCTCGACCACGTCGCGCACGACCACGCCGCCAGCCTCGACGTCACGCGTGGCACGATCGCCACGAACAAGGGCGAGGAGCTCGCCGTCGTCGCCACCGTGGGCGGCATGGGTCTCGTCGCCGCCGCCGCGACCACGCAGCATCTCATCAGCACATACGCACCCGACGCCGTGATCTTCTCCGGCATCGCCGGCAACCTCAACCGTGAACTGCACGTCAACGACGTCGTGCTCGGTGGCACGCTGCGCTTCCTCGACACCGACATGCGTCTCGTCGGCCAGTGGAAGCCCGGCACGCCGGACATGCCCGTCACCGAATTCCACTCCGACGACCATCTGCTCCACATCGCCGACGAGGCGCTCGACGCTGCCGGCACCAAGCACATCACCGGCATCATCGCCTCCGGCAATTATTTCGTCGACGATCCGCGCAAGGTCGAGCAGATCATCCACGACACGGGCGCCGACGCCGTCGAGATGGAGGGTGCCGCGGTCGCGCAGGTCGCCGCGCGCAACGACGTGCCCGCGCTCGTCATCCGCGCCCTGTCCGACAACGCGGACACCGACTACGAGGTGTTCAAGGAGTTCGACATCTCCGAGTACGCGGACACCGCCGCGCGCCTCGTCGTCGACATGCTGCGTCGCATGTGACGCGCGTCGCGCACGCCTCGCGCCGACGGAAGGTGAACATCCGCTGAACTTACGTAGTCCGGCGTGACTCCTACATGTTCTCCCGCTAGTCTGGAGAGGCAAACGTTTTCACCCGGCGGGCGTGGTGACGTTCCGTCGTGCGCCCGCCGGCGTCCGTCTGTGAGGTGGGACATGGTCTGGTGGCAGGTGCTCGTTCTGGTCGCGCTCGTCGCGCTCGTGGCGGCGGTCGCCGCCTGGCGTGACGGCATGGAGCGCGGCGAGCGCGTGGGGCGCGAGACGCGCCCGCACGTCGCCGCCCCGCTCGACCCCGACGACGTGCTGTTCGGCGGTGAACCGTCGGTGCGTGCGCGCGAGGAGGCGTTCGTCACGGCGATTCCCGAAGCGGTGATTCTCGTCGACGGCGAAGGCGACATCCGATACATGACCGATGACGCCGCCGTATTCAGGCTCAACGAGTCGCGGCATCTCGCGGACGAGGATGCGCTCGGCATCCTCGCGCGCGTCGCCGCGGACGGCGTGACGCGCGAACGCGAGATCGAACTGCCTCTCGACGGCGTGCGCACGCTCGCCGGCGCGAACGGCGAGTCCGGACGCGGCGTCGAGGCCGGCAAGGCGATGCCGTCGAACATCCGCTATCTGAAGCTCAGAGTGAGCGCGATCGGCGACGACCTGTACGCGGTCCTCATCAGCGACATGAGCGAGCAGCGCCGTTTCGAGGCGATGCGACGCGACTTCATGACGAACGTCTCGCACGAACTGAAGACGCCGGCCGGCGCGATCTCCCTGCTCGCCGAGACGATCGGCGACGCCGCCGACGATCCGGACGCCGTGCGCTATTTCGCCGGACGCGTCTCCAAGGAGTCGACGCGGCTCACCGAACTCGTCCACCGTCTCATCGACCTGCAGAAGGCGCAGGACGCGACCGGCGTGCTCGACCCGAAGCGTCTCGGCGTGCTCGCCGTCTCGCGCAAGGCCATCGCCGAGAACCAGGTGCAGGCCGACGGGCGGCATATCGCGCTCGAACTGCACTATGACGGCGTGCAGGTGCCGACCGACGCGCCCGAGGCGGGGGAGCGGGACGCGATCGTCTCGTGCGATGAGGACGCGATCACCACCGCCGTGAAGAACCTCGTCGAGAACGCGATCCACTATTCGCCCGAACACACCACCGTGCGCGTCGCCGTGGGCGCGCGCGACGGCAAGGTGCGCATCCGCGTCATCGATCAGGGCATCGGCATCCCCGCCGAATCCATCGACCGCATCTTCGAACGGTTCTACCGGGTCGATCCGGCCCGCTCACGCGCCACCGGCGGCACCGGCCTCGGCCTCGCCATCGTCAAGCACTGCGTCGCCGACTGCGGCGGCACCGTGTCCGTATGGTCGCATGAGGGGGAGGGGTCCACGTTCACCATCGAACTGCCGCTCGACGCCGACCAGACGCCGCTCGACGGCGCCCCGGACGTCGAAAGCAACGTAGCCGACGACGAAGATACCGTGATGATTCCGCATGAGGAAGACGATGGTGCGGAGACCGCGCGGTAGCGGTTACGTAGTCGAGATTAGCGAGGGATGAACCGTGGACGAACGACTAGGATTGTCCACGTAACGAAACAGGGAAAGGTGATCATGACGCGCATTCTCATCGTGGAAGACGAGGAATCCTACAGGGAACCGCTGGTGTACCAGCTTACGCGGGAAGGATACGACGTCTCCGCGGCCGCGACCGGCGAGGAGGGGCTCGAACTGTTCACCAAGGGCGGCATCGACTTCGTGCTGCTCGACCTCATGCTCCCCGGCATCGACGGCACCGCGCTGTGCCGCCGCATCCGCGAACAGAGCCGCGTCCCGATCATCATGCTCACCGCCAAGTCCGCCGAGATCGACAAGGTCGTCGGTCTCGAGATCGGCGCCGACGACTATGTGACCAAGCCGTACTCGTTCCGCGAGCTGCTCGCGCGCATCCGCGCCGTCATGCGTCGCAACCAGCAGCCGTCCGGCGCGGGCGACGGCGCGGGCGCAGGCGACGACCTGCCGCTCGTGTGCGGCGACATCGCCATGCAGGTCGGCCAGCACCAGGTCACCGTGCGCGGCGAGAACGTGTTCTTCCCGCTCAAGGAATTCGAACTGCTCGAATACCTGCTGCAGAACAAGGGCCGCGTCATGACCCGTCACCAGCTCATCGACCGCATCTGGGGCTCCGATTACGTGGGCGACACGAAGACCCTCGACGTGCACGTCAAGCGCGTGCGCGCGAAAATCGAGGAGGATCCGAGCCACCCCAAGTACCTCACCACCGTGCGCGGTCTCGGCTACAAGATCGACAAGCCGGCCGCGTGACCTGCGGTCACGCGCGAGTCGTTTTGGATGGCGTTCGCCATCCCCTCAGCCTACGGAGAACCCACCGGGTTCTCCGTTTCACGGCTTCGGCCGGCCGCGTGACTTCGTCACGCGCGAGTTGTCTTGCCCGCCTGTCGGCGGGCCTTCGCCTACAAACGGTTCACCGGACCGTTTGCTTCACGGCTCAGCCGGCCGCGTGACTTCGTCACGCGCGAGTTGTCTTGGATGGCGTTCGCCATCCCCTCAGCCTACGGAGAACCCACCGGGTTCTCCATTTCACGGCTTCGGCTTTTATCAGGCTCCCTGTCGGCTTTCACGCCGCAAGGGAGCCGACTACGTTTTGGGGCCGAAAACGACGTAGGCATTGATTGCGGATTGTTCATCGTCCGTTCACCGGTTTCGGCGGGCGGGCCCCCTCGTCGCCTCTAATCTTGGAGATGTCAAGAAATGACGGACGATTCGGAGCGAGCCTCCACACCGCATCCGGATCGCCTCTTGCAAGTGATAGAGGGAAAAGAAACAATGCGTAAGAACATCCTCGTTCGCTCCATTGCCGCCCTGTCCGGCATCGTGATGCTGGCCGGCCTCGCGGCCTGCGGCGACAACACCGCTTCCACGCCCGACGGCGGTTCCAGCTCCGCCACCAAGTCCGAGCCCATCTCCGGTGACTTCCAGGGCGCCGGCGCCTCCTCCCAGCAGGCCGCCGTCGAAGCGTGGATCGCCGGCTTCCAGGGCAACAACCCGGACGCCAAGATCGCCTACAACCCGTCCGGTTCCGGCGCGGGCGTCTCCACCTTCCTGACCGGCGCCACCGCGTGGGCCGGCTCCGACAAGGCCCTGTCCGACGACGAGGTCTCCCAGTCCAAGGAAGTCTGCGCCTCCGGCGCCGCCTTCGACGTGCCGGTCTACATCTCCCCGATCGCCGTGGTCTTCAACCTCAAGGGCGTGTCCGACGCGGGCAAGCACATCAACCTGGACGCCTCCACGATTGCGAAGATCTTCGACGGCAAGATCACCTCCTGGAACGATCCGGCCATCGCCGATCAGAACAGCGACCTCAAGCTGCCTGACACCCCGATCACCGTCGTGCACCGTTCCGACAAGTCCGGCACCACGCAGAACTTCGTCTCCTACTTCAAGGACGCCGCCCCGAACGACTGGAGCTACGACCTGTCCGAGAACTGGCCGAACTCCGTCGGCCAGGGCGCCAAGGGCACTTCGGGCGTGATCTCCACCGTGCAGCAGGCCGACGGCACCATCGGCTACGCCGACTTCTCCCAGGTCGGCAAGCTCGGCACCGTCGCCGTGAAGGTCGGCGACTCCTACAACGAGATCTCCGCCGAGGCCGGTTCCAAGGTCATCGAGGATTCCGATCTCGACTCCTCCGCCAAGGGCGACAACCGCGTGGTCGTGAAGATCAACCACGAGACCACCGCCAAGGGCGCCTACCCGATCGTCCTCGTCTCCTACGCCATCGTCTGCCCGGCCTACAAGGATGCCAAGCAGGGCGAGTTCGCGAAGGCCTGGCTGACCTACATCACCTCCTCCGACGGCCAGAAGGCCGCCCAGGACGCCGCCGGCTCCGCCCCGCTGCCGTCCAGCCTGACCGACAAGATCACCAAGTCGATCGAAGCCATCAAGACCAAGTGATGACCGAGGCCCGGCCATCCGGTCCGGGCGAACGGACATCGGCAAACTGAACAATCCGAATCTGTGAGCCGCAGTCGTGCGAACGGCTGCGGCTCACAGCCGGTTCCGACAACGCCGAAGAACGCCGCCCGCCAAGCCTCATCACCCGCACAACGCACCACTTTCCACTAAGGAGAATCCGTGAGTTCGCAAGACACACCGGTCATGCAGCCGGCCGGCGGCAAAACGGCGGACAAGGTGTTCAAAGGCATCGCGTATGCCTGCGGCATCCTGATCCTCGTCGTGCTGGCCGCCGTGTTCCTGTTCCTCTTCTTCCGCGCGTGGCCGCTCATCGGCGGCGACCAGTCCGCCAACAGCGCCACCATCTCAAGCTTCACCGGCGGCAAGACCGACAGCTTCTGGGGCTACGTGCTCCCGCTGCTCTTCGGCACCGTGCTCGTCTCCATCCTCGCCCTGCTGATCGCGTTCTTCATCTCGATCGGCATCGCGCTGTTCATCTCGCACTACGCGCCGAAGAAGATCGCCACGGCCCTGAGCTACGTGGTCGACCTGCTCGCCGCCATCCCCTCCGTCATCTACGGTCTGTGGGGCGGCCTGATTCTCGTGCCCGCCATCTACCCGTTCTGGAACTGGGTGGCGCACTACCTCGGCTGGATTCCGCTGTTCGCCGGCCCCGCCGCCAACCCGCAGCGCACCGTCGCCACCGTGGCCGTCGTCCTCGCCGTCATGGTGCTGCCGATCATCACGTCCATGTCGCGCGACATCTTCCTCCAGACCCCGACCCTCCAGCAGGAAGCCGCCTACGGCCTGGGCGCCACCAAGTGGGAGATGATCAAGCTGGCCGTGCTGCCGTTCGGCAAGTCCGGCATCGTGTCCGCCTCCATGCTGGCCCTCGGCCGCGCCCTCGGCGAGACCATGGCCGTGTTGATGATTCTGTCCCCGGGCCTCACCTACTCCATCAAGCTGCTGCAGGCCTCGCAGAACCAGACCATCGCCGCGAACATCGCCGCGCAGTACCCCGAAGCGAACGATCTGGGCGTCTCCACGCTGATCGGAACCGGTCTCATCCTGTTCCTCATCACGTTCGTGGTCAACTACGCCGCCCGTAAGATCACCGAGAAAGCGAGCGTCTGATGGCTGAAGCAACCGCGACCAAGAAGAAGAACCTCGACGGCGCGCCCGTCATCGACTTCGACAAGTTCCGTCCCACCCGCTCCTCGGAGAACGCCCGCAAGCGCAAGGACTACTTCATGACCGGCCTCATCGGCCTGGCCTTCGTCATCGCCTGCCTGCCGCTGATCTCCGTGCTGTGGACGACCATCGTCAACGGTCTGAAGCGACTCAACCTCAACTTCCTGTCCTACAACATGACCGGCGTGGTCGGCGGCAACCCGACCCCGTCCGGCGGCTACGGCGGCGTGCTCCACGCGATCATCGGCACGCTGGAGATCACCGGCGGCGCCATGGTCATCTCCATCCCGATCGGCATCATGTGCGCCGTGTACCTCGTCGAATACGCGCACGGCGGCAAACTCGCCATGACGATCTCCCTGCTCGTCGACGTGATGAGCGGCATCCCGTCCATCGTCGCCGGCCTGTTCGCCTTCTCGATGTTCACCATCGTGTTCGGTCCCGGTACCATCAACGGCTTCGAAGGTTCCGTCGCACTGTCGCTGCTTATGCTGCCGACCGTCGTCAAGTCCTGCGAGGAGATGCTCAAGATCGTCCCGAACGACCTGCGCGAGGCCTCGCTGGCCCTCGGCGTCACCAAGCAGCGCACGATCACCAAGATCGTGCTCAGGACCGCCCTACCGGGCATCGTCTCCGGCTGCATCCTCGCCATCGCGCGAGTGATCGGCGAAACCGCCCCGCTGCTCATGACCGCCGGCTACATCTCCAGCACCAACGTGAACCTGTTCTCCGGCCAGATGACCACCCTGCCGGTGTTCGTCTACCAGGAGTATTCGAAGCTCAACGCGAACTGCCCGGTCAACGCGACTTCGGCCTGCGTGCCGACCATCCCGATGGAACGCGCCTGGGCCGCCGCCCTCGTGCTGATCATCATCGTGCTGCTCCTCAACCTCATCGGCCGTCTCGTGGCGAAGGTCTTCGCCGTCAAGACCGGACGCTGACGCATCGCAATACAGACGACACCGCATTACATAGGAATCAAAAGGAAACATCATGGGACAACGCATTGACGTCAACCACGAGAACATCTACTACGGCGACTTCCTCGCCGTCGAAGATGTGAACATCAACATCGAGCCGAACAAGGTGACCGCGTTCATCGGGCCGTCCGGCTGCGGCAAGTCCACCGTGCTGCGCACCCTGGACCGCATGCACGAGCTCATCCCCGGCGCCCACGTCGAGGGCGAGGTCCTGCTCGAAGGCAAGAACCTCTACGACAAGGACGTGGATCCGGTCTCCGTCCGCCGTGACGTCGGCATGGTCTTCCAGCGCCCGAACCCGTTCCCGACCATGTCCATCCGCGAGAACGTGCTCGCCGGCGTGCGTCTGAACAACAAGCACCTCAACAAGTCCGACGCCGACGACCTCGTCGAGTGGGCCCTGCGCGGCGCCAACCTGTGGAACGAGGTCAAGGACCGTCTCGACAACCCGGGCATCGGTCTGTCCGGTGGTCAGCAGCAGCGTCTGTGCATCGCCCGCGCCGTGGCCGTCCACCCGCAGGTCGTGCTGATGGACGAGCCGTGCTCCGCCCTCGACCCGATCTCGACCCTGGCCGTCGAGGATCTGATCAACGAGCTCAAGGACGACTACACCATCGTCATCGTCACCCACAACATGCAGCAGGCCGCCCGTATCGCCGACTTCACCGCGTTCTTCAACCTGAAGGCCGTCGGCGAGCCCGGTCATCTGGAGTACTTCGCGGACACCACCACGATGTTCAACAACCCCCAGAACGAAGAGGCCGAGCGCTACATCTCCGGCCGTTTCGGCTGATCGCGCGACGGATACGCCGTCGCCCCATGTCAAGGAAAAGCCCCGCTTCGGCGGGGCTTTTCCCGTTTCCTGCGAGGTTCCGTGTGGTTCCGTGTGGTGTCGTGCGTTTTCCTCCCGCTGGCGGGAGGTGATGTCGGGAGGTGATGCGCATGAGCCGGCTCTCGTGTGTTTTCCTCCCGCCGGCGGGAGGTGGCGCGTAGCGCCGGAGGGTGGTTTCGTGTTGGTGGTGTCGTGCGTTTTCCTCCCGTTGGTGTGATGTGGCGAGTAGCGCTGGAGGGTGGTTCGGGAGATGATGCGCTGAGCCGGCTCTCGTGTGTTTTCCTCCCGCTGGCGGGAGGTGGCGCGTAGCGTCGGAGGGTGGTTTCGCGTTGGTGGTGTCGTGCGTTTTCCTCCCGCTAGCGGGAGATGATGTCGGGAGATGATGCGCATGAGCCGGCTCTCGTGTGTTTTCCTCCCGCTGGCGGGAGGTGGCGCGTAGCGTCGGAGGGTGGTGTCGTGGCGAGGTTGTGTTTCTTGTTCGCCGGCTGGAGGTGATGAAGGCCCCCCTGCCCCGTACCAAACCCCCGGAATCCGCTTTCACCAGCGTTAAATGGACGTTTTAAGGGGGTTAAAACGTCCATTTAACGCTGTACATCGGGGATAACGGGTGAAATGTACGGGGGTGTGCCCGGAAGAGGGTGCGAGACCGGCGGGTGCGAGCCGGAAGAGGGTACGCAACCGTACAGTACATAACCGATCGGTATGCAACTGGCGGGTATGCAACCGGCGGGTACTCAACCGGCGGGTACGCAACCGGTCGGTGTACAACCGTCGGGTACGCAACCGGCGGGTACACAACCAGCCGGGCATCCATGAAAAAAGGACCTCGTCCATCAAAATGGGCGGGGTCCTTTTGGTGTCACGCGATCACAAGATCACATGGGACGCACGAAATCACAGGATCGCCATGCACACGAAGTCGATGATGAACAGCGCGGCCACGATCCAGATGATCGGGTGGACATCCTTGGCCTTGCCCTTGCAGGTCTTCACCAGGCAGTACATGATGAAGCCGCCGGCGATGCCGTAGGAGATGGAGTAGGAGAACGCCATGAACGCGGTGGCGAAGAACGCCGGGATCGCCTCGTCGATGTTCGTCCAGTCGATCTCCTTGAGGGAGGCGGCCATCATGCAGCCGACGATGACCAGCACGCCGGCGGTCGCGGCGGACGGCACGGCGGAGATGACCGGCGCGAAGAAGATGGACAGCGCGAAGCAGATGGACACGACCACGGAGGTCAGGCCGGTGCGGCCGCCCGCGGCGATGCCCGCGGAGGACTCCACGTAGGTGGTGGTGTTCGAAGTGCCGCAGATCGCGCCGATGGAGGTGGCGATCGAGTCGGCGAACAGGGCCTTGTCCATCTTCGAGGAGAATCCGGAGCCGTTCTCCAGCGCCTTCTCGTCCTCAAGGGAGAAGATGCCGGTGCGGCGGCCGGTGCCGAGGAACGTGCCGAGCGTGTCGAACGTGTCGGACATGGAGAACGCGAAGATCGTGACGATCACGAGCGGGAGTCGCGCCGGATCGGAGAAGAGCGCCGGGAAGCCTTCGGGCGTGAAGATCGCGCCGAACGTGGTCGGCAGCTCGGAGAACGTCTGCGACAGGGACTGGGCGGAGCCGAAGTTGGTCACGCCGAACGGGATGCCGACGATCGTGGTGATGATGATGGCCAGCAGCATGCCGCCCTTGACCTTCATCACGGTGAACACGACGGCGAGCAGCAGGCCGATGAGGAACACCCACAGCACCGGGCTGTTGAACGTGGCGAGGCCCGGGGTGGCGGCGGTGGCGAGACCCTTGCCGGCGGCCTTCGTGTCCTTCGGGGTGAAGGTGATGAGGCCGACGTTGAGCATGCCCACGTAGGCGACGAACAGGCCGATGCCGCCGCCGATCGCCTGCTGCAGCTGCTCGGGGATCGCCATGATGATCATCTTGCGGATCTTCGTGACGGTGATGAGGATGTTGATCAGGCCGCACAGGAACACCATGCACAGCGTCTCCTGCCACGTGAATCCGAGGCCGAAGCAGACGGTGTACGTGAAGAACGCGTTGAGGCCCATGCCGGCCGCCTGCGCGTACGGCACGTTGGCGAACAGGCCCATGACGAGCGTGCCGATGATCGCCGCGATGATCGTGGCGAGGAAGACGCCGCCCCACGGCATGCCCGTGGACGACAGGATCTGCGGGTTGACGACGATGATGTACGCCATCGCGAAGAACGTGGTCAGACCGGCCAGGATCTCGGTCGAGACGGTCGTGCCGTTCTCCTTCAGATGGAAGAACTTCTCCATATTCTCTTCTTTCCTTGGAATGGTTGGCAAAACCGTGGCCGATTATATCGCGGACGCATTGCACCGGTTCGACGTGGGCGGTCGCGGCGTAGACTGTGTGACGGATGATGGACGGATGTCCGACCAGCGGATGAAGGGAATGGATATGGGCAAGCAGCCGGTCGAAGTGTCGATTCGCGCGTGGAAGAAGAACACGGTCAGGCCGGGAGCCGAGCGCGGACGTGTGCTGCTTATGCCGGGCACCGGCTACAACTGCGATCGCCCGTTGCTGTACTGGTCGGCCCAGGCGTTGGTGGAGAACGGTTGGCGCGTCGACCGCATGAACGTGGCCCATGCGTCGGACGATCTGTCGACGGTGATTCCGGTATTGAACGAGGCGATCGACGCGTGGGTGGCGTCGGCGCGCGCGGAGGCGGCGAACGCGGATGAATCGGTCCGGACGGCCACGGCCACGGTCACATCGGTCTACGACGACGCAACCGACAGTGCGGCCGTCACAACCGTCGCCGCGGGTGACATGCCGCCGCGCACCTCCCGACTGCTGCTGATCGGCAAGTCGCTGACGACAATGACCTATCCGCATGTCGCCACGACGTTCGGTCTGCCGTTCGTACTGTTGACGCCGGTCCTGCATCACGCGGACTTCGATCCGTCCGCGCGTGTGATTCCGGTGCCGCGCGTCGGCGACGACATCATGGGCGAACCGGATGCGCCGACCGTCGAGGTTGCGAAGGCCGTGCTGCACGAGGACGCCGCGGGTCTCGCAGGCGGCGAGGCGGAGTTGGAACGGTGGCGCACGTCGCGTTATCCCGGTCCGGCGCCGCTCGTGTGCGCCGGCACCGCCGACCCGTTCTACGATCGTGCGCGCGCGAACGCGCTCACCCCGCATGTGCACGAATATCCGGATGCGAACCATTCGATCGAGGTCCCCGGTCACTGGCGTCGTTCCCTCGACTACCTCAAGGAGGTCTCCGCCTCCGTCGCCCAATACGCCGCCACGCTGTAGTCTCGCCCTCCCGTCGCCGGCGGCCGTGAGACAGGGTCGCAGGTGGCACCATGATGCTCTCGCCCCCGCTGGCGGGGGCTGTCGGCGGAGCCGACTGGGGGTGGTCTCGACGCACGAGGGATACCACCCTCAGTCCGCCTGCGGCGGCCAGCTCCCGCCAGCGGGAGCGTGGGAAGATCCTGCAGGGCCATTTCCTGCTGGCGGCAGTCGTGAGGCAGGGAATTGTCGCGGCGACACGCTGCCGGGCCGTGTGGCGGACGGTCCGGTGGAGCGTCCGTAGGCTTGGCCGAGCGGCGGCAGTCGTGAGGCAGGGAATTGTCGCGGCGACACGCCGCGTCCTTATATGTCCGCCGCTCCACGTAACTTATCCACTCGTAAACCACAGACCGTTGGTTGCAGGTGCGTGCAATCGCATCTGCCGAAGTTCGGCATGCCGAGCCAACGCAGGTTGAGAGATATAAGCCCATTTACGGGTGCGCCGGAAACGGCCTTATGTTGCTCTGCCTGCGCGCAGGGCTTTTTTATTGCCCGGTGAGACGTTCCGAACCTCAGGTCAACGGCCGACTTAGGAAGGAACGCCATGAAGAGGCCCGAAAAGGAAGCGGTGGTCGCTCAGCTTACGGCTCAGTTCCGTGATGCTGACGCGGTCTACCTGACCGAGTACCGCGGGCTTACCGTTCCGCAGATTTCCGATCTGCGTGAGAAGCTAGGCCGCGATACTTCCTACACTGTGGCAAAGAACACGCTGGCACGCATCGCCGCCAAGGAAGCGGGCATCGAGGGTCTCGACGAGATTCTCGCCGGCCCGACCGCCATCACCTTCGTGAAGGGCGACTTCATTGAGGCTGCGAAGACCATCCGTGACTTCGCCAAGGAGAACAAAGCCCTCATCATCAAGGGCGGCTATGCCGATGGCACCGTCTACGACGCTGAAGGCGCCACCAAGCTGGCGGATCTCAAGTCCCGCCCGCAGCTGCTCGCCGAGTTCGCCGGCGACATCAAGGCTACGATGTCCAAGGCCGCGTACCTGTTCAACGCTCTGCCGACCAAGGCCGTGCGTACGATCGATGCGCTGCGCGAGAAGCAGGAGAAGGCCGCCTGATTCCGTCGTGGCAGGGGTTCGTCCCCGTCGCGTGAATCGAACGGTCATAACTGAAAAGCAACCAAGTTTTAGGTGACGGACACACCTCTTCAATTCAGTTCGTCGCCAACAATCGAAAGGAAGCCATAATGGCTAAGTACACCAACGATGAGCTGCTGGAAGCCTTCGGCGAGATGACCCTGGTCGAGCTCTCCGAGTTCGTCAAGGCCTTCGAGGAGAAGTTCGACGTCGAGGCTGCCGCCCCGGTCGCCGCCGTTGCCGCCGTTGCCGGTGCCGCCGCTCCGGCCGAGGAGGAGAAGGACGAGTTCGACGTCATCCTCTCCGCCGTTGGCGACAAGAAGATCCAGGTCATCAAGGCCGTCCGCGCCATCACCAACCTGGGCCTCGCCGAGGCCAAGGCCCTCGTCGACGGCGCTCCGAAGGCCGTCCTCGAGAAGGCCAAGAAGGAAGACGCCGAGAAGGCCAAGGAGCAGCTCGAGGCCGCTGGCGCTTCCGTCGAGCTCAAGTAATGCACGCGGTCGGGAAGGCCGCTCATTACCAGCTTCGCACGTTTCTTCGTGCAGGAGACCCCGCATCCGTTTCGATGGGTGCGGGGTCTCCCGTATTTCCGGCGGAACGCTCGCAGAGATTCTGTCGATTCGTCGGACGATAATGCGAACAAATGCATCGGGGCATGACACAATAGGAAATAGTGCGTGAAATCATCAGAAAGGAAGGCCGCGCGGTGAGTGAGCAGACGGCGAGCCAGTGGCGATTGAAGGTCGTCGGCGGGGACCAGGTGAACGTGCGTCCGGGCGAAAGCCTGGAAATCGGCCGCAAACCGCTCCGGCCGCTGCCGGATGAGGGTATCGCGCGTCTGGAGATCGACGATTCGACCAAATCCATGTCGAAGCGTCACGCACGGTTCAGCGTGTCGACGGACGGCAGCGCGGTGCTGCGCGACCTGAACTCGACGAACGGTTCCTATGTGGTGAACGAGAAGGCGGAGCTCATGCGGCTGCCCGCCGGACGTGACGTGCCGCTGCCCGTCTCGCCGATGCGCATCCAGTTCGGCGACGTGCCGGTCGATTTCGTGCGTATCGAACCGGATACGACGCCCGAGCCCGTGATTCCGAACCTGTTCGACTATTCCACGGCCACGACGGTCCGTCAGGAGCCTGATGCGGCGGACATGTCCGTCGACGAGATCCTCGACCTGCGTGCCGGCGAGCCCACGGCCGTCTTCAACGCGCAGCACGCCCGTCACGCCGCTCCCGCATCGCCACTCGACCGTATCGCCGACGACATCGAGCCGCTCACGTTCGCGCAGGTCACGTCCGCCGCCGAACTCCAGGACGATGACGACAAGCCGCCGATCGTGTTCTCCGAAGCGGACTCCCGCACTGATCTGCCTGTCACGCCGTCGCCTGCCGTCGCACAGGAGGGCGAGACCGCCGCTGCCGAGACGGTCGTGGTCGAGCCTCCCGCCGATTCGGTGCCGTTGCACGTCGTCAAGGCCATCGACCCGGGTCTGCCGCGCAACCTGTTCGTCGACGCGATGAACAAGCCGGCCGAAACGCCCGCGCAATCCGTTCCGGCGCAATCCGCGCCGAACGCCGACACGGCCACGCCGATCGTCGTCGGCGCGGCCCGCGGCACCGCCCCGCAGGTGGCGCTTCCCGCCGCCAAACCGCGGGTCGAGCTTCCCGCCGCGCAACCGGCGGCCGTCGTGCAGCAGCCTGTTGCCGCGCAACCGGCAGCCATCGCGCAGGAGCCTGCCGCCGCGCAGCCGGATGCCGTCACGTTCAAGCCGTTGGACACCGGCGCGGGAACCGTCGCCGCGACGTCGACCGTGGACGATCAGCTCGAAGACGACGCGACCGGCGTCTACACGCCAGCCTTCGAACCGGGGTCCGTGTTCGACAAAGTCTCCAAAGGCGAATTCGACAAGCCGCAGACCCCGATGGTCGAAGTGGACGGGCTTACCTCCGAGGACGCCCGCCACACCACCGACATGACCCTCCAGTTCGAAATGGCCCGTCATGCGGAGCTGCTGCCGTTCCTCGCGATGAACCCCGCACTGTACGACGACCTGTATGCCTGGCTCGCCGCACAGGGCGACGCCGACATCGACGAGGCGCTCGCGCACAACGTGGGCTACCAGGATTACCGTGAAGCGGTAGGAAAGTGAAGGAGAGCGGATCGATGAGCGCACCATCCACGAAACCCACGCTCGATTGGCTGCGGCAGTGGCACGACCAGTACCGGTCGTCCCTCGTGCCTTCCCCGTTGGAGGACATCAACCAGCTCGCCGCACAGCTCGATCTGACGCACGCGCATCCGTCGGGCATCGCCCAGCTGTTCGCCTCCGGGCACGTCACGCTCGAATCGTTGTTCCGCGACAACGGCATGCTGCGCGCCGCCGAACGCCGCCTTACCCGCGTGCTTGACGACCGTTCCGCCAAGAAGCGCGTGAGCGGCGTCGCCGAACTATCGCTCGTCGTCGGCGTCGCCACGTGGCATGGCAACGCCCGTCCGGTGCTGCTGTACCCGGTGCAGGCGGTCTCCTCGCCCACGCCCGGCCAGTCGACGATCACGTTCACCGGCACCGTCACGCTCAACGCGTCGTTCGTCGACGCGATGCACGACGCCGGCATCGACCTCGACGAGGACTACCTGTTCGACGGCTCCCACTACGCGTCCGGCACACCGGAGACCTCCGCCGTGTTCACCGAGATCACGAAGCGCGTGAACGGCGCGGTCGGCGACTTCAACATCGAGCGCCACATCATCCTCGGCTGCTTCATGGAACCGTCGGCGCAGATTCTCAGCGAGACGCAGCGCATCATCGACCAGTTGGGTGAAGGCCCCAGCGGCAATACGCTGCTCGACGCGCTCGCCGGCGACAAGGAGGCGGCCGCCACGCTGCGCGACGCCCCCATTCCCGACTACAGTCCGTTCGATGCCGACCCGCACAGCGAATACGAGATCGGCGACGTCGACAACACGGTGCGCTACGCGGCCCAGCTCGCCGCGTCCGGCCACAGCGTGGCCGTCGACGGGGCCGTCGGCAAGGACACGGTCGAACAGGCCGCGGCCATCGCCACCCGCTGCGTGATGAACGGGCGCACCGTGCTGTACGCTCCCGGCGTGGCCGAGCAGAAGCGCCGTTTCATGCAGGTCATGCGCGCCAACGAGACATCCGGCATGGTGCTCGACATCGCCGACGAACACGCGAACGCGGACATCGACCGTCAGCTCATCACCGCAGTCGGATTCCAGTCCGGCGTCGCCACGCAGCATTTCGACCAGCTGGCCGACGAGCTCGTCGGCGTGCGCTCCCGACTGACCCGCTACCTCGGCGACCTGCATGGGGTGAGTGAGAAGTGGGGCGTGTCCGCCTACCAGACTATCCAGAACCTAGCGGCGATCTCGGTCGCCCCCACCCACCCCTCGACGCACGTGCGCCTGTCCGAGAACACGGCGCGACGTGTCGCCGGGCACATCGACGAGTGGACGGCGAAGCTCGAACGCGCCGCAGAAGTCGGCGAATACACGATCGGTCCCGACGACACCGCTTGGTACAAGGCGACCATCACCAGCGAGCAGGATGCGGTAGACGCGTACCAGCGCGTCGTCGACCTGCTGCAGAAGGTGCTGCCCGCCGTGCGCGAGCACGTCGCCTCCACCGTGCAGGCGTGCGGATTCCCCGTCCCCACGACGGCACGCGAATGGTCACGTCAGATCATCGTGCTCAAGAACCTGCGTCGCGTGCTCGACGTGTTCCAGCCGGAGATCTTCGAACGCGACGTCGACTCGATGATCGAGGCGACCAAATCGAAGGCCGACCGCAAGGCGGAAGGCACCACGATGGGATTCTGGGAGCGTCGCCGCCACACGCGCGAGGCGAAATCCCTGCTGCGCGTCGGCGCCCAGGTCGAGGATCTGCACGCCGCGCTCGTCATCGTCAGGAAGCAGTCCGAACAGTGGCGCTCGCTCGTGCCGCACGGCGGATGGCCGGTCCTGCCGCCCAAACTCGACCAGATGATCACCGCGCAGGAGACCATGTCGCGCGACATGACCGCGCTCGACACGGTGCTCAACACCACGCCGAAGGGCGGCGAACTCGAATCGCGTGACTTCAACGAGGTGGAAAGCCGACTCAAGGCCCTGTACGACGACCACAAGTCGCTCGACGACCTGCCTGAACGCTGCCGTCTCGAACAGGAGTTCCAGGCGGTCGGACTCAACGACCTCGTCGCCGACTTCTCCAACCGTCACGTGCTCTCCTCCGCCGTGGGCGCCGAACTCCAGCTCGCCTGGTGGACCACCGTGTTCGAGGACATCGTCCGCTCCTCGCCGATCATCTCCAACCAGGACGGCTCTGTGCTCGCCAACGCTACCGAACGCTTCGAGCAGGTCGACGTCGAACACGTGCGTTCCATCGGCCCGATGGTCGCCCAGGAGTCGATGCGCCGCCTGTGCGACCTGCTGTTCGCCCGCACTCAGGAGGCGAACCTGCTGCACACGAAGCTCGCCGGACGTGGGCACCAGTCGCTCGACCGCATCCGCCGCGACCACGCGGAGATTCTCGCCGCCGCCAAGCCGATCCTCATGGCCACGCCGGACACGCTCGCCTCGCTCACCGAGCCGAAGCCGCTCGCCGATGTCGCCATCATCGACGCGTGCGCGCACATTCCCGCCATCCAGCTGCTCAGCATCGTCGTGCGCGTCAAGCAGATCGTCATCATCGCCCACCGCAGCACCGTCACCTGCCCCGGACTGAAGCGTCTCATCGACGCGCTGCCCGTCGTCGAAGTGAAGTCGCATCCGGTGCGCCGTGCGCCGCGACTCGGCGCGTTCCTCGAATCCGAAGGCTACGGCGCCATCCGCTACGACGCATGCACCGACGGCGCGCGCGGCCACATCGCCTACCACAAGATCGAGGCGACCGGCACGCCCGTGTTCGCCACCGGACTGGTCGAATCCAGCCAGCAGGAGATCGACGAGGTGGTGCGGCTCATCACCGAACGCGCGCGCTCGTTCACCATCGTGCCCGCCAGCTACCTGCTCACCGTCGTCTCGCTCACCGACGTGTTCCGCGTGCGCCTTGGCGCCGAGCTCAAGGCGCTCGCCGCCAAGGACAAGTCGATGAACAGCTTCCTGCGCCACGTGCGCCTCGTCGGCATCCGCGAGGTCGCCGGCGCCCGCGCCACCGACGTGATTCTCTCGATGTGCTACGCGAAGACCGCGCACGGGCGCCTGCTCCAGCAGTTCGGCGCGCTGGAGGACATGGGCGGTCGCGGCATGCTGCTCGACGCGCTCGCGCTCGCCGATCATCACGTCGACATCGTGGCCGCGTTCACCTCCGACGAGATGGAGGACGAGCGCATCCACACGCCGGGCGTGAAGCTCCTCAAGACGTTGCTGACGTGGGCGGAGCATCTGCCCGACGAGCCGGCCCTGCCGTCGCGCCGCGAATCCGGCAACAACACGCTGTTCAACGATCTCGCCGACCGCATCCGTGCCCGCGGGCTCGACGTCGCCATCGACTACGGCTACGACAACGGTCTGACCATCCCGATGGCCGTCGGACTCAAGGACAAGCCGTTCGCGCTCGCCGTGCTCACCGACGACGCCGGATACATGTCCATCCAGTCGACGCGCGAACGCCACCGCATGCTCGCCGCCGACCTCATGGTCCTCGGCTGGTCGGTCGTGACCGTGTGGAGCGTCGGCTCGTTCGTCAACCCCGAGAAGGAAGTCGACCGCATCGTCGCCAAGGTCGGCGAGATCTACCGGGAGGTGCAATGAGCGAGTATTCGTCCACCCGTCGCACGCCGCGCAAGCACAAGCGCGTCGTGCGTGAGGGTACCGAACGGTTCGACGCGGACGGCGTCAAGCTGGAGCCTTCGGACATGATGACCGAACGCCAGCGTGAGGCCGACGACGACAAGCGCATCCTGAACGAGTTGCCGCCGCATTGGGCTGTGTTCAACGAACGACGGTGAACCTCGCCTGATGGGCTAATGAATGGTGCGGCCTTCGGTGTGGAGCTCAGCGGATCACCGCGACGATCGCGCCGAGTTCGGCCGAAGCCATCACCCGGACCGCCGCTTCGGGCGTCATCGCCATGGTGACGGTCGAAGCGGCGCCGTCGTTTCCGGCGTTACCGTCACGACGTGCACGTGCCATCACCAACGCCTCGTCGGCGAGCGTGCACGATGACGCATCCGTCGACTCGTCCGCCATACTGCCGCCGGCATCACCGTCTGCGTTTCCGCCGGAGTCATTGCCTGATTCGCCACTTTGGCCCGTATCGCAGCCCACTGCGGAGACCAGACGCACCGTGTCGCCGGCGACCAGCGTCGAAACGTCGTTCGACACCGCCACCTGCAGTACCGTCCGGCCGGACGGTACGACCGGGGCATCGCGCGCGTTCGTGGGGAACAGCGGCTGTCTTGGCTCCACATCGTTCTGTGCGATCCGTCCGACCACATCCTCGACCTGGGAGAACGCTTCGGCAACGACGGGGGAGCGTGGCGTCACCACCACGGTCACGTCATCCGCGCCGATGACGTCGCCCCGACGCAGACCGTGCGAGGCGACGACCACATCCGTCGTGGCGACCAGCGAATTCAGCAACGCCGCCACGATCGCCGCCGCCGCGACGACGCAGCAGACGGCGGCGAGCCGTGCGAGCCGTGCGCGGGCGCGGCGGGCGGCGAGCGTGGGGCGTGTGAGCCTCGCCCAAGGCGGATCAGGCATTCTCATAGGTCAAGCGTCCGGCATCGGTGTGGCCGGACGCAACCCGTACGGGCAATGTGGACGGAGCCCTCATAAATCTTCACACGCTGTTCGAACGGACGAAGGCGGCGTGCCGGATGACATCATCCAACACGCCGCCTTCGTCATGGACATGGGCCCGTCAGCCTTGTCATAGCCTCGTCATGGCCTGTCATGCCCCGTCATGGTCGCCGCGACGGCGACCGGAGAGCCTTACTTCTTGCCGGAATCGGTGCGGTAGAAGCCGCTGCCCTTGAACTCAATCGGCACGGCGGAGAAGACCTTGCGCACCTGCTCCTCATGGCACTCGGGGCAGACGGTGATCGGAGCGTCATCGAACGACTGACGTTCGGTGAAATCGTAGCCACAGCTCTTGCAACGGTAATGATAGGTAGGCACCGTAATCCTCCAACGAAACGAATCCGACCCGGAACGCGACGGCATGCGCCCGGCGAAGGCCCGAGTCCCGCGCGTGTCCCGGCATATGCAACCGTACATATCCTAATCGTTCACGCGACACGTCCCGTCGGAAGCGGACGCGGGCTTCCACCATGCGGAACGAGGGGCGGGACGCGGGCCGGGTGACGGAAGCGCCGCCGCGCGCGAACCGTCACGCGAACATCGTCACCCCATCCGGCGTGAGCGCGCCGTTCACCGGCAGATCGTGCGGTTCGCGGGGCAACGGTTCCGCATCCGCATCCAGCAGCTCCCACGGCCAGCACACGGCGACGACCGGCGCATCCGGTGCACGATGCGCAAGCGCCCGGTCATACCAGCCGCCGCCGCGGCCCAGCCGGGTGCCCGAACGGTCCACGGCCAATGTGGGCACGATGATCAGCGATGCCTCGCCCAACGCTTCGGGAGGCAGCGTCGCGACCTGCGGCTCGTCCGGGCGATGATGTCGGGACCCTGCCTCATCCATGACGTGCAGCCCGTCCAGATCACGCAACTCGCCCCAACCGACCTCCAGTCCCGAACCCAGCAGCGGCACGAGCACGTGCGCCCCCGCCGTGAGCAGCGCCTCCAGCAGCGGGCGCAACTCAACCTCCGTGCCCATCGACACGTAGGCCGCCACCGTCACGTCGGTGAGATCGACGATGTCTGCGGCATCCGTCGCATCCTTGTCATCTCCATCGTGCGCGACGCACGCTGCCGTCGTCGTATGCGCCGACGCGGGCCACGGAAGATCACGCAGCCATCCGGCCAGACGCACGCCGGCGGCGACGCGTTCCTCCGCCGCAACCGTCCTGCGCCGGGCGATCGCCTCATGGCGCAGACGCCGCTTCACCTCGATACGCGCATCATCCATCATCCATGCCTCCGTCCCGCTGTATTTCCGAACTGTTCGGAACCGTTCCGAACCGTTCCGAACCGTTCCGGGCCGTTCCGAACTGTTCGGAACCGTTCCGGGCCGTTCCGAACAGTTCTGGGCCGCCGTTCTGGCTCGTTCGCCCGTCCGACAGTCCGGCCGTTCACGGGAGTCACCTTACCCCGCCGGTTTTTCATGCGCGTGGCACAATGGTGGGCGTGTCAGTATTCCAGACCATCCGTCACGCGTTCGCGCCAGTCGACCCGAACGCCATCCGCACGCCCGTCGTCATCCACGCGCCGGCCGGAGCCGTGCCGATCACGCTGCGCACGATGACCCCGGACGACGAGGACGAGTGGAGCACGGTGCGATGGGACAACGACGCATGGCTCAGACCATGGGAATCCGGCGATCCGATGCACGGGCCCGGCATCACGTTCAATCAGTGGATGGGCATCCAACGGCGCAATGAGGAACGCGGCACCGGCATCGTGCTCCTCATCGAATACGGGATGCGCATCGTCGGCCAGATTTCGATCGGCGCGATCACCTACGGCGCGATGCGCACCGGTGTGGTCGGCTACTGGGTCGCGCAGGACGCCGCCGGACACGGCATCGCGCCCACCGCGCTCGCCATGCTCGCCGACTGGGCAATCGCCGATCCGACCGGACCGCGTCTGCATCGTCTGGAGATCGCGATCCTGCCGGAGAACACGCGTTCCCTCGCCGTCGTGCGCAAAGTGGGCGCACGACGTGAGGGCCTGCGGCCGAACTACATGTACGTGGCCGGCGCATGGCGTTCGCACGAGACGTTCAGCCTGATCGCGGAGGACATGGGCGCGGGGTTCGCCGCGCGGCTCGTCGCCGCCGCCGGCGACGTGTCCGCGGCGGCGGGAACCACGGACGCGCACGTGGCGGCGGGCGCGGACGTTCCGGCCGCCACGCCGCCCGCGCCTACGCGGGCAATCGACACGCCGCGACACAATGCGGACAATGTGACCACCGTCTCCTATTCTTGAGGATTATGGGCTACGAGCAGTTGAGCACGATCATCGTGCTCGTCATCGTACTCATCGGGATCGTGGCATGGCTGCCGGTTCGTACGGCCAGAAGCATGAGGCACGTGGAGGAACATCGCGAGGATCGCTTCTCCTCGTCGCTGCACCTGGTCGACGAGAACAGCGGCACGCGATTCAGCGATGACGACACCTACGCGAAAGGGGTTTTGATGCAGCCGAACGAGAGGCGCACGACCAAACTCACCCCCGAGCGCATCGCCGAAGTACGGCGGTTGCGCCGTCGGGCGGTGCGTCGACGCCAGATTCTCGTCGTATCGCTGCTGCTCATCGCCATCGTCGTCGCCGCGATCGCCTTCCCGCTGCACTTCAATCCGTGGTTCGCGCTGATTCCCATCGCCCTCGACGCCGTCGTCCTGGTGCTGGGAGCGCGCGCCGCCAGACAAGCCCGTGAATGGGAACGCAAGGTCGCCAAGGCGCGCGCCCGCGAACGCCGCTCGCGCATGGCGAGGACGCGCGCGCAGGCCAGGAACGTCGACGCCGAAACCGCCAAGGTGAAGGCCGAGGCCGAAGGCATGACGCGTTCCGCCAAGGCGATGGCCTCCGCGCTCGCCGACGATGCCATCGACACGCAGACCGGCGTGAGGGGCGAGGAGGTGCCGACCGCCGAAATGGAGCGCCGCGAGATTCGCCGCGTGCTGCGCCAGGCGGAGATCGAGCAGCGTCAGGCGCTCGCCGCGCACGGCAAGCTCGACGCCCCCGACGTGCACGTCATCGACGTGTCCGCGCCCAAGACGGTCGGCGCGGCCGCCGCGCTCGCTGAATCCACGCCCGTGCAGGTCGTACCGCAGACCGTCGGACCGCAGTCCGCGGGGGTTCCGGCCGCGATTGCGGCCCCGGCACAAGCGGTCAAGGAGACGGGCGGGCACAGCGCCGCCGTCATCCCCGCCGATGCCACGACCGAGTTGTCCGAAGTGCGCCCCGCGAAGGCCCTCGACGCGTTCGACATGGCCATCGCCGCACAGGATCTCATCTCGTTCTCGCTTGGCGAGGCACGCAACGTGCATGACGACAAGCCTCAGGCGCCGGAAAGCCGTGAGATCAAATCGATGCGTCAGGTTTCGAAGGCCGATCCGGTCGACGCCGACGAGGAACGCAGGCTCGCCGAGGAGGCGCGGATGGAGACCGCGCCGGCCAAGGACGCCGGAAAGAGCGCCGAGTCCGCTGAGGCCTCTGGGGATGCTGCCGATGTCGATGTCGCCGCTGCGCCCGAAGAGGCCGCGACCGCGGGCAACGACGGCAGCGTCATCGCCGCTGTGCCGCAGGATTCCGGCGTCTCCGATGTCAATGCCTTCCATGAATCCGAGGAGCAGGCGAGGGTCGCCGTGCCCGCCGCCACCTCCGACTCGCTGGGGCATGACCTTCAGGCCATCCTCGCCCGCCGCAGCTCCTGACCGTCCGTTTCTCTCACAGCGTTAGCACTCAAGTTGGCAGAGTGCTAAAAACCGCGCTACCATGTGAGGCAGTGCTTGGGATCGTACAAGTGATCGTCAGCCTCTTGGGCGTTTCCGGCGCGAAGACATCGAACCAAACGAGAAACACGAGGTGACCCACAGTGTCGATCAAGCTCACACCGCTGGAAGACAAGATCATCGTCAAGCAGGCCGAGGCCGAGACCCAGACCGCGTCCGGTCTGTACATCCCGGACAACGCCAAGGAGAAGCCGCAGCAGGGCGAAGTTCTCGCCGTCGGCCCGGGCCGTCGCGACGACAAGGGCGAGCGCATCCCCGTCGACGTCAAGGTCGGCGACAAGGTCCTGTACTCCAAGTACGGCGGCACCGAGGTGCACTACGAGGGTGAGGACTACCTCATCATCGGCGCCCGCGACGTGCTCGCCATCCTCGGCTGAGACATCTGCATACGCGTAACGAAGACCCCGGCTCGATGCCGGGGTCTTCGCGTTTCCGGTGTTGTTTCCGGTTGTCTCCGGTGTCATCGGTATCCGGCTTCCATGCGTCACGCGCATACGCGGATCAGCCCGCAGCGTAGTTGAAACGCCGCACGCGTCGCTCATACACTGGAATACGGATCATGCCCCCATGAAGGAGCGCAGCCATGACCGATACCTCCGATACGTCCGCCATCCCCTCCCGCATCGCCGCGATGCTGCGTGACACGCTGTCATGCCCGCCGGATGCCATCGAACTCGCCGTCGTCACGTTCGTCGCAGGCGGCCACCTGCTGCTCGAGGACGTGCCGGGCGTCGGCAAGACCACGCTCGCGCGCGCGTTCGCCCGCGCCATCGACGGGGAAGTCAACCGCATCCAGTTCACTCCCGACATGCTGCCCGGCGACCTGACCGGCGTAAGCATCTGGTCGCGGCGGGACGACCGGTTCACGTTCCACCCGGGACCGTTGTTCGCCAACATCGTCATCGCCGACGAGATCAACCGGGCGAACCCGAAAACCCAATCCGTGATGCTCGAAGCGATGAACGAACGGCAGGTGAGCGTCGACGGCGAGACCCATCCGCTGCCCGACCCGTATTTCGTCATCGCCACGCAGAACCCGATCGAACTGGAAGGCACCTACCCGTTGCCGGAAGCGCAACTCGACCGGTTCATGACCTGCACGGCGTTCGGCTACCCGACCGCCGAGGCAGAAGCGCTGATGCTCACCGCCGACGACTGGTCGCATCCGCTCGACCGCGTGCGGCGCGTCTGCTCGGCCACCGAGGCGGCAGCCGTGTGCGCGGCGGCGCGTCGCGTGACGCTGGATCGGCGCATCGCCGACTATATCGTCGCCATCGTCCGTGCCACGCGCGACCGCGACGGAATACGGTACGGCGCGTCGCCCCGCGCCGGTCTCGCGCTCGCCGCGATGGCCCGCGCCCGCGCGTTCATCGACGGGCGGCCCTACGTACTGCCCGATGATGTGCGTGCGCTCGCCGAGCCCGTGCTCGCGCACAGGCTCGTACTCGACGAGACCACTGTGGGGCGTGCCGGTGATGGGCTGGAACGTGCGAGGGAAGTCGTCGCCGACGTAGTGCACGGCATCGCGGCGCCGAGGGCATGACATGCGACGGCCGGCACAGGGGCGTCTGAGGAAGACACAGCGCCAGCGCAAGGCGGAGGCGCGGAAGAAGACTGGTTGGCCATCCGGATTCGGCCGGATTCATGGGCGCGGGCGTACCCACCCCCACGGGCTGATCCGTCCCACGATGCCGTGCCTGGTGCTGGTCGCGTTCGGTGTGCTCGCCTGCTATGCGGGACTGTTGCTCGATGAACGCATGCTGATGGCCGCGGTCATCGTGATCGCCTCGATGATCGTATGCTCGTTCGTCGTCGCCGTGGCGCAGTGGGTGCTCGCCGGGCGACCGGGGGAGACGCTCACGGCGCGGTTGCTGAAGCCGCCCGAGGTGACGGTCACGATGGGCTATGAGCGTGTGGACCAGTATGGGAACGTCGCGGACCGGTGGGTGGGCGCGTTGCCGTGTGAGCGCGGCCGCTATCGGCGGACCTTCATGTTGTTGCGGTGGCGTTCGCTATTCGGATTGTTCGCGGCGAGACGTGGTCTCGCCGCCACGGGGGAGACCTTGATCCTGCCTGAGGTGGCTGAGGGCGCGCCGTGGATGGATAATCTCGTTCGCGGGCGTGCGGCAGGCCGGGGCGAAGCCGAGGATTCGGGAATGATCCGGGATTATGAGCCGGGAGACCCGCTCTCCCGCATCTCGTGGCGGCATAGCGCCCACCGGGGTGAACTGATGACGCGTGAATCCGAGGGCTGCGAACGACCCACCGTGCTGTTGGTGGTGAATACGGACGGCTCGGATGGTGTGGACGCCCGGCGGCTTGACCGGGCCGTCGCCACGCTGCTGCCCTACGTGCGGGCCGGTCGCGATGTGGACGTCATGGCCACCGATGGCGTCTGCACGGTCGAGGGGGAGCGGGCCGTCACGCGTTTTCTGGCGGCGGTGCGGCCGATCTGTGGAGTTTCACCGGCGATCTGTGGAGTTTCACCGGCGATGTGTGGAGTTTCACCGGCGATGTGTGCGGTGTCGGTCGGAAACATCGTGCGTCGCCGTTCCGGTCCGGTGGCCGTGCTGGTGTGCGACGCCAGTGATTCCAACGGTTTGGCGCAGTCCCTGCGCCGCGCGCCCATCGGGGCGGTGGTGCGTGTACTCGACCCCACTCCACAGGAGCGGGTCGTGATTCCACAGGTTTGCCCCGAATCCATGCAGCATCGCTCCGGAACTCCACAGAACCATTCCCAAACTGCGCAGAAGCCCGTGCAGAACCGTCCGGGAACCAATCAAACCGGCACTTTGGGCTCGCATAATGTCGCAAAGGGTCGGACTTGGGCTCGGATCTGGGCTCGCGCGGGGAGCCAGACAAAGATTCGGACGCGGACATGGGCGCGGGCCGTGGTTCCGCATGTCGTCGCCGCTGCGACGTCGCTTGTGTTCCTCGGCATCATGCTCAAGGCGCTCGTCGGCTTGGTGAATCCTACAGGCTGGTGGCTATGGTTCGCCGCCGCCGGCCTTGCCGCGGCGATACTCGCCTCGACCGTACCTGCGCGCCGGATCGGGGTGGCGCTCATCCGTGTGATGGGCTTCGCCTTCGTGCTCGGTGCCGCAACGGCCGTGCTGGTCGTCCTCCGGTTGCGCGATGGCTACGCCGTGACGGCCGCCGACGGTTCGGAGCAGTCGATGCCAGGTGATGGCGACGGCGGATTCTGGTCCCGGTTCGCCGGCACGCTGGCTTTCGGATTCGACCGGCTCGACCGCCAGCTGCCGCCATTGAAGGTCACACCAGCCTCGGATCTCTTCCTTGTCGTCGTCATCGCCGCCGCGGTATTGCTCATCCGCTGCCTGCTGCTGTGGCGCTGGGTCGCTCCGGCGCTCGCCATACTGCCGGTCGTCGCGCTGGCGGCCGATTCGGCCATGCTTGGCCATACCGCCCCGTGGTGGGCGGTGGCCCTGTTCGCCGTTGCCTTCCCGATGAGCATGTGGGCGGCCTGTGCGCGCCGCCCCGCCAAACCAGCACCAGCCATGGCCCCGCCACCCGTCAACCCGGTGCCGGCCACGGCCCCGGCACCAGCCAACCCGGTGCCGGCCACGGCCACGCCACCCGTCAACCCGGCACCAGCCCTGCTCGCCGCGCTCGCCGTCATGGCCATCACCCTGGCATGCACGCCCTCCGCCGAAACCCTCGCCTACCGCACGCCGTTGTCGTTCGGCGAGGGCGGCGGCATGTTCTCGTCGAACACGGTCAGCCCGCTCATCGACCTCAAACGCAACATCGACGCCGGCTCCGATTCCACCGTGCTTACCTACAACGCCGATCGGCTCCTCTATCTGAAACTCAGCACCCTCGACACGTTCGACGGCGACACGTGGGGCTACGACCACAGCCTCGCCATCGACGCCGGTCTATACGGCGCCGGCATCCGGCTCGGCCGCAACGAGTCCGACGGGTTCACGATGGAACAGCGCCGTGCCGGCGACCCGCTCGGCCTCTACATGTGGACGGTCGGCTATGCCGGCTATGACGCGTCCGATTCCGCTACGGGCTCCGGCCTCGACGGGCGCACGCTCGACCGCTACAAAGTGAGCGCGAACGTGCACATCGACACGCTGCGCTCGCGGTTCCTGCCGGTTCCCGGTCTCGCCGTCGAGACCGATGGTGTCGGCTCCTCATGGCTGAGATACAACGACGGCAGCGTGATCAACCGCACCGACACCACGTCCGACGGCATGCGGTACACGGTGACGGGCGCGTACTTGACTCCCATCTCCTCGTCGAGCGGGTTCTCCGAACTCGACCCCATCCGCGCCGTCGCCGATGCGGTGACGCGGGAGAACGAGTCCTCCGGGGAGCGTGTCGCGCAGTGGGTAGCCGCGCGCCGTGCGCTCGCCGATTCGGGCATGGGTGAGCTGCGTGACGGGTTCGCCGTCATCCACGCATCCGTCGACGGCGAGGGCGTCGTGCGCGCCGCGAACGGCGAACGGCTCGGCCGCGTCAGCACCTACGCGTCGTCCCTGCCGACGCGCATCGCCTTCGACGAGACGCTCGACGATCGTCTCGGTCTCGCGGGCAACGGCGTCGTCTATGGTTTCTCGCCGTCCGGCGACGCCGCCGTCATCGTGCTGCCGTTGCAGGACACCGGCAATGGCGCCTCCTACGAGCGTTCGAACGTGCATGGCGGTGACGACATGTCCGCGGCGTCTCCCGTCTGGGTGCAGAACGCGGTGACCATCCTCGACGCAGACGGCGCCACCATGTACATCGCCGTCGAAGCCGGCTCCAGTACCGATAGGCAGCGCATGATGCAGTGGATCGATAGCCAGATCGCTACGGCCGACGAGGAGGCGCATGCCGCGCGCACCACGTCCCTGCCGCGGTCGCTGCCGGCCAACGTGCGCGCGGTCGTGCGCGAGGCGCGCGCGGACGGCGTCGCGGCGAAGGCCGGATCCTACGACGAGCAGGTGCGCGCCATGCGATGGCTCGTCGACTATTTCACCGACAGGTCCAACCATTTCACGTATTCGCTGGACGCGCCGGACGGCGACGGCCGCTCCAACATGCAGGTCCTCGACGATTTCCTCGATCCGCAGACCGGGCATAAGGGCTACTGCCAGCATTACGCCTCCGCGCTCGCCGTGCTCGGCCGCGCGCTGGGCGTGCCGACGCGCATCGTGCTCGGCTATAACGCGGGCACGTCCGAACGTGGCTCCGACGGCTATTTCCCGGTGGCGTCATGTCAGTTGCACGCGTGGACGGAGGCGTATCTGGACGGCGTCGGCTGGGTGCCGTTCGACGTGACGCCGCCGAGCGCGAGCAACGGCATGCTTGCCGCGGGTGGGTCGGCTGCGGCTGCGGAGTCGTCGTCTTCCGGCGCTTCGGACACGCTGTCCGCCGACGACGGATCCGCCGTCGCCGAATCCGGTGCGACGGGGAGCGGTGGCGCGTCCACCGGTTCGGATGATGCGACCGGCAAGACGCCCACGCGCTCCGACGGCGTGTCCTCCCGGAGCGGGAAGGAGGGCGATTCGGTCGATTCGGTCGGTCCGGTCGGCGTTCCGGTCGAGCTGTCGAGGCTCTCGCAATGGTGTTCGGCGTTGCCGGTTGGCTGGCGCGTCGCGGCCGTATGCGCGATGGTCGCGGTGATGTTCGCCGCGTGCGTGTGCGCCCCTCGCGGCGTGCGCGCATGGCGTCGCCGCCGGTGCGTCGCCGCCGCGCGCCGCGCCGCGTCCGGCGGGGCCGGTATGGGCGCCGATGCCGCGTCCGCCGCGTTGCGCGCGGTCGCGTGGCGGACGGCGTGGCGTGAGATTCGTCGCGAGGGACGGCGATACGGCGCGCGGTGGGAGGACTGCGACACCGATCTGATGATTGCCGATCGCATCGTCGACGTATGGCCGGGATGCGCGGATGATGCGGACGGGATGTCCAATCCGCGCGCTGACGGCGGGGCGGCGGAATCGTCGATTCGGAAGTCCGGTCTCGTGAATCGGACGGTGATTCTTCGGGTCGCCCGCGCCGCCACGGCGGTCGCGTTCGGCGGCGACGCGCCGCAGACCGATGATTTGGCCGGCGATCTTGCGGCGTTGTTCGCCGCGACACGCCGATGAGGGGTGATGCGGCGATTGGTGTGCGGGTGATTTTCGGGTGTTCGAGCAAGGGAAAACGGTTCGGAAACCACCGGGAATGCCGCCGCGACACGCCGATGCGGCTAGAAAAGTGCATGTTTTGATTTCGTTGGAATTTCAACGTTTTTGACGTACTGAGCCGGTGTTTTCGTTGGCTGTTCGACGCACTCGGGTTGCGCGATGGGAAAACCCGTGGCATGATGTTCGAGTTGCCTGACGAGGTCAAGACCTCGGAAGGAAACAGACTGGCGGATTTCCCAAGCGGTCAAAGGGAGCTGACTGTAAATCAGCCGCTTCGTGCTTCAGTGGTTCGAATCCACTATCCGCCACGCCCCGATAGCTCAGTGGTAGAGCACTTCCTTGGTAAGGAAGAGGTCGTGAGTCCAATTCTCACTCGGGGCTCTCTGGCGGGGTAGCTCAGCTGGCTAGAGCGTACGACTCATAATCGTAAGGTCAAGAGTTCGAGCCTCTTCCTCGCTACAAATCGCGCCCACCAACCGGTGGGCGCATATTATACCTAGGAAAACACAGAGGTGAATGACAATGGCTAAGAGCGCCGACATCCGTCCGGGCATCACGCTGGCCTGCACCGAGTGCAAGGAGCGTAACTACATCACGACGAAGAACCGTCGTAACACGCCCGACCGTCTCGAGCTGAAGAAGTTCTGTGCGCGCTGCGGCAAGCAGACCGTGCACCGCGAGACCCGCTGAGCGTATTTCGCGTTGAGGAACCCGGCCCATGCGGCCGGGTTTTTTCGTATTGTCAGACGTTTTCCGTGTCGTTCATGCCTTCGTGGCGGGCGAGCCACGCGCATCGCGGATAGGATAGGCAGCTATGACCAGTTTTGCAGAGATCACCACGATCGGTGTGGGCGGCGAAATCGCCCGTTTCGTCGAGCCGACCACGCGCGTCGGCGTCATCGAGGCCGTTGAGGGGGCCGACGAGCATGGCCTGCCGTTATGCGTCATCGGCGGCGGTTCCAACATGCTCGTCTCCGATGAGCCGTTCCCGGGCGTCGTCGTGCGCGACGCGCGTCGCCGCATCACCGTGCCCGACGAGGCGGCGCCCGTCGAGGGCGACGACCGCACCGTGCACGTGAACGCGGAGGCTGGCGCGAACTGGGATGATTTCGTCGCCTTCACCGTCGAACTCGGTTTGGAGGGCGTCGAAGGCCTGTCCGGCATCCCCGGCACGGTGGGCGCGTCCGTCGTGCAGAACATCGGCGCGTACGGTCAGGAGGTCGCCACGTCGGTCGAATCGGTGGAGGTGTGGGATCGCGAGACGAAGACGACGCGCGACCTGACCCCGAACGACCTGAAGTTCGGCTATCGTTCCTCCGCGTTGAAGTCGAGCATGTATGCGGCTCCCGCCACGCCGGCCGACCGGTTCTTCCCGACGCCGCGCTATGTGGTGTTGTCCGTCACGTTCGCCCTGCGGCACAGCGCCGAGGGCACGGTCGGATTCGGCCAGCTGGCGAAGGCGCTCGGCGTCGAGGTGGGCGCGCGCATGGCCACGACGGCCATCCGCGACGCGGTGCTCAAGGTCCGTGCGTCGAAAGGCATGCTTGAGGATCCGACCCGCTACATTCAGCCGGTCATGTCCGACACGAAGCGCGAGGAGAACATCATCGCCGATCTGAGGCGTCTCGCCGCCGCCGGCGCTTCGAGCGTCGAAGCCGGTTCGGGACTGCCCGCTCCCGACTGGAACCGTCACAGCTGCGGCTCGTTCTTCATGAACCCGATCCTGCCCGAGGCCGATGCGGCGCGTCTGCCCGAGGACGCGCCGCGGTTCGCCGCCACGCTGCCCGACGGCACGCCCGGCGTGAAGACCTCCGCCGCATGGCTCATCGACCATGCCGGATTCCACAAGGGATTCGCGGTGACCAAGGCCGATGCCGCCGATGTCGATGCCGGCACCGGCGCCGGCGCCACACCTGCCGACGCGCCGGCGAGCCTGTCGACGCTGCACACGCTCGCCCTGACGAACCGCGGAACCGCCGCGGCGGCGGACGTCGTCGCCCTCGCCAAGACCATCCAGCAGGGGGTGAAGGAACGGTTCGGCGTGGCGCTCGTGCCCGAACCGGTGTGCATCGGCATCGACCTGCGTCCCTGACCGTCGCCCCGGTTGAGCGCCGCCTGCCGCGGAATACGGGCGGTGCCACATGTGGCGTGCGTCCCGCATGTGGGGAAAGGATCTTCGCAATGCAATCCGGTGGGCATATACTATGCCGTTGAACCTAACCGGAGAGCAAGAAGGCCCTACACCATGCAGATATTCCGAACGAAATCCGTCGAGCAGACCATCGCCGAAACCGGCGAAGAGGGTCGCACGCTCAAGCGCAACCTCACATGGTGGGACCTGTCCATCATGGGCGTCGCCGTCGCCGTCGGCGCCGGCATCTTCTCCGTGGGCGCGCAGGCCGCCGCGTTCCATGCGGGGCCGGCCGTCATCATCAGCTTCCTCATCGCCGGCGTCGTGTGCGGCGCGGCCGTCATGTGCTACGCCGAGTTCGCCTCGATGATCCCGGTGGCGGGTTCTGCGTACACGTTCACGTACACCACCGTCGGCGAGGTCGTCGCGTGGATCATCGGCTGGGACCTCATCCTCGAGATGATGATGGCCGGCTCGGTGATCTCCAAATACTGGGGCGTCTACCTCGACGACTTCTTCCACCTCATGGGCTGGGGCGTCGACACGAACCTGACGTTCGGCTCGTTCCACATCGACATCGCGCCGATCATCATCGTCGCGTTCTTCACCACGCTGCTCGTGTTCGGCACGAAGATCGGCGCCCGCGTGGATGGCGCGATGACCGTCCTGAAGATCGCGATCGTCCTGTTCGTCGTGGTCGTCGGATTCTTCTACGTGAAGATGTCGAACTTCACGCCGTTCATCCCGCCGAGCCAGCCCGCCGACTCCCTGCCCGGCAGCTCCGTCGCCGCCGACGTGCTCAACCAGCCGCTGTGGCAGTGGGCGACCGGCATGGTCCCGAGCGTGTACGGCGTTCCCGGCATCCTGTCCGGCGCGGCGCTCGTGTTCTTCGCGTTCCTTGGCTTCGACGTGGTCGCCACCGCCTCCGAGGAGACCGTGAACCCGCACCGCAACGTGCCGCTCGGCATCGGCGTGGGCATGGGCCTCATCATCGTGATGTACATGCTCGTCGCGTTCGTCACCACCGGCATGGTCTCCTACAAGGATCTCGCCAAGCAGGACAGCCCGTCGCTCGCCACCGCGTTCGAACTGGTCGGCGCGAACTGGGCGGCGAAGATCATCAGCTTCGGCATCGTGCTGGGCCTGGCCACCGTGGTCATGGTGCTGCTGCTGGGGCTCACGCGCATCGTGTTCGCGATGAGCCGTGACGGCCTGCTGCCGCGCGGCCTGTCCAAGACCGGCAAGCATGGCACGCCGGTCGCGCTGCAGATCGGCGTCGGCGTGGTCGTCGCGCTCGTCGCCGCCTGCTTCGACATCGGCGTGCTTGCCGACATGGTGAACATCGGCACGCTGTCCGCGTTCACGCTGGTCGCGATCTCCGTGCCGATCATGCGCGCCCGCCGCCCCGAACTGCCGCGTGCGTTCAAGATGCCCGGCAACCCGTGGGTGCCGATTCTCATCGCCGTCGCCAACCTGTGGCTCATGCTCAACCTGTCCGTGCTCACCTGGCTGCGGTTCGTGGTGTGGCTGGTCATCGGCTTCGCCATCTACTTCGGCTACGGCTACTGGCATGCGCGCCTCGGCAGGGGCGCACTCACCGAGCAGCTCTCCGAGGAGACGGACAAGGCCATCAACACCGACTGACGTTCCGGCGTCATCGGAATCCATCGGAGCCATCGTGCGGGGACGGTTTGACAGAGTGTCAGACCGTCCCCGCACGCGCCTAGACTTGACGGTTAGCAAACTCACGGAGAACGTGTTCTAAGGAGAATCCCATGCCGTACGTTGTCGCCCAGCCTTGCGTGGACGTGAAGGACAAGGCCTGCGTGGACGAGTGCCCGGTCGACTGCATCTACGAGGGCGATCGTTCCCTGTACATCAACCCGAACGAGTGCGTCGACTGCGGCGCCTGCGAGCCCGTGTGCCCCACCGAGGCCATCTTCTACGAGGATGATCTGCCGGAGGAGTGGGCTTGGTACAAGGACGCCGCCGCCAACTTCTTCGCCGAGGTCGGCGATTTCGGCGGCGCCTCCGCGCACGGCCCGATCGGCAAGGACCCCGAGCAGGTCGCCGCGCTGCCCCCGCAGAACCAGGACTGAACCGCGGCATGGGCTTCCATACCTACTCCTCGCCCTACGACTGGTCGCGCATCGCCGGCTACAAGGCGACCGCGAACGCCGTCGAGGGTGGCATGATCGACCTGTCCGTCGGCTCGCCGGTCGACCCGGTGCCCGCCAGCGTGCGTGACGCGCTCGCGGCGGCGGCGGACGCGACGAACGCGCACGGCTATCCGGCGACCATCGGCACGCGCGACCTGCGCGACGCGATCGACGGCTGGTTCCGCCATCTGCGCGGCGTGGATCTGAAAGCCGTCAACGCGGCCGTCGTGCCCACCGTCGGATCGAAGGAGGGCGTCGCGCTGATGGCGTCGCTGCTGCACCTCGGTCCCGGCGACGTGGTCGTCCAGCCGAAGGTCTCCTACCCGACGTACGAGATTGGCACGCAGCTGGCCGGTGCCACCGTGCTCAAAGTCGATGACGTCGCCGACGTGGACTCGTGGCGCGAGGTGCCGGGCGTGAAGGCCGTGTGGGTGAACTCGCCGTGCAATCCGTCCGGCGACGTGCTCGGCGCCGACTGGCTCGCCGGCATCGTCGCCGCGGCGCGCGCGATCGGCGCAGTCGTCCTGTCCGACGAATGCTATGCGCTGATGGACTGGCGCGGCGCGCGTGCGGCCGATTCCAACGAGCCCGCCGCGGCGGACGCGTTCAGCCTGTCCGCCACGCCGTGCGCGTTGAGCCCGCAGGTGTGTGAGGGCAGCGCCGACGGCATCCTCGTGCTGTACTCGCTGTCCAAGCAGAGCAACATGGCCGGCTATCGTACGGCGCTCATCGCCGGCGACTACCGTCTCGTCACCGAAATGGCCGAATACCGCAAGCAGATCGGCGAGATCATCCCCGGTCCCATCCAAGCCGCCATGGCCGCGGGACTGCGCGATGTCGAAGCGGTGCGCATGCAGTGGCAGCGCTACCATACGCGTCTCGCGAAGCTTGTCGCCGCCCTGCGCGCATACGGGTACGATGCGGCGATGCCGTCCGGCGCGCTCTACGTGTGGGTGAAGGCCAAGTCCGGCGACTGCTGGGCGGACATGGCCGATCTTGCGAAGCTCGGCATCATCGCCAGCCCTGGAGAATTCTACGGTGCGCCCGCGTACCTGCGCTTCTCCGCCACCGCCACGGACGACGCCATCGACGCCGCCTGCGCGCGTCTCACGTCCTGAGGATTCCGGCTTCTACGCGCCGAACCGTGCCGCACCCTTGCCGAACCGTCTGCGCACCTCGTCCAACGCGCTTTCCGCGCGCCGCCGCCGGTCCGAGCTGGTGCTCGCGTCGGCGCTCGTCGCCTCCTCGATCATGTCGTCCAATGACGGCTGGACGGCGGCACCACGTGCCTCGGCCAATCCGCTCGCACTCATGCCCGCTAGTCGGATGAGCTTCGGCAGCGGCGTGTCGGGAGCGGCGCCGCTGTCGAAGCCGCGGCCGACACGCCTGACGTTGTCCCCGTTCCTCGAGCCGGCTGATGTGCTGCCGTTCGCAGCCGTCATGCCGAGCATCTCGTGCAACAGCCGCACGCATTCCGGATACATCGCGCTCGCCGTGTCCACCGGGCGCTCCAGCGTGCGCGATTTCGTCCGGTAGCTCAGATCCGCGAACCGCAGCTTCACCGTCACCGTGCGCGCCACGAACCCCTTGCGTCGCAACGTGGATGCCACGTCGTCGCACGCTTCGCGCAGCAGACCGAGCACCACGCGCTGATCGGTGGTGTCCCTGAGCAGCGTCTCCTCCGAACCGACCGACTTCTCCTCGCGTACCGGCGTGACCGGACGTTCGTCGAGCCCGCGCGACGCCATCCACAATCCGCGCGCCGCCGCAGCCGAACCGGTCGCCCGTTCCAACGCGTCCGGGCTCATCGCAGCCAGGGCGGCCACCGAATCCACACCCCACGCGTTGAGCCGATGCTCCAACGATGGGCCGATACCGGGAATGCCGCGCAACGGCATCATCTGCACGAACTCGGCGGAACAGGCGGCGGGGATGAGCAGCATGCCGTTCGGCTTCGCGTTCGTCGACGCCATCTTCGCGACGAGCTTGTTCGCCGCGACACCCACCGAACAGGTCACATGGAAGCGTCGCTCCACTTCGGCGCGGATCCACGCGCCGATCGCCGTCGGCCGCTTCCATGCGAGCAGCGCGCCCGAGACGTCCATGTAGCCCTCGTCCACCGACACCTGTTCGACCCGATCGGTCACGGCATGGAACACCTCCGTCATGATGCGGTGGGAGATGGTGCGGTAGTAGCGCATGTCGACGGGCAGGAACACGCCGTCCGGGCACAGCTGGCGGGCGCGGGAGGCGGGCATCGCCGAGTTGATGCCGTAGCGGCGCGCCTCGTAGCTGGCCGCGGACACCACGGAGCGCGGCCCCGTGCCGATGATCACCGGCTTGCCCTTGAGCTCGGGGTGTCGCGCCACCTCAAGCGAGGCGTAGAACGCATCCATGTCGATGTGCAGCACCGTGCATCCGGTCTCGTCATGCCCCCAATCGCGTTTCGCGGCGGCCAGTCTCGGTGCGGTGCTCATACGGCCATTGTAGGTGCCGTCGCGGGGCTCGTGCTCGCCCGACTCGACCCGCTTGCGCCATCCGGCATTGCGTCGGGCTCGTGCAGTGAATCAGCCGCTTCCCGGTGGAATTGGTGAAACTGGTGTGATTCACAGGCGTGTCGCGCGAGGGGCCTGCCGATTGCGGGGATGTTACCGCGCACTATGCCTGCATGGCCAAGTTGTAATTTCGGGGATTGCGGATATGCGTCTACACTGGGATACAGCACTTATACAAAGATGTTTTACATAAGTGTGCGCGGCGGTGGACGTCGCGAGCGGCTCCGGCGAGCGTCAGTACTGACCGGATCCCGATGCCGCTTCGGCGGCATCGCTCTCGGGGGAGATGCCATTCGGTGTCTCCCCTTTTTGTCCTTCCTCCCGCTGGCGGGAGGTGGCGCTTCGCGCCGGAGGGTGGTCACGGGTGGTGTGGGGCTATGGGGAACGTGATGTTCTAGGGTTTCCGCGTGTGGTGTCGGATTGGTGAATCGTGGGACGTGGAATGCCGGGGCCCCGTTCCTTCCTCCCGCTGGCGGGAGGTGGCGCTTCGTGCCGGAGGGTGGCCGCGGGCGTGGAATGTCGGGGGATTCCGGTCCTTCCTCCCGCTGGCGGGAGGTGGTGCTTCGCGCCGGAGGGTGGTCACGAGTCGGTAGAACGATGCCTGAGCGTCACAAATCCCGGAGAACAACGCCTTCGTCCGGGATTTCTGACGCTGGGCCCGCTCCCAGCCCGCCCCAGCGCTCCCAGCGTCCCGGATTCGGGAAACGGGCGGCTTCGTCCGTAATCCGGGATGCTGGGCCGTTCCCAGCGTCCCAGATTCCGGAGATAAGCGGCATCATCCGTAATCCGGGATGCTGAGCCTCTCCCAGTGTCCCGGATTACGGACGATAGGGTCGTTTTCCCGAATCCGGGACTCCGGGCGGCGGGGGCGTCCCGGATTACGGACGAGGCCGATCGCCTCCGGAATCTGTGACGCCGGGAACGGCCGTCTGGAGTGATGCGGCGGCCGGCTCTGGGTTTGGGGACGTTCTCGGGCTCCACACGCTGCGCCGATCCGCCCCCGGGGGCTCCGCACAACATTGCGACAACATTGTGCGGGGAACGTGCCACGGAACCATGATGCCCGTGACGCCGCACCGGTCCGCGCCGCGGGGTGCGGCGATGCTTCACTACGGCATGCGGGGATTGTGTTGTGGAGCGGGGGTGCGCCACAACAGGGTTGCGGGCGGCGGTTCGTGGGAGTTGTGGCGCGATTTAAGGGGTCGTCCGCTCCACAACAGGAGCGGGAACCGGGATTGCGGGGAGTTGTGGCGCGGTTTACGGGCCGGGGACGCCGAAAACGAGGGTTTGTACGGGGGTTGCGGCGGGACGCCGCTCCACAACAGCGTGCGGGGATCGTGTTGTGGCACGGTGGTGTGCCACAACTGGGTTGCGGGAGGTGGTTCGTGGGAGTTGTGGCGCGATTTGAGGGGTCGTCTGCTCCACGACTCGCGGTGGGAACGATACCGGCGGCTGTTGTGGAGCAGGCCCGCTCCACAACAGGGACAGGACCCGGGATTGCGGGGAGTTGTGGCGCACTTTACAGGCCGGGAACGCCGGAAACAGGGGTTTGCACGGGGGTTGCTGCGGAATGCCGCTCCACAACAGGCTCTCCGGCACGTGTCGTGGAGCAGGACCGGCCGGAACACGGGGCACAGGGAGCCGCGCGCCGCGCGCGTCCGCCGCACACACCCCGAAAACGTCCGGTCCCACGCTCGAACCGACCGGCCCCTGACCGAACCGACCGGCCCACGCCTGGAACGACCGGCCCAGCAGTGACGAACGCACCGGATTCCGGCTTGCAACCACCCTCCGGCGCTGCGCGCCACCTCCCGCCAGCGGGAGGAAGATGAAAATCACAACCGCGCGAGGCCATACACACCATAATGCGAAGAGTCACATTTGTTGCCACTCTGTTTACCACCTAACGCGCCGCTATCTATGCATTGATACGCGCCATCGCGCGGACGGCAGGGGAGCGCGACAATGGCCCGGAACCGTTGGAATTTGTTACCCCACTAGGTACCCCACACCGTCCCCATAACCACGCGCCATTACGCACCATCGCGCGAACGGCCGGCGAGCGCGTCAGCGGCCCGGAACCGTTGGAATACCGCCGTTTGCGGTATGAAAAAAGGGATTCACGATAACCCGTGAATCCCTTGGTCGCGGAGTGAGGGGGATTCGAACCCCCGAGCCGCTCAAAGCAGCTAACACCTTAGCAGGGTGCCCCTTTCGGCCACTCAGGCATCACTCCACATTGTGCCATGAACACAACAGCATGTAACTATACACCATGTGATGGATATGACCCGCCGTGTCTAGAAAATTCCAAAGGAAATTCCCAAAAAACGGGTGCTGTGGTTACGGAATGCTGCTGCGAGAGGCGGCATCTGCGTGTGGCAGCTCGTACAAACCCAAAGTGCGAAGAACCTGGAGACCCTACTCCGGCGCCGCCTTGCGCGACATGCTTGGCACACTTCCCTGCATGCACGTAGGCGGAGCCGGAGGTACGCCATTGTCCGTCCGTCTCCTGCCGGCCATTCTAGTCCAACCGTTTTCGCGACACCCGCCGGCGGAGAGGCAAATCAATCACCGGCCGGCGCGCCCGTGTGGACATTCCGCGAATGATGACGTGTACCGGCGATACCCTCGTACTTGGGAACATAGGAGAACCCGCCGCCGCAGGAACCACAGACACCGGGAACACAAGGAACACCGAGGGACCTCAAGGGTCCAGGAGCCCGGAATCCCACGGCGACGAAAAAAGAAGACAGGGAGGCCTCGGCCATGAAGCACATCAACGGTGAGGGACGACACGCGTCGTTGTCCGAAAGATCACCGCGCGTCACGCTCGCCATCGTTGCGGCGATCGTCGCCTTGCTGGCGGTCGCGCTCGGCGTGGGCGCGTGGGCGGCGTCCACGGGCAGACTCGGATTCGGTGGTGCCGGTGCGAACGGCGACGCCGGCGCGAACGTCGCTTCCGGTTCCACGCTCGACAAGACGACGGCGGCCCCGAAGCCGGCCGCCGAGCATCACGGCAATTCCCCGGACTGCCCGGACACGGACTGCATCTCGATGCTCGTCAACGGCGACCTGCTGTTCCATGAGGGTCTGTGGGAGCATTTCGCCGGCTCGAACACGGCCGCCACCGACGGCACCGCGTTCAACTTCGACCCGTTGTTCGCACCGATGAAGAAGTACATCCAGGCCTCCGACATCGCCGTCTGCGAGTTCGAGACGCCGATCGCCCCGCGCGGCGGCCCCTACTCCGCCTACCCGATCTTCAACATCCCGCCTGAGGTGGCGGACGCCGCCAAGCATGTCGGCTACAACGCGTGCACGCACGCGACCAACCATTCGTGGGATCAGGGCGCGGACGGCATCGCCCGCCTGTGGGACACGCTCGAATCGGAGGGCATCGCGCAGACCGGCTCGTACAAGACCGAGGCGGATTCCGTCAAACCGCTCGTCATCGATTCGCCGACCGGCGGCGGCAAGCTGGGCCTCGTCACCGGCACCGTGTCGCTCAACGGCATGACCGCCGACCAGGACTGGCAGGTGGACCGTCTGCGCGAGAGCGGCGACCCGCATCATGATTCCGACATCCAGCGCGCGGTCGACAAGGCGAACAAGGCGCGCGAGGAGGGGGCCGACGTGGTCGCCATCTCCATGCACTCGGTGCAGGAGTATCTCGACGACGCGGATTCCTGGCAGGTGTCCGAGGCGCATGAGCTGGCGGACACGGGCGCGTTCGACGTGATCTACGGCGCCGGATGCCATTGCGTGCAGCCGATCGAGCACTACAACAACACGTGGATCATCTACGGCACCGGCAACGCGGTCACCGTCACCTCGTACATCCCCGGCAACGAGGTGAACAACCAGGGCATGACGGCGCGCATCCAGTTCGCCGGCAAGAAGGGCGTCAAAGGGTCGTGGCGCGTGAACCGCATCGACTGGCTGCCCACCGCGAACATGCGCCAGGGCCAGTACGTGTGGTGTCCGATCTCCTCCGACCATCCGGACGGCACCTGCTGGAACGACGCGGAGGACGCGAAACAGCGCCAGCGCATCTCCGACGTGATCTACAAGATGGGCGCCGATCCGAACGTCGTGCGCGAATGGAACATCACCGCCGAGCAACAGGCGAAACAGGCGAACCAGTGACGTCGCGACCGTGCCGCCCGCGCTAAGGTAGGCTCCATGACCATGCCGCACACGTCATCCACCACGCCATCCACCGCATCGCCGTCCACGCCGCATACGCCATCGCCGATCATCCTCGACACGCAGCCGGAACGCACCGACCTGCCGCTCGTCGTCATGCCCGCCGTGCTCGCCTCGATGATCGCGCCGCTCTCCGCGCAATTGGAGCGTCTGCACGACGTCGCCCGCGTGCGCATGTACGGCGACTTCACCGAGGACGAGGACCTGATCGCCGAGCGCACGGCCGGCGCGAGCATCATGCTCAACGGCGGCCCGCACATCTCCGACGCGCTGCTGCGGCGCCTCAGCGCGAACGGGCTCAAGTGCATCGTGTTCTCCGGCACCGGCGTCGCCAGCTACATCGATCTGGCGCTCGCCCGCGACCTCGGCATGCGCATCTGCAACGCCGTCCACTACGGTGACGCCGCCGTGGCCGAGCACACGTTCGCGCTCTTGTTCGAGCTCACGCGGCACGTCGGCGCGCTCGACGCGGGCATCAAGGCGGGCGGCTGGTCCGGTCCGTTCGCGGACGGCATGCAGCTCGCCGGCCGCCGTCTCGGCATCATCGGCCTCGGCGGCATCGGCGGCGCCGTCGCGCGGATCGCGCGGGCGCTCGATATGGACGTGTCCGCATGGTGGACCGGTCACACGCCGGTCGACCGGTTCACGCGCTACGGCGTCACGCCGGTCGACGACCTCGGCGCGCTCATCGCCGCCTCGGATGTCGTCACCGTCCACCTGCCGCTCATCGACGGCGTGACGCGCGGCATCATCACCGCCGACCATCTCGCGCGCCTCAAGCCCGGCGCATTGTTCGTCAACACGGCGCGCGCCGAGGTCATCGCGCCCGGCGCGCTCGCGGCGAGACTCGCGCGCGGCGACGTCCACGCGGCGCTCGACGTGTTCGACAAGGAGCCGCTGCCCGCCGACGACCCGTTGCGCGCGATGGACAACGTGATCCTCACACCGCACGTCGCGTGGCGCACCGACGGCGCGTTCGCCGACCTCACCCGGCAGATGGCGGATGCCACGCTCGCCTACCTCGACGGCCGCGACGTGAACGTCATCGTCTCCGAGCACGATCGCGAGGCGTGATGCGGACGATCCTCGACCCTACCGACCAGCCCGCGCACGACGCGTTCGTCGAGAAGAAATCCGAGTTCATCGGCGACGCCGCGCACGTCGCGACGCTCGACGAGGCGCTCGCCTTCGTCGAGCGAATCCGCGAACAACATCCGAAATCCCGCCACGTCGCCTACGCGGCCGTCTGCGGCGGCGCCGACGGCCGCGTGGCGGAACGCATGAGCGACGACGGCGAGCCGTCCGGCACCGCCGGCAAGCCGATCCTCGACGTGATCCGCGCGAACGATCTCACGGACTGCGTGGTCGCCGTGACGCGGTATTTCGGCGGCATCCTGCTCGGTTCCGGCGGACTCATCCGCGCGTATTCGACCGGCGCGTCGATCGCCGTGAAGGCGGCGCGGCAGGCGGCGATCGTGCCGTGCCGGCGCTACCTCGTCGCATTGCAGTACCCGCAGCTCAAACGGTTCCAGCAGATCCTCGCCTCCGTGCACGGCACGCAGTCCGACGAGACGTACGCGGCCGACGTGACGCTCGTCGCGTCGCTGCCGGTCGACGACGCGCCGCGATTCGAGGACCTCGTGCGCGAGACGTTCAACGCGACCGTCACGCCGGAGCCGATCGACGTGGTGAACCGCGCGGTCGCGCAGGACTGACGCCCGCGGTAGGCTGGGGCGCATGAGCGACACCGATTTCGAGCCGTTGACCGTCACCTACGAGCATCTGCGCCACAGCGAGGATTCCGCCGAGCTGTCCGAATTCGCGCGGCGCGAACTGCCCGACCGCGCCGACCAGGCCGCGTTCTCGCGCGCCACCGCACTGCTCGAAGCGGTCGGCGGCAACGCGCACACGCCGGTCGAGGACCGCATCTTCCTCGCCGAGACGATGCCGTTCCCGAACGTGCTCGTCAAGCTCGCCGCCGACCCGGAACCTGACGTGCGCAAGGCCGTCGCCGGCAACGAAAGCGACAAGAACTGGCTGGTCGGCCGGCTCACCAAGGATCCGGTGCCCGAAGTGCGTGACGCGGCGCTGCGCAACCCGAAGACCTCGTGGAAGATGCGGCTCGAAGGCGCGCAGAACCCGGAGGTGGACGCGGCCACGCTCGCCTTCCTCGCGACGCTCGGCACCGAGATCGAATCCGGCGCACCCGCCGTGCTCTCCTCGATGGTCCGCCGCGCGGTGGCGCTGAACCCGAACACCACGCCGGAGACCCTGGCGAAGCTCGCCGACGACCCCTCCGCCGAAGTACGGCACGCGGTGGCGAAGCGTCGCGCGCGCGAGTAGTGTACGACATCGCCCGTGTGAACCGCATGTGTCGGCGTTTTCTCCACACCGGCGTTACACTGGGAGGCATGACTGAGAGAACGGAAAGCGCAGAGCGGCTCGCCCGTCCGCTGATTCGACTGGCCAAGCTGGTGGGCATCGGGACCAGCTATGTGGGGATGAGCGACGACTACCACGAGATCGAGGACGATGTCCTGGTGGATCTGCTCGCCGCGCTGGGCATCGACGCCTCCGGGGACGAGGCGATCCGAGGCTCCATCAAGCACATCCGCGACGCGCGTCGCAGCCGTCTCGTGCCGCCGACCGTGCTGCACACGGTCGGCGAGGAGTCGCGCGTGCTCGTCAACGGCGGCGTGTTCGACCTGCCGAAGGCGACCATCACGCTCGAAGGCGGCAAGGACTACGGCAAGCCGCTCGCCTACGGCCCCGGCGACGGCTCGAAGGCCTACGTGCTCAACGACCGGTTCATCACCACGTCGTCGGTCGTCATTCCCGCCGACCTGCCGGCCGGCTATCACACGCTGCATGTCACGGTGGGCAATCGTACGCAGGACGCCACGCTGATCAGCGCGCCGGCGCGTGTCGAACTGCTCGACGAGATGAAGAGCGGCCACCTGTGGGGATGGATGGCGCAGCTGTACTCCATCCGCTCCGGCAACTCGTGGGGCGTGGGTGATTTCCAGGATCTCGCCGACCTGCTCAAGGACGCGAAGAAGCACACGGGCGCCGACTTCACGCTCATCAACCCGGTGCATGCCGCCGAGCCGGTCTCCCCGCTGACGCCGTCGCCGTATCTGCCGATCTCCCGCGGCCTCGTCAACTTCACGTACATCCGCCCCGAGGCTATCGAGGAGTACCAGCTGCTCGGCAAGGAGAGCCTCGCGCAGGTCGAGGAGCTGCACGCCTCCGTCGAACCGCTCAACGGCGACGCGCAGGTCGTGGACCGCGATTCGATGTGGCGCGCGAAGATGCACGCCCTGTGGATCATCTTCAAGCTCGGCCGCTCCCCGGAGCGCCAGAAGGCGTTCGCCGACTTCTGCCAGGAGGCCGGCGACGATCTCGAAGGCTACGCCACCTGGTGCCTGTGCTACGACAAGTGGGGTGCGCCGACCCGCGAACTGGGCAACTGGGAGCAGAAGTACACCAAGGATTCCCCTGAGATTCAGGCGCTCAAGCAGCAGTTCCCGGACACGCTCAACTTCTACCGCTGGCTCGAATGGATCGCCACCGAGCAGCTCGACCGCGCACAGCGCGAGGCCCGCGAGGCCGGCATGCGCATCGGCCTCATGGCCGACATGGCCGTGGGCGTGCACGCGCTCGGCTCCGAAGTATGGTGGCATCCGGAGAACTTCGCGAAGGGCGCGACCGTCGGCGCCCCGCCGGACATGTTCAACCAACAGGGTCAGGATTGGAGCCAGCCGCCGCTGAGCCCGATCGCCCTGGAGAACACCGGCTACGCCCCCTACCGCAACCTCGTGCACAACATGTTCGCCCATGCTGGCGCGGTGCGCATCGACCACATCCTCGGCCTGTTCCGCCTGTGGTGGGTACCGGCCGGCCGCAAGCCGGTGGACGGCGCCTACGTGCACTACGACTCCGAGACCATGCTCGGCATCCTCGCGCTTGAGGCGTCCCGTGCCGGCGGCGTGGTCGTCGGCGAGGATCTGGGCGTGGTGCCCGACTATGTGGCCGATTCGCTGTCCAAGCACGGTCTGCTCGGATGCGCGGTCGAATGGTTCGAGCAGCGTGACGGCCGGTTCCGCGCGCCCGCCGACTGGCGTCCGTACGCGCTCGCCTCGGTCAACACGCATGATCTGCCGCCGGCGGCCGGCTACCTCGAACTGGAGCATGTCGAGCTGCGCGAGCGCCTCGGTCTGCTCGACGGTCCCAAGGAGGACTTCGAGCGCGCCGCGATGAACGAGCAGAACGCCATGCTGGAGATGCTCGTGCGCGAGAACTATCTCGACGCGGACTTCGCCGACCATCGCGAGGCCCATGAGCAGGACATCATCGAGTCGCAGTACCGTGCGCTCAAGGGCTCGCCGTGCAAGCTGCTCGCCGCCTCCATCACCGATGCGGTGGGGGAGAAGCGTGCGCAGAACCAGCCGGGCACCAACAACGAATACCCGAACTGGCGTATCCCGCTCGCCGATGCGAAGTGCGACGTGGTCCCGCTCGAAGGACTGTTCGAACGTGAGTCGGTGCAGCGTCTCTCTTCGATTATGAATGGATGACGACGGCGTACGCCGATGCGATGACCGGAGCCCCGCGCCTGCATGGTTGCGGGGCTCCGTCGTACCCGGCGACACGCCCGGGCCGATGTCAAGCCCGGCGATATACTAGTGGATTGTTGTGTTTCCCTAAGGGGTCCTTCAAAGCGCTTTCCCACTCGCCATCGAGGACTTTCAGGGAGCCCACGGATAAAGAGGTCTGAAGCTTGTCGGATGGCGCGCCCTAACCAAGCGCACGCCGATCAGCCGAAGCCCGGAACACAATAGTGAAAAGGTAGATACAGTGAAGACTTTCACTCCGAAGCCAGCTGATCTGACTCATGACTGGTACATCGTCGATGCCACCGACGTGGTGCTTGGCCGTCTCGCCTCCCAGGTTGCGACCCTGCTGCGCGGCAAGAACAAGCCGACCTACGCGCCCCACGCCGATTCCGGCAACTACGTTATCGTCATCAACGCCGACAAGATCGCGCTGACCGGTAACAAGCTGGGCAAGGAACTGTACTCGCACTCCGGTCGTCCCGGCGGCCTGCGTCGCGACAAGTACTCCGAGCTGCTGAAGAACAAGCCGGAGCGCATCATCACCTCCGCCGTCAAGGGCATGCTGCCGAAGAACCGTCTTGCCAAGGTGCAGCTCGGTCGTCTGCGCGTGTTCGCCGGCTCCGAGCATCCGCACGCCGGCCAGAACCCGCAGGTCTTCGAGATCCAGCAGGTTTCTCAGCAGGCTAAGTGAACCGAAGGGAGATAGAGAACATGGCTGAAAACACCAACAACTCCGCGGTTCAGGAAACCGAAGAGGAGCTCACCAGCTACACCACCGAGACCAACGCCGGCGCCGGCACCGGTACTTCCGCGATCGAGCCGGGCTACGGCACCGGCCGCCGCAAGGAAGCCGTCGCCCGTGTCCGCCTGATCCCGGGCTCCGGCAAGTGGACCATCAACGGCCGCACCCTGGAGGAGTACTTCCCCTCCAAGCTGCTGCAGCGTGAGGTCAACTCCCCGATCGTGCTCCTCAAGCTCGAGGGCAAGTTCGACGTCGTCGTCCTCGTCGACGGTGGCGGCACCACCGGCCAGGCCGGCGCCATCCGCCTCGGCGTGGCCCGTGCGCTGAACGCGATCGACCGCGACGCCAACCGTGCCGAGCTGAAGAAGGCCGGCTTCCTGACTCGCGACGCCCGCGTCGTCGAGCGCAAGAAGGCTGGTCTCCACAAGGCCCGTCGCGCCCCGCAGTTCTCCAAGCGTTGATTCGTTTGGGCTCTGCCCAACAACGAAGGAACCCCGTCACCGTTCATCCGGTGGCGGGGTTCCGTCGTTTTATGGTGGACGGCCATGGCGGGTCGGCCGTTTGCGCGGCCCACCCGCCTGTGCCGTGATCAGCTCAACTGTTTCATCAGCGTGATGCTGAGTGCCGGGAACGTCCACACGTTCGTATCGGTTTCGGCGCCGGTCGTCGCCTGTTCCGCCGCGGTGTCGACGGGGGAGGAGTGCTGCGGTTCCGACTGTTGCTGAGGTTCGGGCGTCGCTGCGTTCGGCGACGACGCGCCCGTCGAAGCGGAGTGGGACGCGGATTGCGCGGATTGCGAGGATTGCGCGTGCGCCCCTCTCGCACCGGTCGCGGCGGCCACGGCGTGCGCCGCCTGCTGGGGCGCCGGGGCATGACGGTGCAGCGCCCTCTCGGCTGCGGCGCGCGCCTCCGCACGGGCAATCGCGGCCATATCCGCGTCGAGCGCGTCGGAGAGCTGACGTGCGGTGGCGCCATCGGTCTCACCCTGCTGCATCCGTTCGACCAGATTATGAATCTGGCTGCTTTCGGGCACACTGACCGTCCACACGGTCTGTTGCCCCTCCAGCTTGAGGTTCTCGACGGTGGTGCCGTGACCGGGCATATGGCCGGTGCTTTCCGCCGAACACCATGCCGGTGTCCACGCGTTGTCGGCGGGCAGACGGAACTGACGATCCTCCGGAACGCCGTTGATGACGATGAGGATGTCGGTCTCGCTCGCATCGAGCAGCTGCATCGCGAAGCTGCGCTGCCCCAGGTCGAACCAGTCGCGTTCCATCGGCGTGGTCCCGTTCGGGAGGAACCATTGGATGCGGCTCGACGGCTTGAGCAATCCCAGCTGCGTGAGCCTGGTGAAGAAGCCCTCCTGATGGTACAGGTCGAGCGACTTGCGCAGCGCCACCAGTTTCGAGACGGTCTCCAACCGGTGCATATGCCAGCTTTTCTCCGGCTGGTACAGCCAATCCCATTTGAGATAGCTGATCGGGCTGTCCTGACAGTAGGCGTTGTTGTTGCCGTCCTGCGAGTTGCCGAATTCGTCGCCGGCGAGCATCATCGGCGTGCCGAGGCTGAGCAGCAGCGTGCCGAGCATGTTCATCGCCGCGCGTTCGCGTCGCGCCACGATCGTCACGTCATCGGTCTCGCCTTCCGTACCGAAGTTCGCGGAATGGTTGACGTTCGAGCCGTCGTTGTTGTTCTCGCCGTTCGCCTCGTTGTGCTTGTTCGCGTAGCGGGTGAGATCGGTGAGGGTGAACCCGTCATGGCAGGTGACGAAGTTGATCGACGAGGCGGCGCCGCGGCCCGGATCGGTGGCGAACAGGTCGGCCGATCCGCACAGGCGCGTCGCCATCTCCTGCATGCCGATACGGCCGACGCGTCCGCCGCTCTCCACGTCGGTGAGCCAGAACTGGCGCGACGTGTCGCGGAAACGGTCGTTCCACTCGGCGAACGGCACGGCGAACTGTCCGGTGCGCCATCCGAGATTGCCCAGATCCCACGGCTCCATGATGAGTTTGAGGTTGCCGAGCAGCAGGTCGGCGCGCAGCGCGTACAGGAACGGGTGATGCTGGGTGAACTCGCCGTTGAGGCGGGCGAGCGAGACGCCGAGGTCGAAGCGGAATCCGTCGATGCCGATGCGTTTCGCCCAGTAGCGCAACGAGTCGATGGCGAACGTGACGACGTGCGTGTTCGTGAAGTCGAACGTATTGCCGCAGCCGGTCGTGTCCTCCAGGCGGCCGATGTTGTTCTTCTGGCGCCGGTACGTGGAGATCGCGTCGAGTCCGCGCCAGCAGACCGTCGGTCCTTCCACGCCGCCTTCGCATGAATGGTTGTAGACCACGTCCATGATGACTTCGAAGCCCGCTTCGTGCAGGGCGCGCACCATGTCGATGACTTCCTGGCGCACCGCCTCCGCGCCGGCCTTCTGTGCGGCCTTCGTGGCGTAGGAGGGTTCGGGGGCGAAGAATCCGAGCGTGTTGTATCCCCAGTAGTTCACGCGGTCGCGTTCCTGGAGGAACACCTCCGGCTGTTTCGCCTGGATCGGCAGTAGCTCGATCGACGTGACGCCGAGCCCCTGCAGGTAGGCGAGCGTGGTCGGGTGGGCGAGACCGGCGTAGGTGCCGCGCATCTCCTCGGGCAGCCACGGCGCCTGCGCGGTGAATCCCTTGACGTGCAGCTCGTAGATGACGGTCTTGCTCCACGGGATGTGCGGATGATCGGGATCGTCGTCGTGCTTGGTCTTGTCGCGGTCGTCGATGGCGACGGACAGCGGCATGTGACCGAGCGAATCGACGGTGCTCATGTTGCCGAACGCGGAACCGTGGACGCGGTTGTCCACCACCTCGCATTCGTAGGAGAAGGCGGCGGGCGTCAGTTCCATCTTCCCGTCGATGCCCTTCGCGTACGGGTCGAGCAGCAGTTTGTACGGGTTGAAGCGCACGCCGTGGCGCGGATCCCATGCGCCGTCGACGCGGAAGCCGTAGCGCATGCCGCTCCACGCCTTCGGAATGTGTACGTACCACAGGCCGTAGTTGGGGCCCTGCATGCGGAACAGCGTCTCGCGCACGTAGAGATCCTCGAGGATGCGCATGCAGACGGGGAATTCGCGGATCTGATCGACGAACGGTACGTTCGGCACGTCGAACAGTCGGATGGCGTCCTGGTAGAACGCGGACGGATCGTCCAATGATTCGATGACGCTCAGCCACACCTGATCGGCGGTCTCGGACCGGACGACGACGTCCGCGCCGCCGTCCTCGGTGAAGTAGAAGCCGGGGCGGGTGGCGTAGCGATGCAGTGGTGGGTTTCTCATACACCCATTGTAGGCGTGTCTGGTTTTCACCGGGAACGCCGGTGGTTTCCTGTGCGGCCGCAGGTGCGGCAGCGGAGTCGATGGTGAGGTTGGTCATGAGAATGGCGACGTATGCGGCTGTGTGCGCGGTCTGTGGAATTGGCGGAATTCCAGGCGACACGCCGATTGCAATTGGTTTTAGAAAATGAATTTGCAAAACATGGGAAAAGAAGTTATAGTGTGTATCAACACCTCGCAGGGAACGCGGGGATGAACGAAACTTCAACACCGTCGGTGACGACGGAAGAACAACAACAAGCAAGGCCTTCGCAGTCGAAGGCGTGTAGAAAGGAATCATCATGAAGGCACTCGTGCTCACCGGCGTCAAGCAGTTCGAGATCCAGGACCTGCCCACCCCCGAGATCGCGCCGAACGAGGTGCTCATCAACACCGCCTACGCCGGCGTGTGCGGCACCGACCATGACCTGTATGCGGGCCGTCCGGGCTCCGCCGCCGCCGTACCGCCGATCGTCCTCGGCCATGAGAACTCCGGCATCGTCGAGGCCATCGGCTCCGAGGTCACCAACGTCAAGCCCGGCGATCGCGTCGCCGTCGACCCGAACATCTACTGCGGCCAGTGCGAGTTCTGCCTCACCCAGCGTCCGGAGCTGTGCGACCACCTGTCCGCCGTCGGCGTGACCCGCAACGGCGGTCTCGCCGAGCAGTTCACCGCCCCGGCCACCGTCGTCTACAAGCTGCCGGACAACGTCACTCTTAAGGACGCCGCCGCCATCGAGCCGATCTCCTGCGCCGTGCACGGCGTCGACCTGCTCAAGCTCAAGCCGTACCAGAAGGCCCTCGTCATCGGCGACGGCTTCATGGGCCAGCTGTTCGCCCAGATCGTGCAGGCCTACGGCGTGCACCAGGTCGACCTCGCCGGCATCTTCGACGAGAAGCTGCAGCGCAACCAGGAGCTGTTTGGTGTGAAGAACATCTACAACACCACCCGCGAGTCCATCCCCGAAGGCGCCTACGACGTGATCATCGAGGCCGTCGGCCTGCCTCAGACCCAGGCCCAGGCCGTCGCCGCCGCCAACAAGGGTGCCCAGGTGCTCATGTTCGGCGTCGGTCCGCAGGAGGCCCACTTCGAGATGAACACCTACGACATCTACAAGAAGCAGCTGACCATCCAGGGCTCCTTCATCAACCCGCTCACCTTCAAGGACGCGATCAGCCTGCTGGAATCCGGCAAGATGAACGTCGACCCGCTCATCAGCCACGAGCTCGAACTCGACGAGGTCCAGGACTTCCTCGACGGCAAGATCAAGGGTGTCTCCAAGGCCGTCGTCAAGCTCGCCCACTGATCCCTTACGCCTCGGCCCCCGCTGGCGGGGGCTCCTGGCGGAGCCGGGTGGGGTGGTTCGCCGCCCCGCTGCTCCGCATCACACAGACTTGGCCGCCGGTTTTCCCCTTTTTCCCGGCGGCCATTACACTGTTGCCGTAAGACGGCTCCTATTCGACAACGACGTTTATGTAGGGACTATCCATGATTCGCTTCTTTGAAAAGTTCGGCATTCCCCGCGTGCTGCTCCTCGGTTTCCTCGCCGTGGCCATCTTCATGACCGGCGACGGCTTCGAGCTCACCTTCCTGTCCAAGTACATGGTCGATCAGGGCTTTACCGCGGCGCAGGCGTCCGGCCTGGTCACCGTCTACGGTCTGTTCGCCGCACTCGGCGGTTGGACGGCCGGTGTGCTCGCCGAGATGTTCGGCGCTCGCCGCGTTATGATGTTCGGCGCCTGCTGGTGGATCGCCGTTCACCTGGTCTTCCTGGGACTCGCTTTGCCCAGCGGCATCTATCCGTTCATCCTCGCCGTCTACGCGGTGCGCGGCATCGGCTACCCGCTGTTCATCTACTCGTTCGTCGTGCTGATGGCGCAGTACATCACCCCCGCCCGTCTCGCCTCCGCCACCGGCTTCTTCTGGACCTGCTTCTCGCTGGGCATCGGCGTGTTCGGCGCGTATCTGCCGAGCTTCATCATGCCGCACTTCGGTGAGTACCGGACCTTCTGGTTCGCGCTGCCGTTCTCGATCGTCGGCACCATCATGTGCTTCCTGTTCGTGCCGAAGAACAAGGTCGTCAAGGGTGAGGGGCTGAGCACCAAGGAGAAGCTGAAGGAGCTCACCGACGGCGCCACCATCCTGTTCACCAACCGCAAGATCGCCATCTGCGCCATCATCCGCATCATCAACAACCTGCTGCTCTACGGCTTCCCGGTCATCATGCCGCTCTACCTGTGCACCACGAAGTACGGCGGCATCAACATCTTCAAGACCGAGGAGTGGATGCGCATCTGGGGCTTCGTGTTCGTCGTCACCCTGATCTTCAACACCTTCTGGGGTTGGTTCATGGACCGCTTCGGCTGGGTGTGGCCGATGCGCTGGTTCGGTTGCGGCGTGCTCGCCGTCGGCTCCGTCGCCTTCTACTACATCCCGCAGTGGTTCGGCGCGAACGCGCTGATGATGATCATCGCCTCCATCATCGTCGGCATCGGTACCTGCGCGTTCTCCTGCCTGCCGACCATCATGACGCTCGAAGCCCCCGGCAAGCAGGGTGCCGCACTCTCCGCCTACAACCTGGCTGCGGGACTCACCACGTTCGTCGGTCCCGGCATCGCCACGGTCCTGCTGCCGTCGATCGGCATCGAAGGCATCTGCTGGACGTACGCAGCCCTGTACGTGGTGGCGCTGCTGCTCACCTGCACCCTGCACCCGAAGCAGCCCGGCTTCGACGAGAAGGGCCACCGCATCAAGGAAACGAAGACCGAGACGGCGGAGTCTGCGATCGCGGCCTGATCGGCAACGAAATACCAATGATCGATCATTCGGGCGGCATGGCGTCGGCCGCGCCGCCCGAATGACGGATTATCCTGAACCTGTCGAGACAATCGAATCAACCATCACCATTCAAAGGAGAATCATCATGGCCAAGAAGATGACCGAATTCACCACCGACTTCCAGCACTCCGGCATGATCGCCAAGGACCTGGACGAGACCATCAAGTTCTACACCGAGACGCTCGGCTTCGAACTCGCCGGCCTGTTCCACAACGGTGAGAACCGTTGCGCCTTCCTGCGCTACGGCCACCTGACCATCGAGACCTGGGAGGGTGATCCGGCCCCGCTGACCACCGGTGCGATCAACCACTGGGCGTTCGACGTTCCGGATATCGAGGCCGCGTGGGAGAACGCGAAGGAACTCGGTCTGGAGATCAAGGAGGATGAGATTCAGTCCATTCCGAGCTTCTGGGACAAGGGCATCCGCTACTTCAACGTCTTCGGCCCGAACCGCGAGACCCTCGAATTCTGCGAGATCGTCAAGTAACCCGCTCCGCCTCTCCCATCCAACCAACAGTCTGCGCATGGCCGACGCGTTCATCCGCGTCGGCCATGCGCATTCGTGCCTATGGAACGGATTGTATCGCGTGGTGTTGTGGTGGTGTTGGTGGGTGGGCTGGTGTTTCCTCCCGCTGTCGCGTGGTGGTGTGTGGGTGTCGGTGGGTGGTCCGGTGGTGCGAGGTGGGTGTCGGTTGCTGGTTTGGTGGGTGGTGTTGTGGTTGGTGTGTGGTGTCCGTTTGTTTCCTCCCGCTGGCGGGAGGTGGCGCGTAGCGTCGGTGGGTGGTCTGTTTGGGTTGTTATTGTGTGTTTTCGACACGCCGGTGTTTTGGCTTGTTTTTGGGGATTTTGGTGGTGTTGTGTTGGGGTTGGTTTGCGTTGTGGTGGTTGGTGGTGTAAGTTGTTCTTTCGCTGCCGCTGAGCGGTCCGGTTTCTTCCTTCTGGTTGGTTTTCCGGGGTTGTTCGGTGTGTGTGGTGGTTTGAGAACTCAAGAGTGTGTTGTACTACTTACTTCTTTATAGTCAATGATTGCCAGTCCGATGCCGGCTCCGGTTTTTTCTGGAGTGCCCGAGGGGGTTTGAATGGTGTCGGGGTTTTTGTGCGAACCTCTTTCCTTATAAGGGGTTCCGTCTTTTTTCTTTTTGAGAGTCATTTGTTTGGTTCTCTTCATGAAGTTTTTTTGTGGAGGGTTCGATTCTGGCTCAGGATGAACGCTGGCGGCGTGCTTAACACATGCAAGTCGAACGGGATCCTGCCAGCTTGCTGGTGGGTGAGAGTGGCGAACGGGTGAGTAATGCGTGACCGACCTGCCCCGTACT
>NZ_JBKEVI010000015.1:0-70986 GCF_056357035.1 Bifidobacterium sp. LH_417
CGCGTCCATGCGGCCGGCCTGGTTCCTATCAGCGGTCTGCGGACGCCCCCGCTCCCGGCGACAACACCCCCCGGATCATCAACGACAGGGCAGGAAAGTCATACCAGGACCGGCGACCCGGCCCCGACCATCGAGGCCTACCAAACATGGTAATGGGCGAGGCGCATTACTCGGGTGAGGTCAGCTCATCGTCCAGGTGGTGGAGGTGCCGAACTGGTCGTCGTAGTCGGAGCGGTCGATCAGGTCGGTGGCGAGCGTGGTGCCGTCGCCGGTGGCGGTGTCGGGCAAGGTTGTCGCGTAGTCGCCGGTCACGGTGACCGTCACGTCGGAATCGCCCTTCACGACGGTCTTGCCGTTCGCCTTGATCGTCACCGTGTTCCCGTCGGCGTCGACGACCTTGCCGCCGTTCGCGACGTTCAATGCGGAGACGGTCGTGCTGTCGGTCACGACCCACGTGGAGGAATCGTCCACGTTCACCGTGATCGGCGCGTCGCTCGTGGAGCCGTCGGTCGCGCTCGCGTTCTCGGTGATGCTCGCGGCGCCGGTCCACGTCGACCCGTCGAGCAGATTCAGCGTGACCGACGAGATCGTGTCCGCGCTGACCGTGCCGTTGAGCGTCTGCCCGCGTCCGGTGAACGTGACGGTCGCGCCGTTCGAGCCGGCGGACCCCCAGTTGTTCGCGTCGTTGCCGGCCGCGGTGATGAGCGCCGCCTTCGACGAGTCGAAGTCGAGCGTCGTGTTCGTGAGGACCACGTCGGCGGTGGTGTTCGTGAAGTAGAACATCGAACCGGATTCGATCGACGATTTCAGCGTCGAATCGGCTGCTTGGAACGTCGCGTGCTCGCCGGTCGCGGCTTCGGCGTCGCCGGAGGTCGACTGGTAGATGATCACGCCGTTGGCGACCGGGTCGCTCGCCGTCTTGCCGGTGATGGTGCTCGTCAGCGTCGAATCCTTGATGAGGATCGTGTTGAGGCCCTCCATGCCGGCGATCTGCGAGCCGGTGGACGTGCCGGTCACGTTCGTCACCTGCACGTCGCCGGTCGAGTACAGCAGCGGCGAGCCGGAGCCGGCGGTCGCGAGGTTCGCCTCGTTGAGCGAGATCGAGCCGCCGCCGCGGTCGGTGGCGACGGTCGCGCTGTGGTCGCCCTGCGTGTCAGCGGTGACTTCACCGGCGAGGATCGTGCCGGAGTAGGTCGCGTCGAGCGCGCGCGAGTTGTCGCCGGTCGTGGCGATTTCGGTGTCGTGGACGAGCGCGGTGCCCGAATCGGTCGCGAACACGGCGTTCGAGCCGGACGAGTCGGCGGTGAGCTTCGAGGAGTCGATGACGGTCTTCGAACTCTTGCCGACGGTCAGCGAGATGGAGTTCGTGCCGTAGAAGTTGTTGTTGTCGGCGTTGTCGGAGTCGCCGGATTTCGTGAGCGTCGCGCCGGTGAGCGTGAGTGTGCCGCCGTTCTGCGCGAGCGCCGCGTTCTGGTCGGCATCGGTCGCGGCGGTGGTCTCGCCGTCCGACGTGACCTCCTTGCCGTCGGCGGTGAGCGCCGCCGTGTACGTGCCGGAGTAGTCGTAGGTCATCGTGTTCGCGCCGCCCATGCCGCCCATCTGACCGGCGGTGATCGTGTTGCCGCCATTGCCGATGATGTTGTGCAGGATCGCCGTGCCGGCCGCACCGCCGCCGAATCCGACGATGAGGGCTGCGCCAGCGGTGATCGCGGCGAGCTTGCCGGTCGTGACCTGCGCGGCGCGGGCACCGCGGTTGCTGCGGGAGCGACGTGTGCCGCGGTCCGTGGCCGGTTCGTGGGATGCGCGGAAGCTCGTGGAGGTGGTGTCGCCCCGCCGCTTGCCCGAGGTGTGCCTGATGCTCATGGTCGTGCCTTTCGTCATGCTGGTCATGCCCGCCGCGATGCTTGCGGTGGCGGACTGTCGTGCTTGTTGGTTGCAACTGGTATCAGTACACCGCCGGTTCCGGGGAAGGGGCTTGCGTGAACGTGCGGGTCGTCTGCGACCTTGCGAAACAGGTTCTGGATGATTCTTGACCGTTTCCTGAAAGCGCCATCTTCTCTGGTCTTCCTTTGGGGGTGGCCGTCTTCTTTCGCTCACCCCTTGGAGCCTCACCATCTTTGCCATTACCCTCTGGAGGGGTCGTCCGCACGGCGGACTGGGGGAGGCCCGGAAATCCCGAAACCCACGGGCGAACCCCCCTCTGGGGGTAGTCATTTTCTCTCACCCCCTCTGGGGTAGCCATTTTTCTCTCTGGCCCTCCTTGGAGCCTCATCATCTTCGCCCATTACCCCCTGGTGGGCTGTCCGTGAATCGGACTGGGGGTCGTGTGATGTTGTCATCTTCTTTCGCTCACCCCTTGGAGCCTCACCATCTTTGCCATTACCCTCTGGAGGGGTCGTCCGCACGGCGGATTGGGGGTGTGTGATGTTGTCATCTTCTCTCGCCCCCTCTGGAGGGGGCTGTCCGTGAATCGGACTGGGGGAGGCCCGGAAATCCCGAAACCCACGGGCGAACCCCCGGACGAAACCCCCGATATCTTCGAAGTACAGCGTCAAATGGACGTTTTACCCCATCACAACGTCCCATTTGACGCTGTAGATTCGCGAAAACGGGGGTTTGGTCCGGGGCATTGGTGTGTCTAGTCCGGTGTCTAGTCCGGGGCATTGGCGGGATGTTAGCCTGTTGGCATCGGAATTAGAGACGGATCGGCGACTGGCCGACGATGGAATCCGCGGAAGGTGGGGATATGGATCGACGGATATCGACGTTGCCGGGCGACGGAATGCCGGAGTCATCGCGAACCGAATCGTCACGCACGGCGGCGGGCGAGGAGTCGGCGGCCGCCGCCGACCTCGTCGCCGCCGAACTCGACGAACAACGCCGCATCGATGCGCGACGGCTTCCGTGGCTCATCCGCGCATACGGTCTGCTGGTGCTGCTCGACGGTCTCGTCACCTTGCCGATCGTCGTGTTCGCATCCGTCAATGCCGTACAGGCGATCATGCGCGGCGAACTCACGTTCCACGCGGCCAGTCTGACCGCCATTCTCACCGGACTGCAGGCGCTCGTGCTCATCGTCAACGCCGCCGCGCTCGTCGTGTTCGGCGTGCTGCTGTTGTGCAACCGGCGACGCTACGCGGCCCGATGGGCGTACGTGCTCATGCCGGTCACGCTCGCCGAAGGCATGCTGTCGCTCGCGCTCGACGGCCTCGGTGCGAACCTCGTCGCGCCGGCCGTGCGCATGGCGATCCTCGTGGCCGTGTCCATCGCATGCGATCCCGGATTGGCGGAGGAGCGACGCCTGCAGCGCGCGCTCAAACGCATGGACGACCGCGACGCCTACGACCGTGCCGTCGCCGAAGGCATGCTCGGTCGTGACCCGTCCGGCAAAGGGTACATCGCGCTCGACTTCTTCAACATCTTCTGGCTGTTCGCCGTGGCGTGCGTGTTCGGCCTCGCCGTCGAGACCGTGTACCACTTCGTCATGTACCACGGTGAGATTCAGGATCGCGCGGGACTGCTGTGGGGGCCGTTCTCGCCGATCTACGGGTGCGGCGCGGTGCTCGTCACCGTGGCGCTCAACCGGTTGTGGAAGTCGAACCCGTTCCTGATCTTCTGCGCGTCCGCGGTGATCGGCGGCACGTTCGAATACGCGACCAGCTGGTTCATGGAGGTGGCGTTCGGCATCACCGCATGGGACTACACCGGCCAGTGGCTGTCGATCGACGGGCGCACATCCGGCAAATACATGGTCTTCTGGGGACTGATCGGCGTGGTATGGGTGCACTGGATCCTGCCGCGGCTGCTGCGCCTCATCAATCGGATTCCGTGGAAGGTGCGCTACTCGCTCACCGCCGTATGCGCCGTGCTCATGCTCGTCGACATCGTGTTCACGCTGATGGCGCTCGACTGCTGGTACGGCCGCATGGCCGGCCTGCCGCAGGACTCGCCCGTCACCCGATGGTTCGCCATGCACTTCGGCGACGACTACATGGCGAACCGCTTCCAGACGATGAGCATCGACCCCGCGAAGGCCGGCAGAGCATGATCTGATTACCGGTCGGTCACAGGACGGTAATCAGATCACACATAGGCCGGTCACAAGCCGTACTGTTCGTGGGCGAACTTCTCGAGCGCGGGGATCGAGCGCTTGACCTTCTCCGTGTCGATGCAGTAGGCCATGCGGAAGTATCCGGGCACGCCGAAGCTCTCCGACGGCACGAGGATCAGGTCGTACTCCTTCGCCTTGAGGCAGAACGCGGTCGCGTCCTCCTCGAGCGCCTTCGGGAAGATGTAGAACGTGCCGCCGGGGCGCACCACATCGAAACCGATCGAGGTGAGCGCGTCGTACAGCAGGTTCATGTTCGTCTCGTACACGCTCAGGTCGCTCGTCTCGTCGAGTACCTTCGCGACGCCCAGCTGGATCGAGCTTGGCGGGCAGTTGTGGCCGGTGCCGCGCGAGATCTGGCCCATCATCGGCACGAGCAGGTCGGCGTCCGTGGCGGCCGGGTTCACCGCCACGTAGCCGATGCGCTCGCCCGGCAGGCTCAGCGACTTCGACCACGAGTAGCAGGTGAGCGTGTTCGCGTAGAAGTTCGCCGGGTACGGCTGCGTGCCGCCGTCGAACACGATCTCGCGGTACGGTTCGTCGCTGATGAGGAAGATGTCGTGACCGTATTCGGCCTGCTTGGCGTCGAGGATCGCGGCGAGACGCTTGAGCGTCTCGGCCGAGTAGACCGCGCCGGACGGGTTGTTCGGCGTGTTGATGAGCACGGCCTGCACGTTCGGGTTGAGCGCCGCCTCGAACGCGTCGAAGTTGATCTGGAAGTTCGCGGTGTCCGCGGGGATGACGGTCAGGTGTGCGCCCGTGCCGTCCACGTACGGCTGGTACTCGGGGAAGTATGGCGCGAACGTGATGATCTCGTCGCCGGGCTTGGTGACGGCGCGCATCGCGTGCGCGAGGGCGCCGGCCGCGCCGGTCGTCGGGAAGATGTGGTTGCCGGTGTAGCTGGTGCCGAAGCGGCGGTTGAGGGAATCGGCGATCGCCTCCTTGACGGACGGGATGCCGAGCGACGGGGAGTAGCCGTGGATCGCGACCGGGTCGCCGTGCTCGTACAGGTCGACCATCGTCTTCGCGAAGTCCGGCGGGGCGGGCACGCTCGGATTGCCGAGCGAGTAGTCGAACACGTTCTCATAGCCGATCTGCTTGCCGCGGGCGGTCGCGTACTCGCTCAGCTCGCGGATGACGGACTTGCCGCCCAGCATCGCCTTGTATTCCTCGTTGATCATGGACCACTCCTTGCTATGCGTCTTGGTCTACCCCTATTCAACCACCGTTGTGTCCGGTTCGCGGTGCTCTCTCCACGTATCAGCATGCCGCGTGATGAATCGGTCGAGCCCGCCGATGGCCCACAGGGGCAGGTTGACGACCCATGACTCATCTCGGTAGCCGGCGAGGCTGGTTCGGATGGCGTGGGTGATTGGGAATCGCGCGTATGCCACTTTCAGGCTCCTGGCCCGCAGATTCTGTTCCGCCTTCACCTCGATGGGGTACACGACGCCGTCCTTCTCGATGGAGAAGTCGATTTCCGCATGCCCTTGCGGGTTCGACCAGTAGGTCGGCGCATGTCCTTGAGCCACCAGCTGCTGGCAGACGTATTGCTCGGTCAGAGCCCCCTTGAACTCGGTGAACACGCGGCGGTCGTCGGTGACGATGGCCGGATCGAGGTTGGACAGGGCTCCGAGGAGGCCGGTGTCGGATGCGAACATCTTGAACGCCGAGACGTCGATGTAACTGTTCAACGGCTCGCGCAGCGCCGTGACGCAATGCGCCTGTCGGATGACGCCGTAATCCTTCAGCCACATGATGCTTTCCTCGAAGTCGCGCGCGCGTGCTCCGGGGCGTACCACGCCGTAAACGAACTTGCGGTTTTCCTTGGCGAGTTGGGTCGGCAGGGTGCGCCATACCAATCGAATTCGTTCCAGCATCCGTGATGGTGCGTGCTTGGAGAAATCCAGATCGTATGCATCGAGGATGTCCCGCTGTATGGATCGGACCTCCTGCATCGACGAACCTCCCAAATGGGCGGATACGGCGGCTGGCATGCCTCCGACTACCATGTAGCGCTTCAACAGGTCGATCAGGCGCGTCGCGAACGTTGGATTGATACGCTCGGGTTCCCCGTTCCTGATCAGCTCCGCCAGTCTTTCCTGCCTGGCATTGTCCAGATACTCAAGAAAGGACAGCGGGTGCAAGGTCATCATGTTGACCTTGCCTACGGGAAACGATGCGTTCGGATGCTTGGACACCCCCATGTAGGAGCCGGTTGCGATGATGTGTTGTTCCGGGGCCTCCTCGCTCAGGTATTTCAACGCGGTGAGCGCTTTCGGGCATTCCTGGATTTCGTCAAGGAAGATCAGGGTCTTGCCCGGTTCGATGTCCGTTGCGGCATAGATGGAGAGGTTGTCGAGGATGGCATGGGGGTCGAGGCTGTGGTCGAACAGGCCGATGGCGTCCGGGTCTCGCATGAAGTCGATGCGCAGTACATCATCGTAGGCTCGTCTGCCGAATTCGCTGACGAGCCATGTCTTTCCGGCCTGACGGGCTCCTCGGAGCAGTAGGGGCTTGCGATTCGGTTGCTGCTTCCACGCCGACAGGTCGTCCATCAGGTCTCTGCTGAGTTGCTCGCCCAAGATTATCCTCCTGAAATGTGGCTATCTCACACATTTTATCATCTGAAAACGTGTGAGATGTTCACCTTTATGCGGATGACTTCACTGGTGGATGCTTCCCGGTTGTGTCCGTAAGCCTGAGGATTGTGAACATGAACAGTATCCAGCGGATATCACTTTACTTTCATGCAAGTAAAGTGATATACTGGTGTCGTCGACAACGCCTTCTCCTCCCGGTCGAATTCCCATTCGCTCGCGCAACCGCACCAACCATCAGCCGGACGTTTCGCATGCCACCGCCGGCATGCCGCATCACTGCAAGGAGAACCATCATGGCCACGACACCTCTTGACACGGTCGGAACCGTCATTCCCCCGAACCGGACCGACGCCCGGCCGGCCGCGCCGCCTCGGACCGACGTCCCATCGCCCGCCATCGACCCGGCCGCCGCCGCGGCGGCGCTGGACCAGCTCGCCGCCGATCGTGACGGCAACGCCGAACGATTGATGGCGCCGAAATGGTGGTATCCGCTCAACGGGCTGATTGCCGGATGCCTGTCCCTGCTGTTCGCGTATGTGTTCCCGCAGTTCGTCTTCGAGATTCATGCGGGAGGCTGGGCCGTCGATGTCCGGTATCCGTTGCTCGAATCGGCGGCGGTCATCACCATATCCGGCGTGCTGTGCTACATGGTGTTTGCGCTGGGGGAATGGCGTAAACGACAGGTCGGCTCCGACTACAACGTGATGCTGGGCGGATTGCTTCCCCGGAACGCGTTCCTGTGGGGGCTGGCGATCGTGCAGGTCGTCGTCTTCCTCACCCTGTTCGTCCCGTTGGTCTGGTGGACGTTCCATCCCGCCGTGGTGCCCGAAACCCCGTTGCTTGTCGCGGTCGCGGTGGGCGTGGTGGTCGCCTGCGGCGACTACTGGTACGAGCGTTGCTTCGTCGTGATGGTCAAGAAGGAGGGGCGGTGAGCTCAATGGGCGGCCATACGGGCAAGGGCGGCGGTATCGAGCCCCGGTTCGACGCCGTCATCCACGAGCCGACGCGTCTGCGCATCTGCGGGCTGCTCTCCTCGGTCAGGGAGATGCGTTTCGCCGACATCCGCGAGGCGCTCGGACTGAGCGATGCGATGTGCTCCCGCCACCTCAACACGCTCGCCGGCGACGGGTATATCGCCTTGGTCAAACGGCCGGGCGAATCGAGCCGCCACATGGTCACCTGGGCGTCCATCACGACGGAGGGACGCCGGGCGCTCGCCGGTCATCTGGCTGCGTTGCAGGCCATCGCCGCAGGGGCCGTGCTATAGGGTCTCCGGTTCACGATTCCGTCGTCGCGGGAATCGTGAACCGGAATTGCCCATTATCGAACATCGGAATCGTTGGTGATTGGCGGAATGGCGCAGTTCCGCATGTTCATATGAACATGCCTCCGGTTCACGATTCGATGGGCGTGAAAATCGTGAACCAGAACATTCGTCAAAAGTCCCAATCGTCGTCGTCGGTCTCCTCGGCCTTGCCCATCACGTACGACGAACCGGAACCGGAGAAGAAATCATGGTTCTCGTCCGCGTTGGGCGACAGGGACGCGATGATCGCCGGGTTCACGTCGCAGATCTCCGCCGGGAACAGCGCCGGGTAGCCGAGGTTCATCAGCGCCTTGTTGCCGTTGTAGCGCAGGAACTTCTCCACGTCGTCGACGAGGCCCACGCCGCCGTACAGCGACTCGGTGTACTCCACCTCGTTGTCGTACAACTCGTTCAGGAGATCATACGTGTACTCGCGCAGCTCCTCGCGCTTCGCCTCACTCGCGCGCTCCAGGCCCTTCTGGTACTTGTAGCCGATGTAGTAGCCGTGCACGGCCTCGTCGCGGATGATGAGGCGGATCACGTCGGCCGTGTTCGTGAGCTTCGCATGGCTCGAGAAGTACATCGGCAGGTAGAAGCCCGAGTAGAAGAGGAACGATTCGAGCAGCGTCGAGGCGACCTTGCGCTTCAACGGGCTGTCGCCCTCGTAGTAGTCGAGCACGATCTGCGCCTTCTTCTGCAGGTACTCGTTCTCCTCGCTCCACGCGAACGCGGCGTCGATCTGCTCGGTCGAGCACAGGGTGGAGAAGATCGACGAATACGACTTCGCATGCACGGACTCCATGAACGCGATGTTCGTATACACGGCCTCCTCGTGCGGGGTGAGCGCGTCCGGGATGAGCGAGACCGCGCCGACCGTGCCCTGGATCGTGTCGAGCAGGGTGAGACCGGTGAACACGCGCATCGTGAGCGTGTGCTCTTCCTCGCTCATCGCCTGCCACGAGGGGATGTCGTTCGAGACCGGCACCTTCTCCGGCAGCCAGAAGTTGCCGGTCAGACGGTCCCACACCTCGAGATCCTTCTCGTCCTCAAGACGATTCCAGTTGATCGCGGAGACGCGGTCGATGAGCTTCAGCGGCTTGCGCGGTACGGAAATCGGTGCCATGGTGTGCTCCTGTTTAATCTGTCTATTCGTTCTTGTCGTCGCCACGGTCCGGTGCGTCCTGGAACTCCTCGGGCGCGGTGAGCCGCAGAATCATGCGGTATACGGTCTTCGACATATGGTTCCCCTTCGGATGATGATGGATGAGCGTGGGTGGGTCGTAAGTCTTGTGGCAGCTTGGGTGCCACCCTCAGTCGCGCTTCGCGCGCCAGCTCCCGCCGGCGGGAGCGAAGGGTGGGGGAGATGACGACGCACCATCAGAGCATGCAGGAGACGCAGCCTTGAACCTCGGTGCCTTCAAGCGCCTGCTGGCGGATGCGGATGTAGTAGAGCGTCTTGATGCCCTTGCGCCAGGCGTAGATCTGGGCCTTGTTCACGTCGCGCGTGGTGGCGGTGTCCGGGAAGAACAGCGTGAGCGAGAGTCCCTGGTCGACGTGGCGCGTGGCGGCCGCATACGTGTCGACGATCGCCTGCCACCCGATTTCGTAGGCGTCCTGGAAGTATTCCAGGTTGTCGTTGGTCATGTACGGGGCCGGGTAGTACATGCGGCCGATCTTGCCTTCCTTGCGGATCTCGATCTTCGAGGCGATCGGGTGGATCGACGACGTGGAGTGGTTGATGTACGAAATCGAGCCGGTGGGCGGCACGGCCTGCAGGTTCTGGTTGTAGAGGCCATCGGCGAGGATCGCGTCGCGCAGCGCCGCCCAATCGGCGACGGTCGGTACCGCGACGCCGTACCGTGCGAACAGCTCGCGCACGCGTTCGGTGCGAGGCGCGGCGGGCGCGCTGCCGTCCGTGTACTTGTCGAAGTAGTTGCCGGCGCCGGCCGGCTTCGCGTAATCGGAACGCTCGAAGCCGACGAACGCCTTGCCGTGTTCGACCGCCAGATCGTGCGACGCGCGGTAGGCGTGGTAGGCGACGGTCATGAAGTACATGTCGGTGAAGTCGAGCGCCTCGTCGGATCCGTAGCGCAGGCCCTCGCGCGCGAGGAAGCCGTGCAGGTTCATCTGGCCGAGGCCGATCGCATGGCCCTCGTCGTTCGCGCGCCGAATCGACGGCACCGCGTCGATCGATGTGTGCTCGGCGACCGCGGTCAGCGCGCGGATCGCCGTCTCGACCGTGCCGGCGAGACCGCCGTCCATCGCCTTCGCGATATTGAGCGAGCCGAGGTTGCAGGACACGTCGCGGCCCACATGCTCGTAGGAGAGATCGTCCCGGTAGACGCTCGCCTCCTGCACCTGCAGAATCTCCGAGCACAGGTTCGACATCGTCACACGGCCGTCGATCGGGTTCGCGCGGTTGACCGTGTCCTCGAAGACGAGATACGGGTAGCCGGATTCGAACTGGAGCTCGGCGAGCGTCGTGAAGAATTTGCGCGCGTCGATATACGTCTTTCGGATGCGGTCGTCGGCCGCCATCTCGTCGTACTTCTCGGTGACGGAGATGTCGGCGAACGGCTTGCCGTACACGCGTTCCACATCGTACGGGCTGAACAGCGCCATCTTCTCCTTGCGCTTGGCGAGCTCGAACGTGATGTCCGGCACGACCACGCCCAGCGCGAGCGACTTGATGCGGATCTTCTCGTCCGCGTTTTCACGCTTCGTATCGAGGAACCGCATGATGTCCGGATGATGCGCGTTGAGGTACACGGCGCCCGCGCCCTGGCGCGCGCCCAGCTGGTTCGCGTACGAGAACGAGTCCTCGAGCAGCTTCATGACCGGCACGACGCCGCTCGACTGGTTCTCGATGTGCTTGATTGGCGCGCCGAGTTCCCTGAGATTGGACAGCAGCAGTGCCACGCCACCGCCGCGCTTCGACAACTGCAAGGCCGCGTTGATGCCGCGCGAGATCGACTCCATGTTGTCCTCGATGCGCACGAGGAAGCAGCTCACCGGCTCGCCGCGCTGCGCCTTGCCGAGATTCAGGAACGTCGGCGTGGCCGGCTGGAAACGCCCGGCGAGCATCTCGTCGAGGTAGGAGGTGGCGGCGGATTCGTCGCCGGCGGCCAGATCGAGGGCGACCGCCGCGCAGCGCTGCGGGAAATCCTCGAGATACGTCTTGCCGTCGAACGACTTCAACGCGTAGGAGCGGAAGAATTTGAACGCGCCGAGGAACGTTTCGAACTCGAAGTTCGCCGCCGCGGCGTGCGCGTAGAACTCCTCGAGGAAATCGGCGCTGTAGCGGGCGAACACGTCGCCGTCGTAGTAGTCGTGGTCGATGAGCCAGCGCAGGCGCTCGCCGGCCGTGACGAAGCGCTTCGTGTTCGGCTCGATCTCGCTGGCGACGTAGGCGCGTTCGGCCTCCTTGTCCTTGTCGAACTGGATGAGGCCGTGCTCGTCGTACAGGTTGAGCATCGCGTTCAGTGCATGGTAGTCGGTGGCCGGATCGTAGGAGGTGGCGGTGGTTGTGGTGGACGTGGTTGTGGTGGACGTGGTTGTGGCGGCTGTGGATGTGGTGGTGGTGGCCGTTGCGGCGCTTGCCGGGGTCTGGGCGGTGGTCATGGGATGTCGGGCCTTTCGGTCGATTGTTGGTTCGGCGGGATGGTCGGGGTCGCCGGGCTCGGCCGTCGCGTCGGGGTCGGCGGGTTCGGACGTCGCGTCTGGGGCCGGCTATGCAGGCGGGTAATCAGCTGTATCGGCCGAGGTGATCGGCTGCCTCGGCGGGCGACTAGCTGCCTCGGCGGGCGACTAGCTGCCTCAGCTGGTTGGCCGGGGTCGCCGGGTTCGGCTGTCGTGTCTGGTGCGGCTATGCCGGTGGGTGACCAGCCGCCTCGGCGTGTGGGTGTCCGGCTATCGCGTAAAGAATTTGATGAGGCCGTCGCGCACCTTGCGTGAATCCTCGCGCGTACCCATCAACTCGAAGCGGTACAGGTACGGGACGCGGCATTTCGCGGCGATGATGTCGCCTGCCGCGCCGTAAGCCCTGCCGAAGTTCGTGTTGCCGGAGGCGATCACGCCGCGGATCCACGCGCGGTTGCCCGCGTGGTTGAGGAACCGTTTCACTTGCGGCGGCACGGCCTTGCGCGCGTCGCCGCCGCCATACGTCGGCACCATGATGACGTACGGTTCGCGCACGTTGAGCACCGGGGCGCCTGGTTTCAGCGGAATCCGGTACACGTTGATGCCCGCCTCGCCGAGTTTCAGCCCGGCGACGAACCGGGCCGTGTTCTCCGATGCGGAGGAGAAGTACACGAGCGCACCGATCGCCTTGGCGCGCCCCTGCGTGGCCGCCGTCTCCGGCGTGCCGGACGTGGAGTCGTCGTGTTCCGGTGTTTCGCTCATTCCGTGCAGGGCGATGGGCGCGCTGCGATGGTGCGTCGCGGCGGAGTCGCCGGAGCGACGTTCCGCGGCGACGGCTGCGTCGTGACGTCGGACGACCGGGGCGGTGCCGGTCAGTCCGGACAGGTTGCGCGCGCCGTCCGCGCCCTGCGCGCGGCGGACGGGCATTGCGCCGGTCAGTCCGGACATGTCGCCCATGCCGCCGCTCACCTTCGGTGCGGCGCTCATGCGGCGACGGCCTGCGTAAGTTCGCGGATCAGGTCCGGGCGGTATCCGGCCCACGAGCTGTCCGGCGTGATGACGACCGGTGCCTGCCGGAATCCCGCCTGCTGCAGCTGTTCCAGCGTGGACGGGTTCTCCGTCAGGTCGACCGTCTCGAACGGGATGCCGAGCTTGTCGAGCTGGCGTTTGGTGGCGTCGCACTGCGGGCAGCGCGGTTTGGTGAACACGGTGACGGTCATGGTGGTCTCCGATCGGTCTGGGCGGTGGACGGGAGACAGCCTATCGGTGATTGATTCCTAAGTAAACACTATCTGTAGTGGCGTGTCGTCGGTGATTTCGCTAGATGTAGTGTCTTGGTAAAACGTTGGAATCCCGGCGGACACGCCGTTGGCGGCGGAGCCGGGTTGGGTGCCCGGATTGGTGGGAATGTCGTTTTCATCACATCTCCGGTTCACGATTTCGCTGTCACGGAAATCGTGAACTGGAAACGCACATCATCGCACATCGCCTCCGTGGAGAAACCGCGGAACATCACCGTTGGCCATGTTCATACGCACATCCCTCCGGTTCACGATTCCGTCGTCGCGGGAATCGTGAACCGGATAAGACAGCACTCGCGCGTTGCCGCGCGTCGGGATAGACTTTTGCCCGGGAAAACATGCCCGCGACGCAGGACGCCGGAACCGGCGGCCGCGCGCCCGGGCGACGTCGACTGAAAGGCAAGGCAAATGGCCGAAGCTACGGCAAACATCGGTGTTATCGGACTTGCGGCGATGGGTTCCAACCTGGCCCGCAACCTCGCGCACCATGGCAACACGGTGGCGCTGTTCAACCGCCACTACTCGCGTACCGAGAAGCTCATGGAGGAGCACGGCTCCGAGGGCGCGTTCGTCCCGGCCGAGACGCTGGAGGAGTTCGCCGCGTCCCTGAAGCGCCCGCGCACCGCGATCATCATGGTCAAGGCCGGCGGCCCGACCGATGCGGTCATCGAGCAGCTCGAGGAGGTGTTCGAGCCGGGCGACATCATCGTCGACGGCGGCAACTCGTTCTTCAAGGACACCATCCGTCGTGAGAAGGAAGTGCGCGCCAAGGGCTTCCACTTCGTGGGCTGCGGCGTGTCCGGCGGCGAGGAGGGCGCGCTCAACGGCCCGTCCCTGATGCCCGGCGGCACCGCGGAATCCTGGAAGACGCTCGGCCCGATCCTCGAGTCGATCGCCGCGAAGGTGAACGGCGAGCCGTGCGTGACGCACATCGGCACCGACGGCGCCGGCCACTTCGTGAAGATGGTCCACAACGGCATCGAGTACGCGGACATGCAGGTGATCGGCGAGGCGTACGACATCCTGCGTCGTGGCCTCGGGATGGACGCCGAGGAGATCGCCGGCGTGTTCGACGAGTGGAACAAGGGCGATCTCGACTCCTACCTGATCGAGATCACCGCCGAAGTGCTGCACCACAAGGACGCCGAGACCGGCAAGCCGTTCGTGGATGTGGTCGTCGACCATGCCGGCATGAAGGGCACCGGCACGTGGACGGTCCAGACCGGCCTCGAGTTCGGTTCGGCCGTGCCGGCAATCGGCGAGGCCGTGTTCGCGCGTGCGCTCTCCTCCCACGGCGAGCTTCGCGAGGCCGCCCAGCAGGAGAACCTGGCCGGCCCGAACAAGACCATCGACCTGGACGGCGAGGAGAAGGCCGCGTTCATCGAGGATGTGCGCCGTGCGCTGTTCGCCTCCAAGGTCGTCGCCTACGCGCAGGGCCTCAACGAGATCCAGGATGGCGCGAAGCAGTACGGCTGGGACATCGACCTGTCCGAGGTGGCCCGCATTTGGCGCGGCGGCTGCATCATCCGCGCCCAGTTCCTGCTCGACCGCATCACCGAGGCGTTCAAGGGCGACAACCCGCCGGCCTCGCTGCTGTTCGACCCGTACTTCGAGAAGATCATCGGCGAATCGCAGGACGCGTGGCGCCGCGTGATCGTCAAGGCCGTCGAGGCGGGCATCCCGACCCCGGTGTTCTCCAGCTCCTTGGCCTACTACGACGGTCTGCGCTCCAAGCGCCTGCCCACCGCCCTCACCCAGTCCCAGCGCGACCTGTTCGGCGCCCACACCTACGGCCGCGTCGACAAGCCCGGCGTGTTCCACACGTTGTGGGCTGAGCCGGGTCAGCCTGAAGAGCAGCAGAGCTGATCTTCAGGCTGTTGGGCAGTCCAGTGGACTGTCCAACCGGCTCAGGTTCGGCGATAGCCGAGCTGACGGGATGAAGCCCGAGATCGAGGAGTGAAACTCCTCTATCTCGGGCTTAGGAGAGCCCTGTGGGCTCTCCGGCCCTCTTCGGGTCCGGCGATAGCCGGACAAGATGGGACGAAGCCGGGGAAATCGAGGCGTAGCCTCGCTCTCCAGCCCTCTTTGGGTCCGGTGCAGCCAGACAACTCAACGCGCACTTTCCAAAAGAGCCTAGTTGGTTGATTGGGTAGCACGATCAACGGCCCTGCGGTCACGCCCGCAGGGCCGTTTTTCAATCCCGCCACAAGCAAACCAACCCCCAACCCCGCGGATTCCCCGTCATTTCCGACCGCAGCGCCATGTCATGGAGACGACCGAGTCCTCCTCATCGTGCCTGTCTCCTATAATGGCCGTCATTCCGTTATTTCCACCAACAAGCCCATGCGCATGGCCATGCGGCCTGCCCGCGCATCGGGAACTCTGAAGGAAGGATGCGATGGCGACCGGAAAACCGAAGACGAACGGCGCAGTCGGGAAAGGCGTTTTCAAGGCGGAGGTCGCCGGTGCGGCCGCCAACATGGTGGTGAGACTCATCGCCAATCCGGAGAATCTGGGCAAGCTCATCGGTTGGGTCGGCGAGCAGCGTTTCCCCGAAAAGATCGCCGATTCCCTGAAGCGGCTCCATCAGATCAATCTCACGGTCGGCGGGAAGGACCCTCTCGCGTTGATCGGCGCGGAGTGCGACACCGTCGAAAGCCTGATCGAGACGAGGTCCGCGGAACTGTCCGATGACGCTCCGATCGTGGCATGGCGCGCGGAACTCGACAAGATCCGCCGAGGGGTGGAGTTCATGGAGCACGCGCCGGTCAAGGATCATAGGAAGATCAGGAATCTGCAGAAGCGTTCGAGGAAGCTGTTCAACAGCGCGTTCAAGGCCGCGGTCGACTGACTCCGGCTCCGGGTGAAATCACATCGGAAAGGACACGATTGAGGATGGATACGAACGACAGCGAACCGCTCGACGACAAGCGATTGAACGCCACTACCACCGACGACAAGGCCATTCACGTCATCGAGGACGAACAGGGTTTGCTGATCCTCGGCGACGACAAGGCGATCGACGAATGGCTCGCCGAGATGGCCGTCCCGAAGAAGAACACCCGCAAGCTGAGGAAGAACCTGTTCAACGGCGCTGGCAAGGCCGCGAAGCTGCTCGGCAATGGGATGGCGAACAACGGACGTTGGGTCAAGATGACCGAGGAATCGGCCAAACTTGTGAAGGAATACGGGTTCAAGGGCTCGGGCGTGGTACGCCAAGGCAACGGCCGGATCGTCGCGCATCTCAAGTTCGAGAACCTCGGCAAGATCGAGGCACTCGCCGGTCCGCAGGCGATGTTCGGCGTCGAGGCCATCATGGCGCAGATGGCGTTAGAACAGGCCGTCGCGGAGATCACCGACTATCTGAAGTCGATCGACAAGAAGATCGACGATCTCCTGCAGGACCAGAAGGACCAGACCGTCGCGAACCTCGTCGGCGTCGCCCGCATGATTGACGAGACGCTGGCGATCCGTGGCAGCGTCGGGAGGATCACACAGACCACGTGGTCGAAGATCGCGGGATGCCCGCAGGACGTGGCGCGCGCCCAGAGCTACGCGCTGCTCAAGATTGAGAACGTCGCCCAAAAGCTCGCCGGGGCGTCGGATGCGTCCGAGGCCGAGTCGATCGCGCGCCAGATGGCCAAGGACGTCGTGGACTGGCTGTCGATTCTGGCGAACGCGGTCCAGCTGCAGGACAAGCTGTCGATTCTCGAAATCGACCGCGTGGTGGCCGAGGAGCCGGAGACCCTGGAACGCTACCGCCGGGGCGTCATTGCTGCGAGGACTCGTCGACTGCGCGACATCGAAGGCAAGCTGCATGCGCTCACCGCGAGCATCCGCGAATCTTCGGAGCGGGTGCGCGCGCAGAAACTGCTGCATCCGATCAGCGTCGACGCCACGTTGGAGACGCTCAACGCGGTGAATGCAAAGCTCACGGGGTTCGCGACCGCGCTGGGATTGAAAAGCGGCAGCGTCGACATCTCGATGGCCGAGCAGTGGCACATCGTCGCCGGCAAGGCAATCTCCGACGGTGCCAATCAGATCGGCGCGGGGCTGGAGATTGGTGTGAAGGCAATCGGCGATGGTGCGAACCAGATCGGTGCGGGATTGGGGGCCGGCGCGAAGGCGCTCGGCGACAGTGCGGCCAAGGTCAACGCGAAGATCGGCCAGAAGGCCAAGCGTCAGCTGGACAACGGTCTGAAACAGGCCGGTGCCGGTGCTCAGCAGGCCGCCAAGGGCGTCGCATCCGGTCTGGGTGATGCCAGCAAGCGTTTGCGTGGCCTGTTCGGCCGTTGACAAGACGACGTGAGGGGCAAGAGGCTGCCCGATGGGGCCACAAAACTCGGGCATCCTCTCCTCGGCCCTTCAGGCCTACAGCTTCGTAACCGTCTCCTCGGTGGTGAACCAGGTGAACTCGTCCGCTCCGCAAGCGAAGGAGGACGGGTATTCCGGATCGCCTGCAGGCACGACGGCGCCGTCCGGCACCTCGCCGCCCGCGGCGAACACGTGCGCCAACGACTCCGCCTTGCCCGCGCCGGCCGCGAAGAACCAGGTATGGCGGGAGCGGGCGATCAACGGGGCGGTCAGGGAGACGCGCAGCGGCGGCATCTTGGGGGAGTGGGTCACGCCGACGGTCAGACGGTCGCGCACCTCGACCTCCGCATGCCCGGAGGACGCCGGGAACAGCGAGGCGTAATGCCCGTCCGGTCCCATGCCGAGAATCATCAGGTCGAACACCGGCTCCGGCCCCATTTCGCGCACGAGCTCGTCCGCATACGTGCGCGCGGCCGCGTCCACGAGCGCCTCGTTCTCCACGTCGGCGGCGGAGCGCACGAACTCGTCGGGGCTGTCCGCGTCACGCGTGACCTTCTCGATCTCCGATGCCGGACGCGTATCCGCCGGCATCTCGTGGATGTTCGCTTCGGGCAGTTTCCCAGCCGAGACGAGTCCGTCCAGCAGCAGACGTCGCGCCTCGACCGCGTTGCGGTCAGGGGAGTCGGCGGCGACGAAGCGTTCGTCGCTGAACCAGAAGTGCACGCGCGACCAGTCGATCGACGCGGCCAGTGCGGCGAGCGAGGCGTCGGTCGCGACCAGCCCGAGCGGCTGCGCGGCCGAGCCGCCGGAGAGCGCCACGTCGATGCGCGTGCGGCGCGAGCCGTCCGGCAGGCGCTCGGACAGTGCGTCCAGCAGCGCCAGGACAAGCCGGGCCGCGCCGGCATGGATCATCACGGATTTGTCAGGATAGACGACGAGTGTGCGGGTTGCCATAGTTGCTCCTTCATTGGCGATGTGAACACGACAGCCCCCTCGTCGGAGGGGGCTGAAGAACATGGACTAGTGGCGGATCAGGTCCCAGCCTTCGTTGATGACGTCGGCGTAGATCTCGTCCGGATCGATGCGGCGCAGCTCTTCGGTCAGGCAGTCCTCGATCGTGCGCGGCGGCACGGAGATCGCCTGCGGCGCCTGCCCCGGCATCGAGATCACGGCCTGGTCCTCGTGCGGACGTTCCAGCGACACGACGCCGTCCGCGCGCGTGAACGCCACGCCGGTCACCGCCGTCGCGCCGTCGACATATTCCACGTCGACCGGCACGTCGAGCGTGAGACGCAGCCACGCGCACAGCAGGTCCATCGGCAGGAACTCGCGCGGGCCGGTCACCTTCACTGCCGTGATCGGCAGGTGCGGCGGCTGGTCGAGCATCGAGGCGAGCAGTCCGCGCCACACGGTCAAGCGCGTCCATGACAGGTCGATGTCCTCCGGCGTCCAGCTGCGGCGCAGGCGTTCGATCGTCGCCTCCGGGTTGTTGGAGCGCAGCGCGTCGGTGATGCGGCTGCGCGCCATCGCGCCCATGAGGTCCTTCGCCGGGTTGGACGGCGGCGTGGTCGGCCACCACGCGACGACCGGCACGTCCGGCACGAGCAGCGGGATAACCAGTGTGTCCGGATGGTTGATGAGTCCGTTGCGGGGGCGCAGGATGATGATCTCGCCCGCGCCGGCGTCCGCGCCGAAGCGCACCTGCGCGTTGAGGTTCGATTCCGCGGGCCCGTCGGTCAGGTCGATGGCTGGGTTGTCGGTCTTTTCCATCGCCTTCGCGCCGCCGTCCGCGCCGTCGTCGCGGTGCGACGTGTCCGGCACGATCGCGATGACACGGCACGGGTGCTCGCGGCTGGCCGCGTTGGCGACTTCGAGCGCGTGCTCGAGTTCGCCTTCATCGGTGGCGATGAGCAGCGTGAGCACGCGGCCAGTCGCCGATTCGCCGCGCTCCTCGTGCAGCTCGTCGATCTTGTGCGCGATCTCGCGCGTGCGGGTGTTCGGCATATCGATGATCATGGCATCCTCCAATGGCGGCCTTCGCGCGCCAGCATCTCATCGGCTTCGGCCGGGCCCCAGGTGCCCGCGCGGTACGGCTGCGGCTGGCCGAGCGTCGACCAGAACTCCTCGATCGGGTCGAGGATCTTCCAGCTCAGGTTCACTTCCTCGGTGGTGGGGAACAGCGGCGGGTCGCCGAGCAGCACGTCGAGGATCAGTCGTTCGTAGGCTTCCGGCGAGTTCTCGGTGAACGAGCGACCGTAGCTGAAGTCCATGTTCACGTCACGGACCTCCATCGTGGTGCCGCCCGGCACCTTCGCGCCGAAGCGCATCGTCACGCCCTCGTCCGGCTGTACGCGGATCACGATCGCGTTCTTGCCGAGTTCGCGCACGGCGGTCTGCTCGAACGGCAGATGCGGCGCGCGCTTGAACACGACGGCGATCTCGGTGACGCGCTTGCCGAGCCGCTTGCCGGTGCGCAAATAGAACGGCACGCCCGCCCAGCGGCGCGTGTCGATGTCGAGACGGATGGCCGCATACGTCTCGGTGATGGACTTCGGGTCGATGCCCTTCTCGTCCAGGTAGCCGACGACCTCGTGCGAGCCCTGCCAGCCCTTCGCGTACTGGCCGCGGGCCGTGTTGGCGGCGAGGTCCTTGGGCAGGCGCACGGCGGAGAGCACCTTGGTCTTCTCGGCCGTCAGATCCTTCGCGGTGAAACTCACCGGCTCCTCCATGGCCGTCAGCGCCATGAGCTGGAGCAGATGGTTCTGGATCACGTCGCGCGCGGCGCCGATGCCGTCGTAGTAGCCGGCGCGGCCGCCGATGCCGATGTCCTCGGCCATCGTGATCTGCACGTGGTCCACGTAGTTCGCGTTCCACACCGGCTCGTACATCGCGTTGGCGAAGCGCAGGGCCAGCAGGTTCTGCACGGTCTCCTTGCCGAGGTAGTGGTCGATGCGGAACACCGAACTCGGGTCGAACACCTCGGAGACGACGCGGTCGAGCTCCTGCGCGCTGGCGAGGTCATGGCCGAACGGCTTCTCGATGATGACGCGTCGCCACGCGCCTTCCGTGGAACGCGACAGCCCGGACGCGGCCAGCTGCTTGGAGACGATCGGGAACGCGCTCGGCGGCACCGACATGTAGAACGCGTGGTTGCCGCGCGTACCGCGGTCGCGGTCGAGCTCCTGCACGGTGGCGCTCAGTCGTTCGAACGCCTCCGGGTCGTCGAACGTGCCCTGCACGAACCGGATGCCGGCCGCCAGGTTGTTCCACGTCGATTCCTTGAACGGCGTACGGCAACGCGCCTTGACGGCAGTCTTGACGAATTCGATGAAATGCTCTTGCGTCCAGTCGCGGCGGGCGAAGCCGGTCAGGCCGAAGCTCGGCGGCAGCAGGCCCCGGTTGGCCAGATCGTAGACGGCGGGCAGCAGCTTCTTCTGCGCCAGATCGCCGGTCACGCCGAAGATGACCAGACTGCACGGGCCCGCGATGCGCGGCAGGCGCAGGTCGCGCGGATCGCGCAACGGATTGGTCCAATTGGTATTCCCACTCATACCTATACAGAGTAATAGCCGCCGGCTTGGTATCGCCGACGGCTAAGTGAATTGTTCGGATAGTGGGCCTGTGAGCCGGCCCACTATCCGGGTGGGCCGGTATGGTCCGCAGCGGATTCGTCCGCGGGGTGCGTCGATTGCGGCTCCGGCGCGGACTACAGCACCTTCGACAGGAACGACCGCAGTCGCTCGCTCTTCGGATGGTTGAAGATCTCGTCGGGCGTGCCCTGCTCGTCGATCACGCCGCCGTGGGTGAACACCACGCGGCTGGAGACCTCGCGCGCGAAGCCCATCTCGTGCGTCACGAGGATCATCGTCATGCCCTCCTCGGCGAGCTCGCGGATCACCTCGAGCACGTCGCCGACCATCTCCGGGTCAAGCGCGCTCGTCGCCTCGTCGAACAGCATGACGTCCGGGTTCATCGCGAGCGCGCGGGCGATGGCCACACGCTGCTTCTGGCCGCCGGACAGGGACGTCGGGCGCGCATCGATTTTCTCCGCGAGGCCGACTCGGGCGAGCAGCTTCGCGGCGAGCGCGCGGGCCTCGTCCTTCGGCATCCCGTGCACGAGCGTCGGCGCGAGCATGATGTTCTCGGCGACGGTCATGTTGGGGAACAGGTTGAAGTGCTGGAACACCATGCCGATCTGTTCGCGCACCTTGTCGATGTTCGTGTCCTTCGCGCCGAGGTCGTGGCCGTTGACGACCACCGTGCCCGACGTGGGCGTCTCCAGTCCGTTCAGGCAGCGCAGCAGCGTGGACTTGCCGGCGCCGGACGGTCCGATGATGCACACGACCTCGCCCTTGCGCACCTGGAAGTCGACGCCCTTGATCACCTCGGTGCCGCCGTAGCTCTTGTGCAGGTCGCGCACGTCGACGATGTATTCATTCGTTTCGGCCATTACTTGTTCAACCTCCTATCGGCGATGTTCGCGAGCCAGGTCAGCAGCGTGATGGCCACGAAGTAGATGACGCCCACCATGAGCAGCGTCTCGGTGACGCGGAAGTTCGCCGCGTACAGCTGCTGCGCCTGGTAAAGCAGATCGGCGAAGCCGATAGTGAGCAGCAGCGAGGAATCCTTGAGCAGGATGACCAGCTGGTTGATGACGGCCGGCGTGCCGATCTTCACGGCCTGCGGCAGGATCACCCTGCGCATCGTCTGCGCGTAGGTGAGGCCGAGCGAGCGCGCGCCCTCCGCCTGACCGGGGTCGACCGACTGGATCGCGCCGCGGATGATCTCCGTCAGGTACGCGCCCGAGTTGAGCGACAGCGTGAGCAGGCCGGAGATCCAGATCCAGTTCGGAATGGCGTGCCCGACGAGCTGCGGGATGCCGAAGTAGAAGAAGAACGCCCACACGAGCACCGGGGTGCCGCGGAACACGGCCACGTAGACGCGGGAGATCCACGCGAGCGCCTTGTTGCGGCCCACGCGCATCAGTCCGAAGCCGAGGCCGAGCAGCAGCGCCACGATGAACGAGAGCGCGGTGATGATCATCGTGTTCTTCAGGCCCAGCATGAGTGCCGGCAGCGACTGCACGGCGAGCTGCCAGAAGCCCACACGCTCCACGGTCTTCACGCTGTTCGTGTCCGCGGAGGCGTCGGAACCCAGGTACTTGGCGAGGATCTTGTCGTATTCGCCGGAGTCCTTGAGCTCCTTCAGGCCGACGTTGAACGCGGCCAGCAGCTCGGCGCTCTGGCCCTTGTTCACGGCGAAGCCGTAGTAGCCCCTCGGCACCTTCGGCGTCACGGTCTTGAGTCCGTTGTTCTGCGAGATGCCGTAGGCGAGCACCGGGTAGTCGTCGAACACGGCGGCCGCGTTGCCGGCCTTCACCATCTCGTACATCGTGGCCGACTGGTCGACCGACTTGACGGTGAAGCCGTACTTCTTCGCGATGGACTTCGCGTAGGCCTCGCCTTCGGCACCGGTCTTCGCGGTGACGGTCTTGCCCTTGAGGTCCTGGTATCCCTTGATGGAGTCGTCGCTCTTCGCGACGGCCATCTGCACGCCGGACTGGAAGTACGGGTCGGAGAAGTCGTAGATCTGCTTGCGTTCGTCGGTGATCGACATGCCGGCGATCACCGCGTCCGCCTGATTCGAGCTCAGCGCCTGCAATGCCGCGTTGAAGCCGAGCGATTGGATGGTGACCTTGAATCCCTGCGATGCGGCGATCTTATCGACCAGATCCATGTCGATGCCCACCATCTTGCCGTTCTCGCGGAATTCGAACGGTGCGAACGTGGTGTCGGTGGCGATTGTGTAGGTCTTGCCCTTCGCCTTCTTGGCGAGCGCGCGTGTCGCGTCGGTCACGGTCGACGTGTTCTTGGTCGCGTCGCCGTCGGCGGTCCCTTCGGCGGCGAGCGCCGGTGCCGCCGACAGTCCCGCGACCACCATGACCGCCGCGAGCAGTGCCGTCAGCAGCCGCAGCCAGGCGCGCATTCCGGCTTTCAGCCCGGAGTCGCTTCGTGCTGTGCGCATGCGTGTCCTCCCTTATCTCATTTCTTCGTTCAACCTATGAACGGTATGGGAGGTCTTTTTCCGGGCTGTTACGGATTCGTGAGGGACGACAGGCGGCGACGGCGGTCTTGCGCCGCGTCGTCGCCCGTCGCGTTGTCGCCCGTCGCGTCCGTCACGCCCAACGGTCGGACATCGCGAACGCGTTGTGCATCAGATTGCTGGACGTGTACAGCACGTCGTCGAGCAGTTTCGTCGTGTGCTCGCGCAGGTAGGCGGCCATCGCGTCGTTCGCCGCTTCCAGCGTCGCCGTGACGCCGTTCGCTGCGACGGTGACACCGCCGATACCGCCGATACCGGTGTCGTCGGCCACGCCGCCGATACCGGCGTCCCCGGTTACGCCGTCATCGTCCGCGTTGTCCGTATCGTCTGCACTGTCTGCACTGTCTGCACCGTCTGCACCGTTCGCGACTTGCGCCGTGACCTGCGCGTCTGTTTCGGCCACCAGCCGGTGGCCGAACGCGCGCACGCCTTCCGCGTATCCTTCTACGAGACTGTTCGTCTCGTAGAAGTGCGCGTCGGCGATCACCGCGATGAGACGGTTCGTCCAGTACAGATTGCCGGTCGAGACGGTCGGTGTCGTGTCGCGCAGGTAGGCGGGCGTGTCGCGCACGTTCGCGTAGAACGGCGCGACCGTTGTGAACGGTCCGGAGCCGAACGACGTCCACATGACGGCGCGCGCCGCGTCCGGCGCATACGGGCGCAACTGGATTGCGACCATGTGGCCGGTGCGGTTGACTCCGATCGGACGGTAGCGGTGACGTGACTCCGGCGTACCGGTCGTGCCGTACGGGTCGTACGGCGTGCCTTCGAAATGCGAGGCGAGGATGCGGTCCACGTCCTCGATCGTGATCTTGTTCTCCGGCACGCGGCACCACGGGATGTCGTCGGATGTGGGCATGTAGCGGGCGGCCGGCGAATCCCAGTCCTCGCTCGGGTTGAGGCAGCGCTGCATGTACCAGGCGCGCGGTGTGTTGTAGATATGGTCCTTCGCCGTGGACGTGCCGAACGCGGTGCGCGGGTTGAAGCGGTCCGGCGTCTCCACCGAACCGTCCGCCGCGAAGCCGACCACGCCGCGCGCCGCGCCGAGGCCCGCGCCCGCGCCGAATCCGGTGCCGCGCATCGAGACGGCGGACGCGTGCGCCGGCATCGTGCGGTCGAGCCGATGCGCGGTCATCCACTCGCGCAGGTCGGCGCTGCACAGGTATTCGCGCTGCGGGCCGAACGCGTCCTTCAGGTCGAAGTCGTCGATACCCAGCTGGTTCGGGATGGTCGCATAGCAGTCGTCGGGCACGCGGCGCGCGACCCAATGATGGCCACCGATCGTCTCCACATACCAGATCTCGTCCACGTCGGAGATGATCACGCCGTTCGACTCGTACGTGCCGTATTCCTCGAGCAGTTTGCCGAGACGCTGTACGCCTTCACGGGCCGTGCTCACATACGGCAGGACGAGCGTGATGATGTCCTCCTCGCCGATGCCGCCCGGCTGCTCGGGGCGGTAAGCGGGGTTGGTCGTGCCGTCCGGATTGGTCGGCACGCCCTGGGCCGGACGCAGTTCGACCAGCGGATCGGCGGCGAGTACGCGCTCGTTCACCGCGATCGTCTCCGTGGCGCTCATCGCCACGTTGCGCTCGCTCGCGCCCGCCTCGGCGAGGATGCCGCGGTTGTCGAGCACGTTCGGGGCGATCGTGTAGCGGCACGGCTCGCCGGCGTCCGTCAGGTCGATCTCGACGTGGGAGAGGACGGAACGGTAGTGGCGCGGCTGGTCCTCGGGGTTGACGGTGACGAGTCGTTTCGGATCGTAGCGGCCCGAACCGGAGTCGTCATCGCGCGCGATGATGGTGGAGCCGTCGATGCTGGCGGCCTTTCCGACAAGCAATGTGGTGCAAGACATGACGCCCACTCTAGTAGGCCGGTATGGGCCGTGGTGGCTGGGATTGGGCGGATGCGGGTGCCGGTGCGGGTGCCGAATCGGCGCCGGGCATCATGCCGCGGTGCAGCTGCCCTCCGACGGGTCGACGCCCACGAAAGCGGGTTCGTCATCGGAAAGGACGGGGCGGACGGCTGGCCTGACCCATGCCGCACCGACGGCGCGCGCGAATAGCCCCCACGTTTCTTTGCTTAACCCGGCTGGTGTTTTGCTATTGAATGTGCTGGGTAAATGCTGGGTTGCGTCCTATTAATCTGATTGCGTAGGAAATGTGAAAGCCCTGAAACCGTTGGAAACATTGGCTTCAGGGCTTGTCGATGGTGCCCCCCGTGGGATTCGAACCCACAACCCACGACTTAAAAGGACGCTGCTCTAACCGTTGAGCTAGAGGGGCAACGTTTCCAAGATACACACGTCGCGTGGACATTGCAAACTGCAGCCCGGTCCCGTGTCCGCGTGGAGCAGGCATCGTGGCAATCGTTCACCGAACCTCGATACGGATACAGCAGGCAAGGAGAACATCGGAAATCCTGAGGGAGCATCCGCGCCGTGTCAGAGTCACGAACCGTGCGCTCGTAGAACGGCGGCGACCGAATCGGCATCGACGCGGCCCTCGCCATCGTCGGCATCGTGAAAATCGTTCACCGAACCTCGATACGGATACAACAGGCAAGGAGAACATCGGAAATCCTGAGGCAACATCCGCACTATGCCAGAGAACTTCCTATAGCCCGCAAAGAGAAAGCCCGGCGGGAACCGGGCTTGAGAGAGAAGAGAGAAGAAGGGATTTAGTTATCGCGGCTTTTCAACCGTGGTTCTTAGTAAACCCCCACCTCTTCAATAGGCCATGTGCAAACGCTGGGAAAACCATGGGAATTCTGTGGCGTTCCGGTATGCCTGAGTTCGTCGCATCATGACGATCCCAGCCTGATGCGTTCCGCAGGTGGCGTTCCATGAGGCGAGCGGAACGAATTGGTTGGTGCGTGTCCATGTTGTTTCGCGGAGGGCCCTGTTTGTGAAGCAGCATGGGTACCGGGTGTCCGTCATGCTTCGCTGGGGTCCTTGTGTGAAGCGACCTGGCCTCATACGATCCGATTCGTTTCGCGGGGAAGGCCGTCGGAGAGGCGAATCGGATGCGGTGTGCCCGTGTTGTTTCACGGAGGGCCCTGTTTGTGAAGCAACATGGGCACCGGGTGTCCGCCATGCTTCGCCGGGGTCCTTGTGTGAAGCGACCTGGCCTCATGCGATCCGATTCGTTTCGCGGGGAGGGCCGTCGGAGAGGCGGACGGGATGCGGAGTGTCCGTGTTGTTTCACGAATCGACTGCCCGGCTTGCCCTCAGCATGCTCAGCTTGGACGGTCTTCCCTGCCCTGCCCTGCCCGGCCCGACCCGGCCCCTGCCTGCCCGGCCCGGCCGTGTCCGCGATGGTCAGTTGAATCCGACCACGCGCTCCGCCACGCGGTAGCCCCACCGGATCACGAACCGGCCCGCAGACCCGTGCAGGTTCAGCGCCCGCGACATCGGCTTGCGGCGCACGTCATGGTAGATCGACGGCGAATACGCCTTGATGCCCGCCCACATCCGCTTCTTCTTCGCATAGTTCTCCGGATTGCGCGAGAGAATCAGGAACACGCTCGCCACCGAACTTTCGATCGCGAGGAAGTGGATCATGTACTTGTACAGCCCGTCCGGCACGGTCCCGCGCTCCGGCGTCGCCTCGACCATGCACTGGTTGACGTGGATCAGCTGGTCGACTCGGCGGATCATCACGTCGGTCTGCACGCTCTGCCCGTCGCGCCCGATGAAGTAGTGGTAGAACGGCGTGTCCAGGTAGCGCAGCGACTTCACCCACGGGAACGGCTGGTACGCGTAGATGAAATCGACGTAGAACGTGTGCTCGGGCAGCCGCATGCCGGATGCCCGCACCACGGACGTGCGGAAGATCAGCGCGTGCATGAGGATGTACTCGGCGAGCCCGAAATGCCCCATGTCGTCCCACGTGAGGCGCTCGCCTGCCTTCATCGCGTGACGGAAGTTGACCACGTGCTTGCGGCGCTTGCCGACCTTGTCGTACACGTAGTTGGTGACGAGCATGTCGACCGGGTCGCCGCCTGCGATCTCGTCGCGCAGCACGGCCATCACCTCTTCGAGCGAGTCGGGGCCCACCCAGTCGTCCGCGTCCACGACCTTCACGTACATGCCGCTTGCCGCCGCGATGCCCGTGTTCACCGCGCCGCCGTGACCCTTGTTCTCCTGGTGGATGGCGCGCACGACGCCGGGGAAGCGGCGCTCGAACGTGCGCGCCACCTCCAGCGTGGAGTCTTTGGACCCGTCGTCGACGATGAGCACTTCGATGTCGTCGTTGCGTCGCGCCGCCGTGAGCGACAGCACGCAGCGCTCCAGATAGTCTTCCATGTTGTAGGCGGGTACCACGAAGGTGAGCGTCTTGCCGGCACCGGTCTGGCCGTGGGTTGCGTTGCGTTGTGCCGCGGACTCCGTCGTGGTGGATTCCACGGGCGTGGAAGCCGTCGTCGATGCCGGTTGCGTCATAGGTCACGATCCTCCGGGTCACATCTGGTCTGTTCGGTTCAACGCCTCACCCTAGCACCGGGCGCACTCGGACGGGACTTATGCGCACATCCTGCACATCCGGTTCATGTTCTGTCGCGCGTCTCGCGCGTGGCGTCGCGGGCCGGCTATGGTCTCGCCGGGAGCGCTCATCGCGCGTCGCGCGCCCGTCGGTCAAACCGCGTCCGTCGCCGTGACGCCGTCGCTCGTCGCCGTGTCCGCGGCATCGGCGGACGGCTCCGGACGCGTCGTCTGCCGCGTCTTGCTTGGTTTCGCGGATTTCCCCTCGAAGACGAGTTTCGGTTTCGAGTCGAGCCGGCTCAGTCCGTGCCATGCGAGGTCGACGATGTACGCGGCGAGCTGCTCCTTGCTGACTTTCGGCCGGTCCGCCCAGTACTGTCCGGTGAACACGGTCATGCCGACGAGCATCTGCGCGTAGTACGGCACGCCTTTGGGGGAGAGCTTCTGCCGTTTGAACGTGGCGATGAGCAGGTCCTCGACGCGCATCGAAATGTCGCCGAGCAGCGAGCTGAACGATCCGGACGGGTCGGTGCTTGGCGAGTCACGTGACAGGACCTGGAATCCTTCCGCGTTCTCCTCGATGTAGGTGAGCAGTGCAAGTGCGGTGCGTTCGACGATCTGGCGCGGATGCATGTCCGGGTCGTCGAGCGCGGCGGTGAGCGTGGAGGTGAGCGCCTGCATCTCGCGGTCGACGATCACCGCGTACAGGCCCTCCTTGCCGCCGAAATGCTCGTAGACGATCGGCTTGGAGACCTTCGCGGTGCTGGCGATCTCCTCGACGCTCACCGATTCGAATCCTTTCGAGGCGAAGAGGGATCGTCCGATGCGGATGAGCTGTTCGCGTCGCTGATACGACGTCATGCGTGAGGAATTGGCCATGTTTCCAGCTTAGCCGCCGCCGTGCGACGTGTCTTCGGTGACTTTGCGGCGGACTCGGCTTAGAATACCCAGTGTGGACAGAAATGTGAGCGCAAACAGCGAGTGTTCGCGTACTGCCATGTAGACTGTGATATAACGTTTTACCAACCTGTCTCGCCGAGGAGGTCAGCATGGCATTCGTGACATTGCGCGACGTGGCGCGCAAGGCCGGCGTCTCCACCGCCGCCGTTTCTCAGATTCTGCACGGCAAAGGCCGTTTCTCCGATGAAACGCGCGAACTCGTGCGCAAGACCGTGCAGGAGATGGGCTACGTGCCCGACCAGCGCGCCCGCTCGATGCGCTCCTCCGGCGCGAAAACCGTCGGACTGCTCGTGCCGGACCTGCGCAACCAGTACTTCGCCGACCTCGTTTCCTCGATGGAGGACGAGCTCTATCGCAACGGCGTCTCCACGCTTATCGGCACGTCGTCGGAAAGCGTGGAGCGGCAGGACGCGTTCATCGAGAACCTGCTTGGCCAGCGTATCGACGGCGCGATCGTCGTGCCGCAGGGCGTCGAATCGCCTGGCGTGAAGTCCCTGATTCGCCGCGACCTGCCGCTCGTATTCGTCGACCGTCGCGTGCAGGGCGTGGAATCCGTGCCGTTCGTCGTCTCGAACCCGTACACCGGCATCCGCGGCGCGATGGAGGATCTCATCGCGCATGGGCACCGCCGCATCGGCTACGTCGCGCATCCGTCGCTCGGCTCGTATTCCGTCAACGAGCGTGAGACCGCGTTCCGTGCGATTGCGGGTGATCTGCTCGGCGCGGTGGTTTCGGGTGGCGACCGCGGCGTGGGCCCTGAGGGCGATGGTGATGCTTCGGGCGGTGTCGGCGTGGTCGTCGCATGCGATTCGACCTATGAGTCGCGCGGCGAAGCGCTCGCGTTGTTGCTGGATGCGCGCGTCACCGCCATCGTGTGCGGCTATTCGCCCGATGCGATCACGATCATCGGACTGATGCATGATCGCGGCGTCGAATTGGGGACTGGTGTCTCGCTTGTTTCGTTCGACGACATCGCCGCGTTCCGCCTGATGACGCCGAACGTCGCCGTGATCTCGCAGCAGCCGGAGCTGATGGGGCGGCGCGGCGTCGGGTTGCTCCTCGAATCGATGAGGGAAGGGTTGTGCGGCGAAGGGCACACGACCAGCGTGCCTACGGTGTATATGCCGCGCAAATCCGTTGCGCAAGTGGCTTCGTAGGGGGTACATTCCCTCTGCTGCGAAGTGGTTTCTGCGATTCGCAGGGGTGATCGAGGCGGGATGATTCGACCATGAGCGCCGTCGCGCCGGTCCGGGCGGGCGTCATATCCGGTTCGAGGTGCCCCTCGTAGGCCGATGGGTGTCTGCAACGGGCCGGATGCGCCCCCTTGCAAAGCCTATAGACGCCTGTCTGGGCGTCAAAGAAGAAGGCCGATTCCAGCGGCGATGGGGTAGGGGAGGCTCGTGGACGGCCGGCCGGTCGGCATCCAGGTCGATTCCTGCGGTGATGGGGTAGGGGGCTGCCGGCGCCTCCGACACGCCGGTTGACCGTGATGATAAAACGTTATATCATCAAGTCACGCAGTTGATAAAACGTTAAATCACCTCAGGGATGAGATGACCACAACGTGGCAGTGAGGATTATCAACCGCCGAAGACGTCGGTTCAAGGAGGAAAGCGAGAGACATATGACGCAACTATCTCTGGTGGGCGTGTCGAAGATATTCGGCGCGGCCAAAGTGGTCGACAGCGTGTCGGTCACCGTGGAACCGGGCAAGGTCCATGTGCTCCTCGGTGAGAACGGCGCTGGCAAGTCGACCGTCATCAAGATGATGAGCGGCATCTACCAGCCTGATGAAGGCCACATCGAGATCGACGGCAAGACCGTGCGCATCCCGAACGTGGACGCCGCCCGCAAGTTCGGCATCGCCGTCATCCACCAGGAACTCAACATGGTCCCTGAACTGTCGATCATGGAGAACCTGTTCCTCGGCGCCCTGCCCACCAAGGCCGGATTCATCGACCGTGCGACCATGCGCAAGAAGGCGCGCGCGGCGCTCGACCTCATCGGTCTCGACGAAGACGTGAACACGCCGATGGGTGAGCTCGGCGTCGCCCGCCAGCAGATGGTCGAGATCGCCAAGGCCCTCATGCAGGACGCTTCGATCCTCATCCTCGACGAGCCCACCGCCGCCCTCACCCGCAAGGAATGCGAGCACCTCTTCACCATCATGGAGGAGCTTAAGGCCAAGGGCGTCGGCATGGTGTTCATCTCCCACCACCTCGACGAGATCGCGCGGGTCGGCGACGTCGTCACCGTGCTGCGTGACGGCAAGTACATCGACACGATCGACGCGCAGGCCCCCGAATCCGAGCTCGTCCGGCTCATGGTCGGCCGCAACATCGAGAACCAGTTCCCGCGCGTCGCGCAGGAGCCCGGCAAGACGCTGCTCAAGGTCGACCACCTGACCCGGGCCGGAGCCATCGACGACGTGTCGTTCGAAGTGCATGCCGGCGAGGTCGTCGGCTTGGCCGGTCTGGTCGGCGCGGGCCGCACCGAGGTGATTCGCGCGATCTTCGGCGCCGACTCCTATGACTCCGGCTCCGTCGCCGTCGACGGCCAGACGCTCCCCAAGGCGGACATCGCGAAGACCATCGCCGCGGGCGTCGGCCTCGTGCCCGAGGACCGCCGCACGCAGGGCCTCATCCTCGAAGCCTCCGTCGCCGAGAACCTCGGTCTCGCCACGATGGTCCCCACCTCGAAGTTCGGATTCGCCGACCTCAAGGGGCAGGCGAAGCGTGAGAACGAGACCGCGAAGAAGCTCCGCATCCGCATGGCGAACGTCGACCAGGCGGCGGGATCGCTGTCCGGCGGCAACCAGCAGAAGATCGTCTTCGGCAAGTGGTCGATGGCGAACGTGAAGGTGCTGCTGCTCGACGAGCCGACCCGTGGCGTCGACGTCGGCGCCCGCGTCGAGATCTACGAGCTCATCAACGAGATCACCGCCAACGGCGGCGCGGTGCTCATGGCCTCCTCCGATCTGCCGGAGGTGCTGGGCATGTCCGATCGCGTGCTCGTGATGAGCAACGGCCGACTCAGCGGCGAAATGCCCGCCAAGGAAGCCACGCAGGAAAAGGTCATGTCGCTCGCCGTCTCCCACATGGAAGAGGAGACCGGCGAAAGCCGCTGAGACGCCGAGGCCGCGACCGCAACCACCGCAACCACAGCCGACCACAGTCGGTCACAGCCGCGGCCCCAGCTCCCATGAAACGTAACGGACGAAGAAGTCGAAACACTACAAGGAGAACACTGCAATGACCGCCAAAGAAGCCAAGCTCGGATATGATTCCGGCAACACCACCGCGATGGACAAGGTGAAGAGGTTCGCCTCCCGCAACGGCGCCCTCATCGGCCTGATCATCCTGTGCGCCGCGCTGTCGATCGCCACCCCGGCGTTCCTCACCGGTTCCAACCTGCTCAACGTGGGCATCCAGGCCGCCACCGTCGCCATCCTCGCGTTCGGTCAGACCTTCGTGATCGTCGAGGCCGGCATCGATCTGTCCGTCGGCTCGGTCGCCGCCGTCTCCAGCATGCTGGTCGCCTACACCGGTGCCTCGATGGGCATGCCGCCGTTCGTGACGATCCTCATCGGTATCGCCACCGGCGCCGTGTTCGGCGCGCTCTCCGGCCTCGCCAACGCGTACCTCAAGCTGCCGGGCTTCATCGCCACGCTCGCCATGATGTCCGTCGCGCGAGGCCTGACGCTCGTCATCTCCGACGGCCGCCCGATCTCCACCTCCGGCATGGTCAACTTCTTCGGCTCCACCGTGATCGGCATCCCGATGCCGATCGTGATGATGGCCATCATGGGCGTCATCGCCGCCGTCATCCTCAACTTCACCAGCATCGGCCGCTCCATGTACGCGGTCGGCGGCAACATGGAGGCCTCCCGCCTGTCCGGCATCTCCGTGCACAAGACCCAGATCATGGTGTACGTGCTCTCCGGCGTGTTCGCCGCCGTCGCCGGCCTCGTGATCGCCGGCCGTCTGCACTCCGCCCAGCCGCAGGCCGCCGACGGCTACGAGATGGATGCCATCGCCTCCGTCGTGATCGGCGGTGCGTCGCTCTCCGGCGGCAAGGGCAAGATCTCCGGCACGTTCGTCGGCGCGATCCTCCTCGCCGTGATCCGCAACGGCCTCAACATCCTCAACGTGTCCTCCTTCTGGCAGCAGGTCGTCATCGGTCTCGTCATCGCCTTCGCGGTGAGCTTCGACACCCTGCGCCGCAAGGTCGACACCCACTGATCGGTTCTCCGCCGGTCGGTTCCTCGAACTTCCCTTTTCCTTCCTTCCTCGCCGGTAACGGCGGCCGCGGACCGGGCCATCCGCCCGTTCGCAGCCGCCGCCACCGGACCGACACAACCAACGCGTCCAACGCAACCACAACGCAACCGCAACGAAGCAGTAACCAACCCAACCACCCCAATCCAAGAGAAAGAAGACAATGATGTTCACCTCCAACCCCGCCTTCAAGAAGACCGTCCGCGCCGCGCTCGCCATCGTCTGCGCCGGCACCATGATGGTCGGCGCCGCGGCCTGCGGCGGCTCGTCCTCCGCCGGCGGCGACAAGGTCGCCCTGCTCGTCTCCACGCTGAACAACCCGTTCTTCGTCGACCTGCGCGACGGCGCCCAGGAAGCCGCCAAGGACCTCGGCGTCGAGCTTATGGTCTCCGACGCGCAGAACGATTCCGCCACTCAGCAGAACCAGGCGCAGAACGCGCAGTCGCAGGGCGCGAAGGCCGTCATCATCAACCCGGTCGACTCCGACGCCGCCTCCCCGGCCGTCGCCCCGCTGCTCAGCTCCAACCTGCCCGTCATCTCCGTCGACCGTTCCGTCACCGGCGAGGACGTGACCAGCCACATCGCCTCCGACAACGTGGCCGGCGGCGCCCAGGCCGCCGACGAGCTCGCCAAGTCGATCGGCGAGAAGGGCAAGGTCATCATCCTGCAAGGCACTCCGGGTGCCGCCTCCACCCGTGACCGCGGCGACGGCTTCAAGAAGCAAATCAAGAAGTATTCCGGCATCAAGGTCGTGGCCGAGCAGACCGCGAACTTCGACCGCGCCGAAGCCCTCGATGTGACCACCAACCTCATGCAGTCCAACCCGGACGTGGTCGGCATCTACGCGGAGAACGACGAGATGGCGCTCGGCGCCGTCCAGTCCCTCGGCTCCAAGGCCGGCAAGGACGTCAAGATCTTCGGCTTCGACGGCACCGAGGACGGCCTCAAGGCCGTGAGCTCCGGCACCATGGTCGGCACGATCGCCCAGCAGCCGAAGGAACTCGGCAAGAAGGCCGTCGAGGCCGCGGTCAAGGCCATCAAGGGCGAAAGCGTCGAGAAGACCGAGTCCATCGAGGTGAAGACCGTCACCAAGGAGAACGTCGCCGACTTCCAGTGACGATTCCGGACGGCCCATCATCCCCGGCGGTGATGGGCCGTCCCCCTACCCACGCCCTTGCCGCCATCCCACTCAACAACACACATCCCACGTCCCAAGTCCCACATCAATCCATCACGTTCGAGGAAGAACAGGAGAACCACCATGCTCACCCACGGCATCATCAACGCCCAGCTCGCCCACGCGCTCGCAGGCCTTCGCCATAAGGATCGTTTCGTCATCTCCGACGCTGGCTTGCCCGTCCAGCCGGGCATCGAGGTCATCGACCTCGCCGTCGTGCTCGGCGTGCCCAGGTTCGAGCAGGTGCTCGACGCGCTCAAAAGCGAGCTTGTGCTTGAAGAGGGCCTCATGGCCGAGGAGGCGCGCGGCACCGTCGCCGAACAGTGGGTCAAGGATTGTTTCGAGGTGCCGCTCAGCTATGTGCCCCACGATGGCGATGAAGGGTTCAAGGCAAACGTCGAAGGAGTGCGGTTCGTGATCCGCACCGGCGAGACCACGCCCTACGCGAACGTGATTTTCCGTTGCGGCGTCCCGTTCTGACCGACGGCAGTCACGACGCATGCGAGAAGGAAAGGATGACGACATGACCGACAACACGACGACTCCAAGCGCGGCGACCTCCGCCGACGCGCTCGACCTGTTCTACGACATCGCCGCATCGAAGGCGCTGATCTCCGTGATCGGGTCGATGAACGTCGACTACACGGTGACCACGCAGCGCCTGCCGCAGCCCGGCGAGACCGTCAACGGTGGCCCGCTCACGCTCCTGCCCGGCGGCAAGTCCGCGAATCAGGCGGCCGCCGCCGCGCGCATCGGCGCGAACGTGCGCATGTTCGGCGCGGTCGGCGACGACGCGAACGCCGACTTCCTGCTGACGCATCTGGGCGAGGCGGGCGTCGACACGGCGCACGTCGCGCACGTGCCGGGCCCGTCCGGAACCACGGTGATCGCCGTGGACGCGGATGGCGAGAACACGATCATCTACTCGGCCGGTTCCAACGGCAAGGTGACGCCTACATACGTCGCGGATTCCGCCGCCGCGCTCACCGAGGCGAAAGTGCTCGGCCTGTGCCTCGAAGCGCCGATGGAGACCGTCACCGCATGTGCGAAGCTCTGCCATGACGCGGGACTCAAGGTGCTGCTCAACGATTCGCCGTTCGTGCCCGAACTGCCCGCCGAGCTCATCGCCGCCAGCGACATCCTGCTCGTCAACGAGCATGAGATGGCGCAGCTGATCGGTGTCGACGAGCCGGAGGACGGCGACTGGGACGGCGTCGACTGGAATGCAATCGCCGCGCGCATGCACGGATTCGGTTTCGAGCAGGCGGTCGTCACGCTGGGTGGCGACGGTTCGGTCGTCATCGACGGCGACGACGTGCACCGCATCGCGCCGGTGAAGGTAGACGCGGTCGACACGACCGGCTGCGGTGATTCGTTCATGGGCACGATTCTGGCGGGACTGGCAGCCGGTCACTCGCTGCCGGACAGCGCGCGCCTCGCCTCCTACGTGTCCGCATACGCGGCGACCGGACTGGGGGCGCAGGCGTCCTACGGCACCGCCGAGCAGATCCGCGCCCGCTTCGCGTAAGGGGCGGGTCAGGCTCCACGCACGTGGGGTCGCCCGGGGTTGTGTCGGGGTTGTCACGGTTCCCTCCTTGGTTGGTATTGGAAAACCGATACCAACCAAGGAGGGAACCGTGTTGTTCGGGGAAGGATGCGTGACGGACGGGGAGTGAGACTGATGATTGGGGGACGAGTGTCATGGTCGGGGAGTGCAGTGAGGTGGCTTGGGTGACGGCCGTCGTTACACTGGGGGTCATGGATAGCAATACATTGGCCATGGTCGGCGTCGCCGTAGTCGCGATCGTCCTGATTCTGTTGGCGGTCTGGTTCTCCAAGTCACGCAAGCGTGATCTTGACAAGACGATCGAGGAGCGCGAGGCGCGTCGTGATGTGCCGGAGGCTCCGAAGCCCGAGCCGGCGGCGGAAGCCGGGCCGGAGACCCCCTCCGACGCGGGGCGTCACCTCCCCCTGAAGGGGGAGGAAGAGGTCTCGCCCGAATCTGAACCCGCGCTAGCGCCCGAGCCGGGGACCCCCTCCGACGCGGGGCGTCACCTCCCCCTGAAGGGGGAGGAAGAGGTCTTGCCTGAATCTGAACCGGCGGCGGAATCCGGGCCGGAGGCCCCCTCCGACGCGGGGCGTCACCTCCCCCTGAAGGGGGAGGAAGAGGTTCCGTCCGAACCTGAACCCGCGGCGGCACCTGAACCGGCGGCGGCACCCGCGCCGAAGGCGGAGAAGCCGGAATCGGTGGGCGGGCGTCTCGAACGCCTCAAGGCGAAGCTCGCCAAGTCGAGCAACCCGTTCGGCAAGGCGCTGTTCAACATCCTCGCGAAGGACAACCTTTCCGAATCTGACTGGGAGGACGTCGAGGACACGCTCCTGCTTGCCGACGTCGGCGCCGAAGCCTCCGAACAGCTCGTCGACGAACTGCGCACCGACGCGCGCGTCACCGGCAAGGCCGATGCGGCCGAGGTGCGTGCCGCTCTCAAGGAGAAGCTGCTCGATCAGGTCGGCCGCGACGCGGATCGCACCCTCAACGCGGACAAGCCGGGCGCGAACCGTCCGAGCGTCATCATCATGGTGGGCGTCAACGGCACCGGCAAGACCACGACCGCCGGCAAGCTCGCCCGCCTGTTCGTCTCGGAAGGCAAGAAGGTCGTCATGGGCGCGGCCGACACGTTCCGCGCCGCCGCCGCCGATCAGCTGGAGACGTGGGGCGCGAAGGTGGACGTGCCCGTCGTCCGCTCCGACAAGGACGGCGCCGACCCGGCGTCCGTCGCGTTCGAGGCGAGCGCCAAGGCCAAGGAACTGGATGCCGACGTGCTCATCATCGACACGGCCGGACGCCTTCAGAACAAGGCGAACCTCATGGACGAGCTCGGCAAGATCCGCCGCGTCACCGAGAAGAACCTGCCGGTCGACGAGGTGCTGCTCGTGCTCGACGCCACCACCGGCCAGAACGGCATGACCCAGGCGAAGGTGTTCGCCGAGGCGATCGGCATCACCGGCGTCGTGCTTTCCAAGCTTGACGGTTCCGCGAAGGGCGGCATCGTGATTTCCGTGCAGAAGGAGCTTGGCGTGCCGGTCAAGCTCGTCGGCCTCGGCGAAGGTCCCGACGACCTCGCCCCGTTCGACCCGGAGGGCTTCGTCGACGGCATCCTCGCGTAGCCGCCCGGTATCGCGGTGTTGCCATAGCCGGCCGGTGCCGGCCGTGGCCGTCGGTGCCGGCCGGTGCCGCCCGAGACGGCACCACGGAACCGTATCGAGTCCGTATCGTGAACCCGGACGACTCGTCTCACATCCGTGAACAGGTCCCGAATCATGCTGGAAACATGATTCGGGACCTTCGCGTTTTCGGCGGAAAACCGCCGCGCGCCGTCGCCCGTGGAGCCCGCGAGACCGCATCATCGATTAACAATCGCGTAACCTGCCGTAACGAAACGAAAACCATCCGGGCGTTCACTATCGAACCGTTAGCCCCCAAGAGGGGGACGACGAGAACGAACTACACCCCGCCTGCGCGACGGGGCCGAGATGTGAAAGAGAGGGAGGTAGACATGGATTCCGGAAATACCGCATGGATTTTGACTTCCGCGTCCCTGGTTTTCCTCATGACGCCCGGTGTGGCGTTCTTCTACGGTGGCATGGTCCGTGCGAAGGCCGTGCTGAACATGTTCATGCTTGAGGCGGCCGCGCTGTCGGTCACCATGATCATCTGGACCCTGTGGGGCTGGTCGATCGCCTACGCCGGCTCCGATGTCGCGGGCATCTTCGGCGATCCGGCCTCCGGCTTCCTGCTGAAGGATTCGATGGTCGCCAAGGACGGCGTGTTCACCACGACCGGCCTGAACGCCAACAACTACCCGGTGTCCGTGGACGTCGCCTTCCAGGTCGCGTTCGCGATGATCACCGTCGGCCTGATCTGCGGCGCCATCGCCGAGCGTGTCAAGTACAGCACGTGGATGATCTTCGTCGCCCTGTGGGTCACGTTCGACTACGCTCCGATGGCCCACATGGTCTGGAACGGTGGTCTGCTGTCCGGTTCCGGCGCGATCTCCACCGCCATCGGCGCCGCCGCCCACGATTTCGCAGGTGGTACCGTCGTCCACATCAACGCCGCAGTCGCCGCCCTGGTGATCGTCCTCATCATCGGCAAGCGCAAGGGCTTCGGCACGCAGCCGTTCCGCCCGCACAACGTCCCGTTCGTGATGCTCGGCGCCTTCCTGCTGTGGTTCGGCTGGTTCGGCTTCAACGCCGGTTCCGCGTTCGCCGCGAACGGCACCGCCGGCTACGCCTGGGTGTCCACATCCGCCGCGACCGCCGCCGCCATGCTCTCCTGGGGCTTCACCGAGAAGATCCGCTCCGGTCACTACACCGCGATGGGCGCCGCCTCCGGTATGGTCGCCGGCCTGGTCGCCATCACCCCGGCCGCCGATGTCGTCTCCCCGCTGTGGGCCATCGTCCTCGGCGCGATCGCCGGCGTGCTCACCTGCCTCGCCTGCGGTCTGAAGTTCAAGCTCGGCTACGATGACTCCCTCGATGTCGTCGGCGTCCACGGCGTGGGTGGTTTCACCGGCACCGTCCTCATCGGCTTCTTCGGCGAGGGCACCGGCCTGTTCGCTGGCGGCGACTGGAAGCAGCTCGTCGTCCAGGTTCTCATCGCGCTGTGCGCCATCGTCTACTCCGCCGTGATCACCGGCATCATCGCCTTCGCGCTGGAGAAGACCATCGGCTGGCGCGTCACCGAAGCTCAGGAAGTCGGCGGCATCGACCTTGCCGACCAGGGCGAACGTGCTTACGATTTTGCTGGTACTGCCAGCTCCGTCCTCAAGGAGGTGAGGTGAGATGAAGCTCATCACCGCAATCATTCAGCCCCATAAGCTCGACGACGTCAAGGAGGCCCTCGCGGCCGCCGGCGTGCACGGTCTGACCGTCTCCGAGGCGAACGGCTACGGCCGCCAGCGCGGACACACCGAGGTCTACCGCGGTGCCGAATACACCGTCGATCTGATTCCGAAGATTCGCGTCGAGGTCCTGGCCGATGACGCCGATGCGGAGACGCTGGTCGGCGTGATCGTCAAGGCCGCCGGCACCGGCACCATCGGCGACGGCAAGGTCTGGGTCGCTCCGCTCGACTCGGTGACGCGCGTGCGCACCGGCGAGTCCGGTTCCGCCGCGATCTGACCGGAACCGATAACAGACGTCCTTCTCTTCTCGGCTTGTATCGTTCACTGACTGCCGGGAGGGGTTGGGCCATCAAATAGACAAAGATCCCCGCACGCCGCTCCAAAGCCGTGCGGGGATCTTGTCATATGCACGCTCAATCCCTGACTCCCACTGAAGAGGGGCTCCCGGCGGAGTCGGGTGAAAGTGAGGGAGAGAACGCCGTGGAGCCCCGCAGTCCCGCGGCAACTCGGCGCACGGCAACACGGCGTACTGCGACACGTAAGGAGCGATCAATGACATCGGCGGTCGATGGTCTGAAGAAACGGTTCATGGAGATGAGCCAGCCGGACGCGGACGGCGTCTACCGTGACGGCGCGGCCAAACGCAAGGCCCGCACCGCACTGGCGGTGGACTGCCTCACCCGTCTGTGGCAGGAGGCGAAGGACGGCGTCGATTTCACCGTGCCCGACCACGGCGTCGGCCTGGCGGCGGTCGGCTCGCTCGCCCGCGGCCAGATCGGCCCCAGCTCCGACCTCGATCTCGTGCTCATCTACGACTCCCACGCGTTGAACGACGCGCAACTCAACGCGTTCGCCAACAAACTCTGGTATCCGCTGTGGGATTCCGGTCTCGACCTCGACCATTCGGTGCGCACCCGTCAGCAGTGCGAATCCGTGACCGACCATGATCTTCCCGCCGCGATGGGATGGCTCGACGTGGAGCCCATCGCCGGCGACACGGACCTCATCAGGACCACCGCCGATTCGATTCTCGAACGCTGGCGTAAGGCCGCGCGCAAGCGCCTGCCCGAACTGCTCGCCTCCGCCACGAGCCGGCTCGACGAGTTCGGCCGTCTGCAATACATCAACCAGCCGGACATCAAGGAGGCGCGCGGCGGACTGCGCGACTCGGTACTCGTCTCCGCGCTCGCCGTCTCCTGGCTCGCCGACCGCCCGCACGGCGCCTACGACGACGCGGTCGACCGGCTGCTCGACGTGCGCGACTGTCTCCACCTCGTCGCGAACAAGGATACGAACCTGCTGCTCGTGCGCTATCAGGACAAGGTCGCCGCGATGCTCGGCCTCGCCGATCCGACCCTGCCGGCCGGCGGCGAGCGCGAGGCGAAGTCGATCGACGACATGCAGACGCTGCTCGCGCGCATCGGCCGTCGCATCGCGTTCTCGCTCGACTCGACCGCCTCCCGCGCCGAGCATTCGCTCACGCATGAGAAGCCGCGGTTCGCGTTCTTCCAGATGATGTCGCAGCGTGCGGGAGGTCACCGCGAGGCGCCGAAGTTCGAGAACGTCGCGCCCGGCGTGGCCGTTCACGAGCATGAGATCGTGCTCGCGCCCGGTGCCGATCCGTCGCGCGACGCGTCGCTCGCGCTGCGCGTCGCGCTTGCTTCGGCGCGCCGCAAGCTGCCGATCAATCCGGGCACGTTGGAGAATCTGCGCCGATGCCCGATCCACAGCAACCAATGGGATGACGTGACGCGCGACCTGTTCGTGCAGCTGCTCGCGTCCGGCCCGGAGCTGATCCGCGTGTGGGAGGAGATCGATTTCGCCGATATTCCGGGCAAGTGGATGCCGGAATGGCTGGGTATTCGTAATCGTCCGTCGGTCTCGGCGGCGCACCGCTACACGATCGACCGTCATTCCGTGGAGGTCACGTCGCGTCTCACGCGTGAGATCGGTTTCCCGTCGCGCGCCGACCGCGACGGCAGGTCCACGGGCGTCGTCATGGGTGCCGGCGCGGATGCGGGTGGTTCCGGTGCGACTTCCGGCGCGAACGGTGTGGGAGGTGCGAACGTCGCGGGAGGTGCGAACGGCGCGAACGCTGCCGGTACGCCGCGCTACGACGACCGGCACTATACCGCGCTGCTGCTCGCCGGCATCCTGCATGACATCGGCAAGCGTCCCGGCGTCGCCGATCATGCGGCGGAGGGCGCGCGTCACGCGCCGGTGATCTTGAAGCGCATGGGCTACGACGCGGACACGATACGCATGGTGACGCTGCTGGTGCGTGAGCATCTCACGTTGAGCGAGTTCGCGACCGGGCGTAATCCGAACGATCCGAACACGGGTTCCGACCTGGCGAACCGTCTGCGCCACGATCCGATGCTGCTCGACATGCTCTATGATCTGACGCGAGCCGACGGTTCCTCGCTCGGCGCGACCTCCGAGGAGGCGATCACGAAGAAGTACGGCTGGAGCTCGTGGCGCGAGACCCTCGTCAGGCAGATGGTCGCCGCCACCCGTTATCACCTGTAGGCTTCGTTGCATCCCGACTGGTCACGGTTCGCTCCTTGATATGTCACGGTATTCCGTTGCCAGCCAAGGAGCGAACCGTGCAGCCCAAGGAACGAACGCAGGTGGATGGCTCGGTCCCTACGCTATCCACGCGTCCCCGTGCGCGCGAATCCCGTTGAACAACGCACGCAATCCGATGAACACGACGTTCAGCACGGTCCACAACGCGATCATGCGCATGGTCGGCGTGGCGAGCGCCGTCGTGCCGGCGAGCGCGCCGACGCCGGCGAGCGCGCCGACGCCGGCGAGCGCGAGCAGGTACGCGCACGCGACCATGCCGCACGTCGCCGCGAGATAGCGGTAGTCGCCGGCGCCGATGAGGATGCCGTCGAGTGCCCACATCCATCCGCACAACGGCAGGAACACGCCTTGCGTGACCATGCCGACGATGATCAGCGACTGGACGGCCGCGTTCGGCGAGAACAGGGGAGCGGCGGCGAATCCGACCGCGATCATGCCGGCGCCGATCGCCACGCCCGCCACGGCGCCGGCGCGCGCGGCCGCCGCGGTCGTCGCGCGTGCGCCGCGGCGGCGGCCCGCGCCGAGCTCCGCGGCGGCGAGCGCCTGCCCGGCGATGCCGATCGCGTCGAGCATGTTGAGGACGAAATTCCATGTCGCGTTCACTGCCTGGTATGCGGCGAGCACGGTCACGCCCATGCGCGCGGCGAGCATGACGGTCGCGACGAGACAGGCGCGCAGGGCGAGCGTGCGCAGGAACAGCGGCACGCCGTCGCCCGCGCTCTGCGCGATGCCGGCGAGCCGCGGCCGCGCGGACGCGCCTTCCGCACGCGCCCACAGGACCGCGGGCACGGTGAGGAAGACGCCCATGAACCATTGCGCGATGAGCGTGGCGGCGCCGGAACCGGCGATGCCCCAGTCGAAGCCGAATACGAACAGGATGTCGAGCAGCGTGTTGACGATCGCGCCTGAGACGGCGGCGATCAGGGTGATGCGCACCTTCTGCAGTCCGCGGAAGATGCCGTTCGCCGCATAGACGAGCAGCATGCCCGGCAGGCCGAAGACGATCGCGTCGAGATAGCGTTGCGCCTGATCGAGGACGGGACCGCTCGCGCCGAGCGCCGCGCACAGCGGACGGCTGAAGGCGAACAGGATGATGGAGACGATCGCGCCGATGCCGAGCGCCAGCCACATGCCGTCGATGCCGGCTTCGAGGCCTTCGCGCCGACGACCCGCGCCGATGAGACGGGCCACCTGCGAGGTGGTGCCGTAGGCAAGGAACACGCACAGTCCGACGGTGGTGAGGATGATCGTCGATCCGATGGACAGGCCGGCGAGGGACGATTCGCCGAGATGGCCGACGATCGCCGTGTCGATGAGGATGAACGCGGGTTCGGCGATGAGCTGGCCGAACGTGGGAATCGCCAGGGCGGCGATATGGGCGTAGGTATGGCTATGGCTGGCCGATGCCGGCGAGGTACCGGTGGTTGTGGTGTCGGTCGGGGCCGACTGGTGGCCGCTGTCCGTGTCGCTGGTCATCTCACATGTTCCTTTCTTCTTCCTCTTGTTCACCATGCATTCAGATGCGGTTACCACTGTGTTACGAATTACGCAAGTCGGTGTCCATGGGTGAACAAGTAATCCACACGTTATCCCCAAGTTATCCACCAAGTTATCCCCATAGTGTGGATAACTTGGTGGATTTCCACCGCCAAAACGACCTGAAAATGTGGATAACTTTTTCTTATCCACAATGCAGTTCGGCGTGTCGTGGCTGATTGGCGGGGTGGCTGTGGATAACCCGGTGGATAACCGCGCATATCGGCATATGTAGTTGTGGACAACCCGATCGGCCAATAGATATGTGGTGGATAACTGCGGCAGGGCGTCTCCGCATGTCCGCATGGTGGCGAGGGTTCGCGGGGGTCGCACGCCTCTCCTTATAATCATTGCGTTTACGTAGCATATGCGGCAAACGCTCCCGTCCCGCGAGAGGACGGGAGGCAGCGGAAGAAGATTGGATAGCAGTGGCTCTCATCGTGCAGAAGTACGGCGGCTCGTCGGTCGCCGATACCGATTCGATCAAACGTGTGGCCAAGCGCGTCGTCGAAACGAAGAAAAAAGGCAACAAGGTCGCCGTGGTCGTCTCCGCGATGGGCGACACCACCGACGATCTCATCGACCAGGCCCTGAGCATCGACTCCAACCCGCCCGAGCGCGAGATGGACATGCTCATGACCGCCGGCGAACGCATCTCCATGAGCCTGCTCGCCATGGCCATCCACGCGGAAGGCAGCCGCGCCCACTCGTTCACCGGACAACAGGCCGGATTCTTCACCGACGCCCGCTACGGTGCCGCACACATCAAGGCCGTCAAGCCGGACCGCGTCAAGAACGCGCTCTCCCTCGGCGACGTCGCCATCGTCGCCGGCTTCCAGGGCATCAACGCGAAGGGCGACGCGACCACGCTCGGCCGCGGCGGCTCCGACACGTCCGCCGTCGCGCTCGCCGTCGCGCTCGGCGCCGACATCTGCGAGATCTACACCGACGTGGACGGCATCTTCACCGCCGACCCGCGCATCGTGCCCACCGCGAAGCGCATCCCGTACGCCGGCTACGACGCGATCCTCGAAATGGCGTCGTGCGGCTCCAAGGTGCTCGCGCTGCGCTGCGTCGAATACGCGCAGCGATTCAACATGCCGCTGCACGTGCGCTCCTCCTTCTCGCACCGTCCCGGCACGCTCGTCGTGCCCGAAGGCGTCGACCCGCGCAGCCTGCCGAACATCGACTGAACGGCACAGGGCGAACATCACCGACCGAACGTCACACCGAACGTCACAGACCGAACCGCAACGAAACCGAAAGCGATACGAAACCATCATGAGCGACAACAACGAAACCAAGTCCATGGGCGACCTGTTCCCCGACCTCGGCCCCGAAGCGCCGGTCATCTCCGGCATCGCGCACGACCGCAGCGAAGCGCTCGCCACCGTGCGCGGCGTGCCGAACGAGCCGGGCATGGCCGCGAAGGTGTTCACCGAACTGGCCGCCGCCGGCATCAACGTCGACATGATCGTGCAGGCCGGCTCCTCCGCCGGCACCGCCGACATCTCCTTCACCGTGCCGGAAGCCTCCGTCAAGGCCGTCGAGAACGCGCTGCTCGACGCGCACGAGGCGCTCGACTACAAGTCCTTCGACGTCGATACGAACGTCGGCAAGGTCGCGGTCGTCGGCGTCGGCATGAAGACCCACTCCGGTCTCGCCGCCAAGTTCTTCCAGGCGCTGAGCGAGAAGGGCATCAACGTGCTCATGATCTCCACCTCCGAGATCCGCATCGCCGCGCTCGTGCCGCTCGACCAGCTCAACGAGGCCGTCAAGGCCCTCCACACCGCCTACGGCCTCGACGCCGACAAGGTGGAGGCCGTCGTCTACGGCGGCACCGGCCGCTGATCGCCTCTTCCGGGTTTGCAGGCCCCTTTCGCACGGTTGCTCATCGTGTGGAAGGGGCTTTTCGCTATGCTCACAGGGATTTCTTCTTGTATGGAAGAAGAAATCCCCGAACATGGCTCGAATTTCTTCCATGGAAGAAGAAACCTTGAAAAACGGCCTTGATTTCTTCCATGGAAGAAGAATTCTCGTGGCCATTTTCGGAGGCCACGTGTTTCGGTGCCGGGGCGTCCCCGCACTCCATACGTTGTGTGGATTCGTATCGTGGGCGGTGCTCCACAACGGCGTGCGGGGATGGTGTTGTGGAGCGGCGGCGTGCCACAACACGGTTGTGGGAGGCGGTTCGTGGGAATTGTGGCGCGTTATGGGGCCTTGTCTGCTCCACGACATGCGATGGGAGCGATACCGCCGGCTGTTGTGGAGCAGGCTTGCTCCACAACAGGAGCCGAAGCCGGGATTCCGGGGAGTCGTGGCGCACTTTACGGGCCGGGAACACTGAAAACAGGGGTTTGCCCGGGGGTTGCTGCGGTATGCCGTTCCACAACAGGCTCTCCGGCATGTATCGTGGCGCAGCCCGTCGGTACGGGGCCGTGCGCGCCCCCTCCCGCCAGCGGGAGGAATACGGGAGGAATATGAGAATCACCGCGCATGGCCTTATGCACACCACAATGCGAGGAGCCGCTGTGGTCTGCCTCTATCCGCGGATGCGGCCCTTCTCTGATGGCGCCACAATATGAGAAGTCCCGGAGGAATCGCGTTCCTCCGGGAACTCTTGAGCCCTATACCGTCAGATTCTCCGCTACTTCTTCGTGATGTAGCCGAGCGCCTTGAGCATCTCGGCGCATTCGAGCGCGCCGCCGGCAGCACCGCGCAGCGTGTTGTGCGCGAGTCCCACGAACTTCCAGTCGAAGATCGAATCCTCGCGCAGGCGGCCGATCGAGACGCCCATGCCGCCCTCGTAGTCCACGTCGAGCTTCACCTGCGGGCGATCATCCTCGGTGAGGTACTGGATGAAGTGCTTCGGCGCGTGCGGCAGACCGAGTTTCGCGGCCTCGGACGTGTAGTTCACGAGACGGTCGACGAGCTCCTCCTTCGTGGCCTTCTTACCGAAGTTGATGAACACGGTTGCGGTGTGGCCGTCGAGCACGGGCACGCGGATGCACTGCGACGTGATGCGCAGCGGGCCGTCGAACGGCACGATCTCGCCCTTATCGGCGTCCACGTGACCGAATACCTTGAGCGGTTCCTTCTCGCTCTTCGCCTCCTCGCCGGAGATGAACGGGATGATGTTGCCCACCATCTCAGGCCAGTCCTTGAACGTCTTGCCCGCGCCGGAAATCGCCTGGTAGGTGCTCACGACCACCTCGTGCGGCTCGAATTCCTTCCACGCGGCCAGCGCCGGCGTGTACGCCTGGATCGAGCAGTTCGGCTTGACGGCGATGAAGCCGCGCGTCGTGCCGAGGCGCTTGCGCTGGTGTTCGATCACGGCGAAATGCTCCGGGTTGATCTCCGGCACGACCATCGGCACGTCCGGGGTCCAACGGTGCGCGCTGTTGTTCGACACGACAGGTGTCTCCGTCTTCGCGTAGCGTTCCTCGATTGCGCGGATCTGGTCTTTCGGCATGTTCACCGCGGAGAACATGAAGTCCACGCCCGCGGCGACCTTCTCGGCGTCGTCGCCGTCGACCACCGTCATGTGCTTGACGTATTCGGGCATCGGCGCTTCCATCTTCCAACGGTCGCCGACCGCCTCCTCATACGTCTTGCCGGCGGAATGCGCGGACGCGGCGAGCGTCGTCACCTCGAACCACGGGTGGTTCTCCAGCAGCGTGATGAAACGCTGGCCGACCATGCCGGTCGCACCGAGCACGCCGACCTTCAGTTTTTCGGACATATCAACCTCGTTGGGATAGATGGGCGGAACTACACACGTGATGTTCAATCCTACGGAACCGTCCGTGCGGCGACGCGCCGACTTCCATATGATGACCGGCCGCCGCGGCCGCGGTGGCCGTGGGCGCGACTGGCGCGGTGGGCGCGACCGCGTCCCGCCATGCGGGAGCCCGGGTCGGGCCACCGTCGTGCGGCTTCGACCGGGGGCTACCCGCCGCGCCCGCCGCTGCGTGGCGGGGCGTTACTCGCAGGCCACGCCGTCGCGATCGCGGTCGAGTTTGGTGGAGTATCCGGGCTGACCCTGGTACAGCGGGGCCTTGCCGGCGGCGCGCACGGCCGAACAGTTCGGATAGTAGACATTCGCATCCTGCTGCGCCTGCTGGGCTTGTGCTTCAGCCTGAGCCTGCTGTTGCGCCTGCGCTTCCGCTTGCGCCTGCGCTTCCGCTTGGGCCTGCGCCTCGGCTTGCGCCTGTGCGGCGGCCTCCTGCTGCGCCTGCTGCTGCGCCGCGGCGTCGGTCGCCGCCTGCGCCTCGTCGTTCAACGGCACGGTCTGCGTCGGGCAGGTGGCGAGGACCTTCGTCATCGCCTTGCGTTCCGCCTTGGTGACCCACAGCGAATACTTCGCCTTCACGCCGATCTGACGCGCCACGTATTCGCAGCGGAACGACTTGTTCTTCGGCAGCCAGGTGGCCGCGTCGCCGTCGCTCTTCTGCTGGTTGGCGGGGCCGTCGACGGCGAGCAGGTTGTACGGGTCGTTGGCGAGTTGCTTGCGCTGCGACTTGGACAGCTTCTGCGCGCCCTTCTGCCACGCGTCGGACAGGGCGACCACATGGTCGATCTGCACGGCGCTGCTCGTCTTGTTGCCGCGCGTGAAGCTGATCGTCTTGCCCGTGTACGGGTCGGCGAGCGTGCCCGACATGACGATGCAGTCATGTGTGCCAGCCTTGAACGTCACGTCGGTCATGTCGCGCTTGAGGATGTCGTTGCGCGTGTCGCAGCCGTTGTGGTCGACGTCCGCCCACGCCGCGCCGAACTGCGTGCGCGCGTAGCCGGTCTTCGGTGCGCGGCCCTTGGTCTTCAGCGTCGCCAGCACTTCCGTCGCGGTCTTGCCTTCGAAGTCCGCGGTCGAAGTGGTGCTCGCGGTCGCGCCGTCCGCGGCGAGCGCGGGCGACGGCGCGACCAGCATCGTAGCCGTCAGCGCGACGGTCGCCACGGCGGCGAGCGTCGCTGCGGCGGCGCGCGGCATCGCCGTGACTATGCCGTGATGATGGTCTCCGAACATGATTGATCCTTTCTCCTCTTTGACTCGCCTGTGACTCGCTTCGGCGTTGACCAAGCGTTCGGGCGATTTGCTGCTTTGCGTGATGCCGTCACGCTATGCCGTGCCGATGCGGGTATCGGTTTCTCTGCCTTGATTCGTTGCATGAGCCATTATGCCCGATTCGGGTTGTTGCGGGTACGTCGGCTTTCAAGCGCGTGTTGGAGCCCCGTCCTCCTCAGCGCCGCCCGTCGTGGATCTGGTCGACCTGAGGCATGATGCGTCGCACGAATTCAGCCATCCGGGGCACGGAGAACGCGACCTGCCCGTATCCGGACGCGTAGATGAGGCCAAGTTCGATGAGTGAGGCACGGGCGCTCGCCTCCGAGCCTGTATTAGCGAACCGCTTCCGCACATCCGCGGTGCGTACCGGACCGTCCGACAACACCAGATCCCGCAGTCTCGCGGTCTACCGCGGCAAATACGAGCCGGCCGAAGCGATCCGACTGTCCACCAAGAACTTCGATACTGAAAACGGCGTCCGCAGCATACCGCTGTATGCCGCCTTCTGCATCAAATGAGCAGCGCTTGGCGATTCGCATGATACGCGTGTCGCGATGTATCGCTGATTCCCGAGGCGGTCGGCGCGATTGTGGGTTGTGTGGCGGGTTGTTGTGCCGTGTAATGCTGTGGACGGGTGGGGTTGGGGTTGTGTGGCGGGTTGTTGTGCCGTGTAATGCCGTGGATGGGTGGTTTGGGGGTTGTGCGGCAGGTTGTTGTGCCGTGTAATGCTGAGGACGGGTGGTTTGGGGTTGTGCGGCAGGTTGTTGTGCCGCACAACCCCAAACCACCATTATTTGAGAATGAAGTGGCTGCTGGGGCGTGACGCATCCTGCAGAGCGGCGCGCTGCAGGATGCGTCACGCGCGCGCTACTCCAGTTTGCCGCGCCGCCAGAGGTTCGCGGCGTGGTGGAAGTCCTTGGCGGTGACGAACAGGTTCGCTGCCGTGTGCATGAGCCGTGCGGCCTTGTCGGCGTTCGACTTGGTGTCGCTCGACGCGGTGCTCGACGTGGCGCCCAACGCGGCGGCCTGTCCGGCGAGATGCTTCGCTTCGATGCGCAATCCCAAGGCGACCACGTCGGTGAAGGCGGACGCGCGTTCCATCGCGACGGCGAAGTCGCCGGTGAACGCGCCGGACAGGATCGAATCGGCGAGGCGTGCGATGTCGTCCTCCGTCGGAGCCTGATCGACGCCGGCGATCGCGGAGGCGGACGTCGCAACCGGTTCCCCGACGCGCCACAGCCGCGCGATCGCGTCACGGTGCGTGCGCATCCACGTGCGCAGCATGTACAGTCGCCACAGCACACCGGGCAGCGTATCCGCCGGCGAGGAGCTCCACAGTTCGGCGATGTCGTCGACGCCTTCGCGTTCGACGACGGTGAGCACGCGCGCGACCACCGACGGATCCTCGCTGTGACGCACGCGGTCGAGCAGGGCGGATGCGGAGGAGTGCGCGATCTCGTTGACGACGCCCGGATCGCTGCCTCCCGACATCTGCTCGAGCAGGGCGGGGGCGAGTTGGCCGGGGCGCGACGGGCGCGGCGCGGAGCCGGGCGTGGGCACGAAGCCGGAACGGGAGGCGAGCACGGACCCGTTGCCCGTGTTGCCGGTGGTTCCGGCGCTTGCGGTGGGGAAGCTAGTAGACAAGCGGATTGACCTTCTGGATATCGATGATGCGGTGTCCTTGCGGCGTGGCGACGGCGAACAGCGCGAGCGCACTGCCGGTGGGCATGTAGGGCGACTTGGCGATCAGCCGTTTCGTGAGCGAATCGGAGACGCACAGGGCGCGCAGATGGTCGAATATACCACCGATCACGGGCCGGTGCATGCAGATCGCGACCGGGCTGCGGTGCCTGAGTGCATAGTCGATTTCGGAGGCGAAGCACTCCCATGCGGCCTGCGGGTCGGCGGCGAACGCGTCCTCGGTGAGCGGGTCGAGCTTGATCATGTCACGACCGGTCTGCCAGGAGAATGTCTCCAGTGTCTCCATGCAGCGAATCCACGGCGAGGTGGCGAGGCGCACCGGGTTGAAGCAGGCGAGTTCGTGGCTTAGAGCGAATGCGGCGGCGGCGCCCCGCGGCGTGATCGGACGGTTCGCATCGGTGCCCTTCCAGGACTTGCGCGCCTCCGCCTTGCCGTGCCTCACGAGGATGACCGGCACCGCGTCGGCCGCGCCTTCCTGCAGTCGGTCGATGAACAGGGCGAGGATTTCCTTGTCCGTGGAGTGGGTGAGCTTCTTGCGCGCCTTGTCCGGGGTGAGCCAGATCACCTCGTCGATCTCGCCGACGTCGGCGCGGTGTACGGGGCCGAGCGCGGCGGTGCGTTTGAGACTGTCGACGGGGGAGACGGCGGTGGCCATCCAGAAGCGGATGTGTTTCGTGTTCACGTCGGGCGCGTAGTTCTTCGTGTGGCGCTTCTTGCTGCCCTCTTCGGATTGTGGGTATTCGATGTCGCCGAGGTAGGGGCCGAGCGCGACCGGCAGTCCGGTCTCCTCGCCGATTTCGCGCACGGCCGCGTGCATATGCGATTCGTTCGGGTCGACTTTGCCTTTCGGCCAGCTCCAATCGTCGTATTTCGGGCGATGGACGAGACAGACTTCGATGTCGTCGAAACGCGGGGTGCCGAATGCGGACGCGGTGATTGCGCTTGTGATGCCGGTTGCGTCGGTTACGCCGGTTGCCGCAGTCGTCGCGGATGTCGCGGATGCCGCGGATGTGATTACGGAGGAGCCTTCGTCGGCGCGTCGTCGCGCAACGTCGTCAGGGAGCCGACGACGTCTGTAGAGGATGCCGCCCGCCGCTTCCACGATCTTGCTCATTTTCTTGTTCACCCTTCGATTGTACGCAGGGTCGCGTGCGGGGGCTCGCGTGGGTTTCTACGTAGTTTTCCCGCCGCAACGACGAAGGCCGACCCGTGGTGGGTCGGCCTTCGTCTGCGTTAACGTTCACAAATTCCGGAGTTCATCATACGCCCTGTCAAGGCGATCCGTCGCGCCGGTGGACAACAGTTCCACCAGTGCGACCGGCATGTGAACGGGTGCCTCAGCTGTGGTTGCCGCGGCGGCGCGTGTGCCTGCGGATCAGGTACTCCTGGCAGTCCACCAGCGGACGGCCTTCCTCATCCTTCGAGTGGCGCTCGTAGGAACCATCGGGCAGCATGTGCCAGCTGGAGGTCGAATCGGCCATCTGCAGGTCGATGTAGTCCAGCAGTTCCTGAATCTGCTCGGGCGCGGTGATGCGCACCAGCGCCTCGACACGACGGTCGAGGTTGCGGTGCATCAGATCGGCGGAACCGATCCACACCTCCGGGCCGGACAGCGGGCCTTCGCCGATCTGCGGGCCGTCCGCGTTGCAGAACGCGTAGATGCGGCTGTGCTCGAGGAAGCGGCCGAGAATCGAACGCACGCGGATGTTCTCGGACAGGCCGGGAACGCCGGGCTTGAGCGAGCAGATGCCGCGCTCGACGATGTCGATCTTCACACCCGCCTGCGAGGCGCGGTACAGGGCGTCGATGGTCTTCTCGTCCACCACGGAGTTGACCTTGATCTTGATCCACGCCTCCTTGCCGGCGCGGGCGGCATCCTCCTCGCGGCGGATGCGCTGGATGAGGCCGGTGCGGATGGTGCGCGGCGCGACGAGCAGACGATGGAAGCTCGACTTCGGCGCGTAGCCGGACAGCTGGTTGAACAGGCGGGTGAGATCCTGTCCGACCACCGGATCGCAGGTGAGCAGGCCCAGATCGGTGTAGATGCGGGCCGTCTTCGGGTTGTAGTTGCCGGTGCCCACATGGCAGTAGCGGCGCAGGCCGTCGGCCTCCTGGCGCACCACCTCGATGAGCTTGCAGTGGGTCTTGAGGCCCACGATGCCGTACACGACGTGCACGCCGGCGCGTTCCAGCTTGCGCGCCCACGCGATGTTCGCGTCCTCGTCGAAGCGGGCCTTGATCTCGACCAGCGCCAGCACCTGCTTGCCGGCGTGCGCCGCGTCGACCAGCGCGTCGATGATCGGCGAATTGGAGCTGGTACGGTACAGCGTCTGCTTGATGGCCAGAACCTTGGGATCGGCGGCCGCCTGCGCGAGGAACGCCTGCACGGACGTGGAGAACGAGTCATAGGGGTGGTGCAGCAGGATGTCGCGCTCGCGGATGGCGGCGAAGATGTCCTGCGCACGGCTCGACTCGACCTCGGCGATCTGACGGTTCGTGGTCGGGATGAACGGGCGGTTCTTCAGATCCGGACGGTCGATGCCGCCGAGCTCGAACAGCACGGTCATGTCGAGCGGCGCCGGCAGACGGTACACCTCCTCCGGATTGACGCCGAGCTGGTCGGCGAGCAGCTGGGAGAGGAACGGGCTGGTCTGGTCGGAGATCTCCAGACGGATCGGCGGTCCGAAGCGGCGGCGCAGCAGTTCCTTCTCCATCGCGTTGAGGAGGTTCTCGGCGTCATCCTCTTCGACGTCGATGTCCTCGTTGCGGGTGACGCGGAAGGAACGCGCCTCCTTGATGATCATGCCCGGGAACAGGGATTCCAGATGGGCGATGATGAGGTTCTCCATCGTGATGAAGCCGTAGCGCTCCTCCTTGGACTCCTCGTCGGTCATGTCGTCGACCGGCACGAGTCGGTTGAGGTTGCCCGGGATCTTCACGCGCGCGAAGTGGGACTTGCCGGAGGCCGGGTTCTCGACGATCACGGCGAGGTTGATGGAGCCGCCGGAGATGTACGGGAACGGGTGGGCCGGGTCCACCGCGAGCGGGGTGAGCACGGGGAACACCTGCTGACGGTAGTAGCGGGAGAGGCGCTCCTGCTCGGCGGTGGTGAGCTTGTCCCAGCTGAGCAGCACGATGTGCTGTTCAGCGAGGGCGGGGAACAGCTTGTCGATCACGTAGTGGGCGTGCTCGTTCTGCAGCGCGTGCGCCTGCTCGCTGATCGAGCGCAGCAGCTGGCGCGGGCTCAGACCGGCGGCCGAGGGAACGGCGATGCCGGAGTCGATGCGGCGCTTGAGACCGGCCACACGGACCATGAAGAACTCGTCGAGGTTGTTGGCGAAGATCGCCGCGAAGCTGGTACGCTCCAGCAGCGGCTGATCCGGGTCTTCGGCGAGTTCGAGGACGCGCTTGTTGAACTTGAGCCAGCTCAGCTCGCGGTCGAAGAAGCGATCGGTCGGCAGCGGGGCCTCTCCTTCGAGGGTCTCGCGCCGATCGTTCTTGTCGGTTTCAGCGATGTGCTCTGCGATTTGGCTTCGCAGAATCGCTTTCGATGGTGCGTCAAAAATCTGTGCCATGATTGTCATCCTATGCCTTGAAACGCTTGGGGTGGAAGTGTACGCGCGAAAGTTCAACGCGAGTTCACATTTTGGGCGTTGCGCGACGTATGGACGCCGGTGCTGTGAGCGATAACGTGTTGTCGTGCGCCGTCGGCCGCATGGTGGACACAAGCCACCGCACACGGCGAGCACCCGGATACGGAACGGCTCACATCACGGAACGGCTCACATGACGAACGAGACGATGGCCGGAATCACGCCGATGAGCACGAACGACGGCAGGAAGCACAGTCCGGTGGGTGCGAGCAGGCGCACCGAGAGACCGGCCGCCGCCCGTTCGATGGCGGCGGTCTCATCCTGGCCATACCGTTCGATGGCGAGTTCCAGCCGCGCCGTCGGCGAGACGCCATGCGTCCACGCCTCGCCGAGGCACTCGCGGATCGATTCGAGTGGCTTGCCTCCCGCGCCCGCACCGATCCACGCCTCATGCCAGGTCGCGCCGCGCGTGAGCGCATACCCGGCCGCGCGCAGACACGTGCACAGGTTCCATGCGAGCCGGTTTCCTCTCATTCCGATGCGTGGCGCGGCGTGTGACTTCCGCTCCGGTTTCCCGCTTCGGCTCGGTCCGCCATGTGCCGGTGCCGGTCCGTCAACCCCCGGTCTGTGGTGTATCGATCCGTCCAATCCTGCCTTGTCGGATTCCGGTTCGTCGAGCGCCTCGCCCACGGCGATCAGCGCGCCGGGAATGGAGGCACCTTGGCCGAGTGCGGCCCGCAGCATCGCCAACGTGATCGGCAGGTCCACGAAGGGATCAGCCGTGCCCGAGGTGGCGCCCGAAGTGGCGCTTGGGTTCGCGCCCGTGCCCGTAGACAATCCCGCATCATCGAATGTCGTCAGCAATCGTCGCGTCCACATCATGCCGCACGCATACCACAGGACGCCCAATCCCAGACACGACAGTCCCTGCGGCGAACCGAACAGGAACGCGACCGGACGTGCGCCCAACAGTTCGCCGAGCGCGACCGTCACCAAGGGAAGCGCGGACAACAGGCGTATCGTCGCTTTCGGCATCGCGAACGTCTGCCGTCGCAACTCGGCTGCACGCCGCACGCGACGCTGGTCGTCGGCCACCGCCTCCAGACAGCGCGACAGCTCGCATCCCGTGCGCTCGCTCAGTCGGCACGCGGCGGTGAGATGCCGGGCCGCCGTCGCGATGTCCGCCTCGGACTCATCGTCCTTGGCGCGACGGCGCAGCACGGTCGCGGCGCGCGCGACGGTCACGCGCGGCGTCGCGAACCGTATGCCGCCTTGCTCCTCGAATGCTTCGACGGCGTCGCCGCCGCTTTTCACGCGCGCGATGATCGCGGCGATCGTCGCGTCCACGCCGATGCGCGGCGGCGGGGACGAGTCGGGAGAGAAGCCGTCTCGCAATCCGCGCGCGCCGTCGCGTTGTCTGTAGCGCGATCCGCCGCGTATTCCGTCTCGCGTTCCGTAGTTTATTTCGTCTCGCGTTCCGTAGTGTATTTCGCCACGCGTGCCGTCGCGCGTGACACCATACGCGGCCTCATGTGCCACTCCGCGGAGGCCGCGGCATACTCCGCGGCGTCCTGCGTTCCGCTGTCGCGTCCTCCCGACGTTCCGTTCGATGATGGGCGCAAGCGCCGGTATGAGCATCGCCGCGACCGCCAACAGCGCGGCAAGCGCGACGAGCGGACCGAAGTCGCTCGGCTGGATGCCGTAGAGCGTCCGAGTCATCGTGATCGTCGTCATAGCAGCCTCCAACGGTCGGCGAAATATGGCCATTGCTGCGCGTATGACGGTCTTCCGGAACCCGTCCACACGGCCAGCGGCAGTCCGGTCAGCGACCCTGCCGGCGACGTTGCTGGTGACGCTGTCTGCAACGTTGTCGGTGACGTTGTCGGCGATACTGCCGGTGAACTTACTGTCGGCGATACTGCCGGCGAACCTACTGTCGGGCCGTTCGCCAGATTCCCTGCCGGGGCCAGTGCCGGGGCGCTTGCCGAACCGTTCGGCGCGACGGTCAACAAACCGATCTGCGCGATACGCCGTTTCCCGCCGTCCCGCTCCAGATGCAGGACCGCGTCGAACGCGTCGCAGGCGAGCATGGCCGTCGCCGCCGGCGCGAGTCCCGCGAGCAGGCCGAGCGCGACGAGCCGCGACGGCACGCGCGAGACGCCATCCGCGTGCAGCGTCGTCATGCCGCCATGATGACCGGAATTGTAGGCACGCAGCAGATCGGCGATCTCCTCGCCGCGGCATTCGCCCAACACCACGCGGTCAGGGCGCATGCGCAGCGTCGCCTTCACCAGATCCGGCAAGCCGACCGCGCCCGCGCCCTCCACATTCGCCTCGCGCGTGACCATCGACACGTGGTCGTCGATCGGCAGCGCGCCCAATTCACGCACCTCCTCCACGGTGACGACGCGCTCCGTCGGCGCACATTCGGCGAGCAGCGCCTTGAGCAGCGTCGTCTTGCCCGCGCCAGTGCCACCGGTGACGAGCAGTGTGGCACGTCGCGCGACCAGTCCGCGCAACACCGGCATCCACTCAGCGGGAAACAGGCCACGACGGCACAGTTCCGGCAACGTGGCGACGGTACGGTCCGGCAGACGGATCGACAAGGACGCGCCATACGGCACGATCGGAGCGATTACCGCGTGCACACGGACGCCGTTTCCGCTGGACGCGTCGGCGATGGGACGCGCGTCGTCAAGACGCCGTCCGAGTTGCGCGCACAGTCGCACCGCATAGTCGCGCACGGTCTGCGCGTCACGGAACGGTATGCGCGGACGTCGCTCGCGCATACCGTTTCCGTCGTCCGCCCAGACGCGTCCGTCGCAGGTCACCGCCACGTCGGTGACGCGCGGGTCGCGCACGATGGTGTCGAGCGGACCGAACGCGATCGGCTCGAGCGCGATCGGCTCAAACGCGGGGACGACGGGAGATGCGGTGCGTGCCGGGATGGTGCCGGCTGGGATCGCGCCGGATGGTGCCGTGACGGATGGTGCCGTGACGGATGGTGCCGTGACGGATGGAGCCGTGACGGATGGTGCCGTGACGGATAGTGCGCGTGTGGCCGGTTCGCGTGTGGCCGAGGCGCGTGCGGATGGTGCGCGTGCCGCCGGGGTGCGCGTGATCGACGTGCCAGTCGCACGTCGGGTGTCGCGATTGCGGATCATGACCGTCTCCTTCCGCTCGGCGCTCGAATCCCCACGCCTTCGAGAATGCCGTCGCCCAGCGCGTCGACCACGCGGCGATTGCGTTTCGGTACCGCGCGGATGCCCAATCCCGCAAGCACGTCCGCGCACAACGACGGCATGCAGCGCAACGGTCCGAGCACGTCTTCGCCGAGATACGCGACGGCCTCCTCGACCGCGACCGACGATGCTGACGATTTCCGCGCCACGCCCCGCGGCTCAACGCCGATCATGATCGGAGGATCCTCGATATCCGTGATATCAGCCCGATCATGCCCATGCCGGCGATCACGAAGGAGGCCGTGCGCGGCGCTATGTGGAGTGCTGCGTGGATCGCCGCGCAAGGCATTCCGCACGGTACCGAGTGCGGCGTCACGCATCCGGTCGAGCGTGGCGATGTGCGATTTCGCGCGCGCCATGCCCAACACGGACAGATCGACGACCACCACCTGATGGGTGGCGGCGAACCGGGGCATGTGGGCGAGAATCGTGCCACGGCCCACATCCGCCAATACGATGTCGTTCGCCTCGGCCAGCGCATCCGCGGCAGCCTCCAGCTCCCACCATTGCGGGTTCGAGCCGCGCCACGGCGTGTGGGCGAGCACACGCATCCCCTCCCACTCGGGGACCTCCCGGTTCAGCGCCGTGCCATCGATGTGGCCGAGCGGCGCATCGAGATCCTGCAGGGAGAGGCCGGGCTCATGTTCGATGCCGAGCAGCACGTCGAGTCCGCCGCCGTCCAGATCAGCGTCAAGCAGTGCGCACTCGACGCCTCTGGAGGTCAGGGACAACCCCGTCAGCGCCATCAACGTGCTCGTGCCGATGCCGCCGCTGGGCGACGTGAACACGACGAGATTGCCGGGAGGATCGGCGGTGCCAAGTGAGATGGTGTCGGCGGGAGTGGTGCCGACAGAGGGCGTGGTGGTTCGTGGCGGGGTGTTGCGCGTGGCGGTGGCGCGTGACGTGGTGTCGCGCGTGGCGGCGCGCGTGGTGGCGCGCGTGGCGGTGCGTGACGTGACGTTGCGTGTGGCGGTGCGTGACGTGGTGTTGCGTGTGACGGTACCGGTGGACGGTGTGATATCGAAAGATGACGCGGCGTCGAAGGATGACGCGGCGTCGAAGGGGGTCGTCGTAAACGCTTCGGGCATGAGGAATGCGGGCTTACGCGGTTCTGCAAGCGAATCTCGGGAACCCCTCGACGAAGCGCGGCCGGAAGGCGGGGACGGGAACACGTGGTGCCGCGGAGCCGGACGTCGGGCTGATGTGGTGACTCGGACGACAGTCGGAGCATACCGGCGCTCGCCGGAATCCGGCCTGGGGTGACGCGAAGGCATGAGCGCGTTCACCGGCGATGGCGCGCACGCAGGGGCGGTGGCTATGTGCACGGGGAGTGGCGTTACCGGCTGGGATGACGCGCGCGGCTGAGACGACGTGTCCGGCTGAGGTGATGCGTGCAGCTGGGCCGATGCGTGCAGCTGGGCCGACGTGTCCGGCGGGAGCGGCGGAGAGTTGGGGTGTATTTCCGCTGGGGGTGATTGTGCCGGAGGCGATTGCGCCGGGAGTAACTGTGCTGAGGGCGGCTGTACTGGGGACGACTGTACTGGGGGCGACTGTGCCGCCCACATGTGTGCGTACGCCGGGGGCGACGGTGCCGCCGGCGGCTTGCGTATGGTCAAGGTTCGCGTGTTCATGGTTCGATTGAACAGGAGCGGGGAAGTACGCTGCAAGCCGTACGGGCAATGTGGACAGAGCCCCCGGTTGTCCACCGATTCCAGCGGATTATCCACAAGAATCCGTGTCGTTCCGTCAGATTATCCACAATCGTCGCTGCACGTTGGGTGGGCCGTTGAGCTCTGTTGCCGGTCTGGTCGGTCTGTTGCCGGTCTGTTGGTGGACTGGGCGGTGTCTGTTGGTGGACTGGGTGGTCTGTTGGCGTGGCGCCTATGTTTGTGACGTATGCGCATGGGCCTCGCTGGCTCCGCCAACGGGCATCATCCGCCCCGTCGGAAGATCAGTCGGACGCCGTCGTGCTCTCGCTGTTTCCGCCAACGGGTGTCATCCGCCAGCAGCTGGGGCCCATGACACATCTGTGCATGTCGTATTGATTTCTGGCTTCGTATTGATTCTTGGCCGTGGCTGTCCGGATCGCGTAGACGTTTGTGGCAAGTCTTCATACCTCCCGGCTCGAGCCTGCCGCAGGCCGTGTGGATTATTGGACGACACGCCGGTATCGCGTTCGAATCGCACATGACGTGACATATGGGTGCCCTGAATCGAACAGGATGCTTCATTTTGCCGGCGTTTTCGCGTGCGAACGACCAATTGCGCAAAGAAGTGAACAAGGCCTTGTTCCAAGTTGCGCATGCTCGGACTCGCGCCTAGATTATGAACTACAAGAACAACCGAACAGAGCAGAGCCCACAAAGAGTAATGGTCACGAGGACTGATACGTTGGACGGGCATTGGAAAGACTTACCGTTGCAACGATGATGTTGTGCTGAGATTCTGCTCCTAGGTTGAACTTGTGGAAAAGACCCGCTTCGGCGGGTCTTTTCGTTTGCTGCCGGTCTGGATCGAGGTGTGGAAGTCGTTCCAGTCGATGCCGGTGCCGTATCCGGGGGCTATAGGAACTAAACGTGTTTAGAGGCTCTTCGCAGTGTGGTGTGTACGGCCGTACGGTTGTGATTGTCACCTTTCCCTCGGGCTGGCGGGATGGTGATCAGGTCGCGATGTACTGCGGGGTGATCGTTCTTCCTCTTCCGCTGGTAAGAGGTTGTGTGTCCGAGTCATCCCTCGTATCTTCCTCCCGCTGGCGGGAGGTGGCGCGCAGCGCCGGAGGGTGGTCTCGGATTGGAATCCGATGCGTCCGCCGGCATGAGGCCGGCCGTTCAGGCGCGGGGCCGGCCGTTTCGGGCGCTGGCCGATCGTTTCGGGGTGTGTGCAGGCCAGTTCTTCTCCCCTCCCGCTGGCGGGAGGTGACGGTCAGGTTGCGGATGTACTGCGGGATGATTGGTATTCCCTCCCGCTGGCGGGAGGTGGCGCGCAGCGCCGGAGGGTGGTCGCGGGCCGCAATCCGATGCGTTCGCCGATGCTGGGCTGGCCGGTTCGGGCGCGAGACCGGCCGTTTTCAGGCGTGGGCCGGCTGGTCGTTTTCAGACATGGGCCGGCCGTTCCAGGATGCGCGCGGCGGGCGCGTGCGGCGCGCGGCTCCCCATACTCCGCTCCCCGCACCCTAGGCCCCATACCCCGCGTCCTACGTCCCGCATCCCGGCCGGGTCTGCTCCACAACACATGTCGGAGAGCCTGTTGTGGAGCAGCCTTCCGCCGCGACCCCCGCGAGAACCCCTGTTTTCAGCGTTCCTGGCCTGTTAAGCGCGCCACAACTTCCCGGAATCCCGGGTTTCGCTCCTGTTGTGGAGCGGGCCTGCTCCACAACAGGAGCCGGTATCGCTCCCACCGCGCATCGTGGAGCAGACGGGCCCTCATAACGCGCCACAACTTCCATGAACCGCCTCCCATGACCGTGTTGTGGCGCACCACCGTGCCACAACACCATCCTCACGCGCTGTTGTGGAGCACAGGGACATCCCCAGGTCCGAAGGCCGGCTGTCCGCATCACCCCGGGAAACCGCTCCCTGTCCGCTCGCCCCATCCCGGCGTCAGAAATCCCGGATGAAGCCGTTTATTCCCGGGATATGTGACGCCGACCAGCGGGGGTGCATGACTCAGCGTCACAAATCCCGGACGACGGAGCCGTCCTCCCGAACCCGGGACGCTGAGAAGGACCCAGCATCCCGGATTCCGGACGAAGCCGCTCATCTCCGGGATATGTGACGCTGGGAATGACTCAGCGTCAGAAATCCCGGAAGAAGCCGTCGTTCTCCGGGATTTGTGACGCTGGGGCGGATACGGCGCATCGTCCTGCCGGGGCGGGAATAGCGGCTCCGGGCCGCGGGCCAGTCAATGCCCCCGGAGAAGAAATGGAATCCCGGCCTTCCCGGCCGCGACCACCCTCCGGCGCTACGCGCCACCTCCCGCCAACGGGAGGAATTCTATCCGCGGCCTTGTGAACTGATCCGCTGGCGTACGTCCGCCTTGTTAGACAGTCCGCCTTGTTAGAGCCACATATATGCTTCAGTGTCCTAAATTCGGGAAATGAGTGGCTTCGTCCGGAATTTGGGATGCTGAGTCTTTCTCAGCGTCCCGGATTCGGGAGGACGACCCTATCATCCGGAATCCGGGACTCTAACCGCGTCTCAGCGTCCCAGATTCCGGAGATGAGTGGCTTCGTCCGGAATTTGGGACTCTGAGGACTCAGCGTCCCAAATTTGGGAGGACGGCCCTGTCGTCCGGGATTTGTGTCGCTGGGTGTTGGGCACGTTGGACATGATGTGTGTGAATGTGGTTGTGAGCGTGACATCGGAGTGATATCACGACGCGAGTTATCCACAGCGATGTGGATGACACGCCCGGGATGTGGATAACCAGGGGGTACTGACCACATTGCCCGGAATCCATTGCGTCACCCGCACCTCATCGCGCACAGTGGAACGACCGATCGGTCCATAACTCAATATCGTGTCTTCCCCCGGCGCCTCCGCCGACACTCACCGCCATCTTCCACGGCAGCTGCCACCCCAATTCCCATCCCCATCCCGCACCCACCATCCCCAAGGAAAGGAACTTCCATGAACACCGTCATCCCCGTCAGCGGCGAGGGACAGGCCGGCATCTTCACGTACGCCCGGGAGCGTGCCGAACAGCTGCGCGATACCTGTCGCGCCCGACTGTGCGTGTTGGATGCGCGCATGCGCACCCTCGCCGCCGAACCCGAAGAAGGCGCCGCCACCGCCGAATACGCGGTCGTGCTGGTCGCAGCCACCGGATTCGCTGCCCTGCTCGTTGCCATTCTCAAATCCGATGCCGTGCGCAAGATGCTGCTCGACATCGTCAAGAAGGCATTGACGATGGGAGGTTGATCGCCATGAACGCACGATATTCGCGTCGTCGCGCCAGACGCCCGCCTCCGTCATCCATCTCCGGCGAGTCTGCCGGGATCGACGAATACGGTCGGTTCGGTATGGCCGCCGATTCCGGTGCTGCCGTCAATCCCGGTGCTGCCGCCGATTCCGGTATGGCCGCCGAGCCCGGTGCCGGTGCCGATGCCGGCACGGTCACCGCGGAATTTGCCACGGTCCTGCCGGCTGTGGTTGCACTCGCCTTGTTGCTGCTCGCGCTCACCCGCACGGTGATGGTATCCATCGGATGCCAGGATGCCGCGTCGGCCGCGGCGCGCACGGCGGTCGCGGCAGGTGGTTCCTCTGGTTCCTCTGGTTCCTCGGGCTCTTCCGGTTCCTCTGGTTCGGATGGCGGCCTCGCCGATCCCGCTTCGGCGGCCCGTGCGGTCGCCGGAGACGGCATCACGGTACACGTGAGCCGTTCGGGCGACCGCGTGACCGTGACGACGCTCTGCCCGGTGATTCCCGATCCGATGGGCGTGCTGCCCACGCGGGTCGAAGGCCGCGCCGTGGGGGTGATCTCGTGAACCAGGTCGTGAACCAGGTCGGCAGGAGTCGAAGCCTCACGGGCCAAACCAGTGCGGGGCGGGTCGTTGCGGTGCGAGACGACGCGGGTATCGTCGGCACGACATCCAACGGTGCAAACCTCAACGGTGTAAACCTCAACGGCGCAAACCCCATCGGCGCGAATCGTTCCGGCGCCATCATCGCACATGCGGATGAGGGGTCCGGCACGATGGCCGGTGTCGCGCTCATCATGCTCGTCGCCGTGCTGCTGACGTCCGTCGCGACCGCGGGACATCTGCTGACGCGTCGCGCCGTCGCCCGTTCCGCCGCCGACCTTGCCGCGCTGTCCGCGGCGGTCGCGCTGCGGGACGGACGCGGCGAGCCGTGCGTCGTCGCCGCGGACGTAGCGTCGGCGCACGGCGGCGATCTCACGTCATGTGCGATTGGCGGCGACCTCGGCGGCGATGTGACGGTTCGCGTCGCGCTCGCCACCGACGTGCCGTTCATGCCGCACGTCGGCATCGACGCGCGCGCCGGGCCCGTCGCATGTGGCTCTACGGCGTGACTCGCACGTTGGTGGCGCGTAGTCCGTGACACGCTCGTCGTGCCGTGCCGTGCGATGTCGTGATGCGCCTATCGATTGTGCCGTGTCGTGTCGTGTCGGGCCGTGCTGTGTCGGGCCGTGCCGTGCCGTGTCGGGCCGTGCCGTGCCGTGCGGTGGCTGCGATGAACGCCGCACCGGTACGGTTCGGTCGGTTCAGTTCAGCCGGCCAGCCGGTTGGCCGGTCAGCTGGTTCCGTCGGTGCGGTTCTGGCGGTTCGGTCGGTGCGGTTCTGGCGGTTCCGCCGTCTTTCCGGTTATCGTGTGGGTATGACGGAGAGCATGGATTACGGCGTGGTCGCCTTGGTCGGCAATCCCACGTCCGACAAGGGACGGGGTGCCGCGGTCGGTGAGCGTGTGCGCGAGCTGCTGGCCGAGGCCGGCGAGCGGTACGGGTTCGATGTGATCGACCTGACCGGCGACAGTTTCGACGATTCCCTCGCCAACGCGCGTGAGCATATCGACGATTACGATTATCTCGTCGTGGTCGGCGGTGACGGCATGATCGCCCTTGGTGCGAACGCGATCGGGGACAGCGGCAAGCCGCTCGGCATCGTCGCCACCGGTTCCGGCAATGATTTCGCCCGTGGACTGAAACTGCCGGTGAATCGCGTCGATACGGCGGTGGAAGGCATTGTCGGGGCGATTGTGCGCGGCTCGCACGTGGACGTGGACATGGGTCATGTAACGGCGCTGCCGGGCGCGGTCGCCACCGATCCGACCACCGGTGAGGAGATCGATGCCGGAACGCCCGGCGCGGAGGATACTGGTGGGAATGCCGGTGGGAATGCCGGTGGGAATGCCGGTGGAGATGCTGGTGGAGAGGCCGGTGAGGATGCTGGTGGAGATACTGGTGCCGGGGATTCCGGTGCCGGGGCTCCTTCCGGAGCGGTTTTCGCCGGGGTCGCCGGTTCCGGAACTCCGACTGCCGATCGTCCGGCGTTCGACCGCTACTATGCGGGCATGCTGTCGTGTGGATTGGATGCGAGCATCAATGATCGCGCCAACCATTCGCGGTTGCCGGGCGGTTCCCTGCGGTATTTCGCCGCCGTACTCGTGGAGGTCACGCATCTCAAACGGTACGGCTACCACGTGAAGGCCACGCTGGCGGACGGCTCGGTGGAGGAGCGGGACATTGTCTCGCCGATGCTCACTGTGGCGAATTCGCGGCATATCGGCGGCGGATTGGAGGTGTCTCCGTATTCGCGGTTCGATGATGGTCTGCTCGACCTGATCTGGATCGATCACATGCCGAACGCATTGGAGATTGCGGATGCGATTTCCAAGGGCTACAACGGCAAGCTGCTCGGCTCGAAGGTGTTCGGTTGGAAGCGTGTGCGCGACATCGTGATCACGCGTGCCGGGGAGGGCGACGAGCCGCCGGTGCTGATGGCGGATGGCGAGTATATCGGCCGGATGCCGGTTGCGGTGACGGCGTGCGACCGGGCGTTGCGCGTGCTTGTACCGCCCGCGGTCTCGCGGGTGCAGGAGCGTGAGCATGGTGAGAACCGTGTGCTCGCCATGCTCAGGCGTGACGGCCGCGACCCGATCACTGGCGCGTTCGTCTGACGTTTCGTCGTCCGTCCGGGTTGCGTCCTCTCGATCTGTGTCTCGCCAGTGTCCGTTCCGGTCACGCCATGCCGGGCCTCGTCCGCTACGCTGCGTCCTGCGCGATGTAGTCGGTGATGTGCAGGGTCTGCGCGATCACGCTCTTCACTGTGGCGTCGGGCGTTTCGGGGTGGGAGCGCAGCAGCGAGATCAGGCCGACGACCAGTGTGAAGAACGTCTCATGCACGTTCGTGATCGGCAGTCCGTGCCGCGCCTCGAAGTCGCGCACGGTGGTCCGCTCGAACATGTCGGCGATGCGGTCGGCCACGCGGTCGATGAATCGGATGTACAGTTCGGCGTTGCCCTCGTGGATCATGCGCGCGGAGAACGGGCTTTCGTCCGCGATCAGTGCGCGGGTGAGACGCACGATGTCGTCGAGCGCCTTGCCGATGTTGCCGGTCTCACGGGAGGCGTCCCACGCGGACAGCTTGGCGAGGATGTCTTCGACCACGTCGTCGAGGACCGCGTCCGCCACCGCGTCCTTATCGGGGAAGTAGTGGTAGAACAGCGATCTGGTCATCTTCACCCGTCCGGCGATGTCGCTTACGGTGATTTTGGAGAATCCCTTCTCCAGACAGATCTCCCGAGCGGCACGCACGATGGCGATACGCCTCGCGTCACCTTTGCCCGTCGTTGTTGACGTCGTGTCAATGCTCATGTACCCAGTGTATGCGCGGCGTCATGCCGGACACGCGCGTGGCGGGCGCGGTGCGACGGGTGATACGTCGGACCACGCGGCACGCTGGGCGACGTGGCGTGCGGGCGCGGTACGGGTGCGGCGTAGGTACGTAGCGAGTATTGCGCGATGCGGATATAGCGCGGTGCGGCGGGTGATACGCGTGCGACGCGTCGCGCGTACGGCGTGACGCGCGGTGCCCCGGTTGGGATAGATTAGAAAACAGTGTGATTCGGGTGACCGGCCGAAGCCCCGCGGACCCGCGGATTCGGCGGAACGGCATGGCCGTCGGCCGCCCGCCGGAAAGAAAGCAGGAATCAGCGATGGCTTTGGCGTTGTACCGCCGTTATCGACCCGACACCTTCGCGGGGGTGATCGGCCAGGACCAGGTCACGGTCCCGCTCATGCGCGCCCTCGACGAGGGCAAGCTCACGCACGCCTACCTGTTCTCCGGCCCGCGCGGCTGCGGCAAGACCAGTTCGGCGCGCATTCTCGCCCGTTGCGTGAACTGCGCGAAGGGCCCGACCTCGCATCCGTGCGGCGAATGCGAATCCTGCAAGGACCTCGCCACCGGCGGCCCCGGCTCCATCGACGTGGTGGAGATCGACGCCGCCTCGCATAACGGCGTGGACGACGCACGTGAGCTGCGCGAACGAGCAGGTTTCGCCCCCGCGCGCGACCGCTACAAGATCTTCATCCTCGATGAGGCCCACATGGTCACGCCGCAGGGCTTCAACGCGCTCCTCAAAATCGTGGAGGAGCCGCCGGAGCACGTCATGTTCATCTTCGCGACGACCGAGCCGGACAAGGTGATCGGCACGATCCGTTCGCGCACCCACCACTACCCGTTCCGTCTCGTGCCGGCCGAGGTGATGGGCCCCTATCTGGAAAGCATCTGCGAGAAGGAACGCATCGAGGTCGAGCCGGGCGTGCTCAAGCTGGCGATGCGCGCCGGCGGCGGCTCCGTGCGCGACACCCTGTCCGTGCTGGATCAGCTCATGGTCGGTGCGGTGGACGGCGTGATCACGCACGATGCGTCCGTCGCGCTGCTCGGCTTCACGCCGGAGGCGCTGATCGGCGAGGCCGTCGACGCGGTGATCGACGCGAACGGCGAGAAACTGTACGGCGTGATTCAGAAGGTCGTGGTCGGCGGTTTCGACCCGCGTCGATTCGTCGAGGATCTGCTCGCCCGCGTGCGTGACCTGCTCGTGCTCACGTTGGCCGGCGACCGTGCGGAAAGCGTGCTTTCCGACACGGCCGAAGCTGAGGATATGGACGATCTGCATCGGCAGGCGGCTGCGCTTGGACTTGGACAGCTCACCGCGATGGCGGACATCATCAATGCGACGCTCGGCCAGATGACCGGCGCGATTTCGCCGCGTATGCGTCTCGAACTGTTGGCCGCGCGTCTGCTCGCCGGCCGGGAAAACGGTTTTGCGAATGTGGTCGGTGGTGCCGGTGTGGGTGCTGCGGGCTCAGCCGGTGCGGCTGCGGGGGCGTCGGGTGCCGGTATGGGCACAGGCGCGGGTGCTGGTGCGAATGCCGCGTCTGCGGCTTCCGGCGCGGCGGGCGGCCTTGCCGGTGCCGCATCGGGCGCGCACGGGAACGCTCAGGGGAGCGTTCGCGGCGGCGGATTCGCCGGTGCGGCGCGCAATCAGCATCACGATGCGGCGGCATCCGCGCAACCGTCTTCCAGCGGGTTCGCGGGTTCCGGCGGCGGATTCGCCGGAGCCTCGCGCAACCAGCATGACGATACGGCGGCTCAGGGCGGACATGGTGCTTCGCAGTCGGATGAGCGCGGGGAGGCGGCCGCCCAGCCCGGTGCGACCGGTCAGGCCTCTGCGGCCGCTCAGTCCGATGCGGCCTCGACGGCGCAACAGCCGTCAGCGCCCGCCCAGCCCGACAATCGCACGCCCGATCAGAAGTGGGATGCGGTGCTCGCTGCGCTGCCTGAGGATGTGCGCCAGTATGTGGCGCGGAACCGGGTCCGCATTAAGTTCGTCGCCTTGTATGAGGAGACGGGGCGACCGCGTGTGTGGATGCGCTTCGACACCGCGCTGAACAAGTACGCGTTCGCGCTCGCCGTAGCCTCCGAGCCGGTGGGCGGCACGAACAAGGTGGTGTCGATCGTGCGCGCCGAAGTGCGCAAGGTGTTCGGCCCGCGGGCCGAGATCGCTCCTACGCCCAGCACGGATGACGGTCAGAAAACCCCGCCGTTCAGCCAGCTGCCGCCTAACGAGCAGCAGAAGATCAAGGCGCAGCTGTTGCAGGAGAACCTGCAGGCCGCCGCCGCGAAGGCCCAGTCCGGTGAGAGCGGCGCGGTCGGCAGGGAACAGGGGAGTCGTGAGCAGTCCGCTTCCCCGTCCGCGTCGTCCGGCGCATCGGAGGATGACGACAGTCACCGATCCGGCTCGTCCGCGTCGTCCGGCTCGTCCGTCACGTCGACGGCCTCGGCACGATCGATGTCGACGCAATCGATGTCGACGGATGTGAATGATGATCCGTGGGCGCAACCGGCGTCCACGTCACCGGACGATGATCCGTGGGCGCAGCCTTTGCCGAAACCGGGATCGGTGCGGCAGCAGCCGGAGTCCGCTGGGCGGAGCGTGGCGTCGGAGGCGTCGGAGCATCATCGCAAGCAGGTGGCGGTGCCCGATCTGAGCGATGATACGGATCCGTGGGCGCAGCCCTCGCATGCCGTGGAATCCTCGGATACGACGGATTCCTCCGACCCGTGGAACACGTCGTCCATGACGGCTCCGGCGAATGCCCGTGGTGCGGGCACGGCATCTTCCGCCGATGGCACGTCCGCCGCACCAGCCGCGTCGGCCGCATCGGCCGGGGCCGATCCATGGAATTCGGCCGCCGACCCGTGGAACACGCCGTTGCCGTCGAATGGCGGCGCGTTCGGTGATGGGGGTTCCGCGGCCGCGGGGAACCGTGCCGGCCGCGACACTGGCGGGAATCGGTCTGCGGAATCGGGCGTGAACCCGCGCGCCGCGCAGGCCATGGCGCCGGAACCGGTCGAACCGGACGACCCGTGGAAGGACGTTCCACCGCCCGCCGAACCCGACGATCCGTGGAATGCGCCGGCCTCCGCCCCCATGCCGCGGCCGCAATCGCAGTCGCGACCCGGACCGGCCGTCCGTGCGGACGACCCGTGGAACATGCCCGCGCAGTCCACGCCATCCCCGAAACCGCAGGTCGACGCGGACGAGGACGAATACTCGATGGACGACGAGTCGCTCGGCAGTGCCGTGGCGATGAGCCGCGACGAACTGCGGAAACTGTTCGAGGTGAAGAAGGTCGAAACGTTCGCGGCCGACGATCCGCGCAATCCTCGCAACATGCACGTCGCCGCCAAACACGACGACTGAGACCGCCGACGCGACGCACGGTTGCAGGGAACACGCGACGACAGGTCGCGCGTTCCCGCACCTGTGCGCGCGGTGTCCACACACGTAGCGTAGACGGATAACGTAGACGGAAGGAAGACGACCACATGGCATTGGCGTATGACGGCGCGATCCAGCGTCTCATCGACGCGTTCAACAAGCTGCCCGGCATCGGGCCGAAAGGCGCGCAACGCATCGCGTTCCACCTGCTCAGCGCCGACGAGCAGGAGGCCGCTGACTTGGCCGACGCGATCACCGAAGTGAAGGCGAAAGTGCGGTTCTGCGACGTGTGCGGCAACGTGTGCGAGGCGAGCCCGTGCCCGGTGTGCGCGGATCCGCGACGCGACCATACGGTGATCTGCGTGGTCGAGGAGCCGAAAGACGTGATGAGCATCGAACGCACGCGTGAATACCGGGGCCTCTACCACGTGCTCGGCGGCGCCATCAACCCGATGGCGAACGTGGATCCCAGCGACCTGAACATCGCGAAACTGCTGGAACGGCTCAAGGACGATACGGTCAAGGAGATCATCCTCGCGCTCGACCCGAACATCGAAGGCGAGGCGACCACCACGTATCTGAGCCGTCTGATGTCGCCGCTCGGATTGAAGGTGACGCGTCTCGCCAGCGGATTGCCGGTGGGCTCCGATCTTGAATACGCCGACGAGATCACGCTCGGCCGCGCCCTGGCCGGCCGTCGTGAAGCATAGACGAGTCTCAGGGAACCTGGGCGAGTCTAGGCAAGCGGATCGTTCGCGCTTGCGCGTTCCGTGACGCGCTCATACGGCCAGAACGCCGCGTGCCGCATGATGCGTGTCTCGTTGCGGCGGCGCAGCGGAATCGTCGCGATCCAGCCGATGAGCAGCACGCCGAGTCCCACGCCGATGCTGATGGTGCGTCCGTCGTGGATGTCGCCCGGTTCCGGCGCGGGCAGCGGGATGGCGACGCGATGCCCGGAGATGAGCAGTCGGTGCGTGTTCACGCCGTACGGCGTGCAGGTCATCAGCGTGACGCGGTCCTCGCCGGGCACAATCTTGAGTTTCGACGTGTCGTTCGGCAGGATTACGGAAATCCGGTCTACCTTGTAGCCGAGCGTCTCGCCCATCACCTGAATGTAGAAGAAGTCGCCTTTCTTCACTTCGTCGAGTCGGGTGAACATCATCGCGTTGACGAGGCCGCGGTGGCCGGTGATCACCGCATGCGTGGAGGCTCCGCCGACGGGCAGCGACGAGCCGTACAAGTGCCCGGCGCCGGATGCCAGCGCCTGTTCGGATGTGCCGTGGTAGATCGGCAGGTCGATCGACTGTTTCGGTACTGTGATCGAGCCCATGACGCCGTCGCCGGAGTCGAGCAGCGACTGGTACTCCTTGTCTTTGCTGGAGGCCGAGTCGTCGCCACTGGCGTGGGAGCCGCCGGTCGCCGCGGTGAACGGGTCGACGGCCTCGCCGAGCACGGGTTGCCCGGATTGGGCGAGTTTGGCGTTGTAGGTGCGTGCCGCCGCGAGCGCGTCCTTCGCTTTCGGATACGGCCAGTCGGCCACGTTGCGTGCGGTGGTCGCGGTGGTGGCGGCGAGTTCCGCGCCGGATTGGAATTGGAGTGCGAACGGTATCGCGACGACGGTCACGGCGGCGAGCAGCAGCAGAATCGTGATGACGCGCATGACGAGCAGGTTGCGGGTGAGTCGACGGCGTTCCGCTGCGAGATCGGTCACGTCGATGGCCGCGGCGAACGGTTTCGGAGTGGCCGGGCTGGTGATCGGCTCGTCGGTGGTCGTCTCGTCGGTGGCGGTGGGTGTTGTCATGCTTTCCGGTTTCGCTTCCGGTGACGATGCTGGTGACGATGCTGGTGACGGTGTTGGCGATGGTGTTGGCGACGGTGTTGGCGACGGTGACGTGTCGTGCCGACTGCGACGTGATGACGTGTGTCTGCTCTCGTGATTCCCCATGTGCCCGATCCGTTTGTCTTCCATGTTGTCGTCTGCGGTCATGGTACTCCCGGGTTGCGGCATGCGCGTCGGTGTGATTGCGGTGTTGTGCGTATACCGGGTTGGGTGGTTTTGTCAAGTGGGTGAACAATGGCGTGTATCGGGGGGATTGGGGTGGATGTGATGTGGTGACGCTTGTGCAAAGCGGCTTGTTGTATGCGTTGAACCGGTTTGAGAGCGCTCACGGCGTGTCGTGAAGCGTAAAGATAACGATTTAATAACAATTGCTGTAAGCGATTTCACGGGGGGGGGTGTTCCTATGTTTTTGTCAACTTGTGGCCGGGGTGATGTATCGGGTTAGGGGTTGTGCGTGGTGGGCGTGCTTCGCCGTCCGGCCGGGGGTTTGCCGGTCGGGTCCGGG
>NZ_JBKEVI010000016.1:0-62773 GCF_056357035.1 Bifidobacterium sp. LH_417
CTGCTGCCTCCCGTAGGAGTCTGGGCCGTATCTCAGTCCCAATGTGGCCGGTCGCCCTCTCAGGCCGGCTACCCGTCGAAGCCACGGTGCGCCATCACCACACCGTCAAGCTGATAGGACGCGACCCCATCCCATACCAGTAAAACCCTTTCCCAGAAGACCATGCGATCAACTGGAGCATCCGGCATTACCACCCGTTTCCAGGAGCTATTCCGAAGTACGGGGCAGGTCGGTCACGCATTACTCACCCGTTCGCCACTCTCACCCACCAGCAAGCTGGCAGGATCCCGTTCGACTTGCATGTGTTAAGCACGCCGCCAGCGTTCATCCTGAGCCAGAATCGAACCCTCCACAAAAAACTTGCAAAGAGAACCATAAATGACCCTCATTAAAAACAATTGACGGAACCTCTAATAAGGAAAGAGGTTCGCACAAAAACCCCGACACCCATCAAACCCCCTCGGGTACTCCGGAAAACCGAAGCGGGCATCGGACTGGCAATCATTGACTATAAAGAAGTAAGTAGTACAACACACTCTTGAGTTCTCAAACCACCACACACAGCCAACCCCGGAAACCAACCACAAGAGCGGGAACCAGAAGCCGACCGGCAGCAAGAGATAAACATACACCACCCGGCACCACCACGCAAACCCGCATACGAAAACCACCCCGGAAACGTTGCAAACACAACAATCCACCGGCGTGTCGAAAACAGGCCCAACAAGCCCCACAACCACATCATAACCCCCACCGACACACCACCACACCACCAAAAACCACCAACACACGGCGTGTCACAACAATTCAACCAAACCAACCACCCCATTCACCAACACGACACCCACACGACACCACGCCACACATCCACCCAACCCGACAACCACCCACCGACGCGCTCCGCGCGCCACCTCCCGCCAGCGGGAGGACACAACACACCACACACACGAAACACGCACCACACGAAACCACACACACGAAACACGCCCCCGCCGGCGGGGGCTCCCGGCGAAGCCGGGTGGGGGTGGACCACCACCCACCAGCGACGACCCACCCACCACCGGTGGCAAACACCACAGTCACCATCCTCAGCTCCAAGTGAGCTTGCTAATCATACGATGCGTGTCCTGCCACCAGAGGCGGAGGCGGTTGCGGGGGTTGCTGGTGAACGGGTCGCCGAGCAGCATATGGGCTCCGGACGGAGGCGAAATCCATCGGCACACGAGCCTGATGCCGACGATCGTCGCCGCTTCCAATACGACAATCGCACAAGCACCCGCCACGCCTTCCATCCATGGAATCGTCGCCTGATTCCCGTCCCCCAGACGCATCGCGACCTGTTCCATGATCCGCGTGCCCCATGAGGAAAGCCATGCGCATAGACGCGCCGCATCCATGTTCGCCCATGCGACTGCAAGCCCTGCGAGACCGGTCATCGTGGAGAATGCGACCACGGGTGCGACGAGGATGTTCGCGGGAACCGACCATATCGGCAACTGTGGTTCCATCAGCACTTGAATCGGTAGTGTCGCCACCTGCGCGGCGACGGTCATGGCTATCGCGTCGGCGAGCGCATCGGGCAGCAGCAATGCCATGACGGCGGCCATGGGTCGTGCCATGAGGATGATGCCGAGCACGGCGGCACAGGATAGGGCGAAGCCGAAACTCCATGCCAAGGCGGGGGCCGTCAGCAGCATCACGATCACGGTGACGCATAACGCGCTCAACGCCTGCGAGCGTCGGCCGACGAACAGCGCAGCGGCCGACAACCATCCCATGACCAGTGCGCGGGTGACGCTGTCGCCGGGCGCCATCATCGCCGCCATCAGCGTCGTGGATATGGCGGTCAGGCACGCGACCGCCTGCCGGGGCATAAGCAAGTATGCGCCCACTCTGCGGATCAGCGCGGCGACGATGACGAAATGTCCGCCGGACACGGCCATGAGATGCATGATTCCGGCGCGGCGGAAGCAATCCTCCAGTCGGCTCGCATAGGTTTCATCAATCGGATCGTCTCCCGTCGTCGAATCCTCTGTCGAATCCTCTGCAGAATCCTCTGCCGAATCCGATTCCGGGATTCCCACGTGATCTTGTCCGAGGAATCCCATGGTGAGTCCGGGCACGAGGATCCGTCCGGAATCGTCGAGGCCGTCGGTCGCATGGAAGAAGGCTTCCTGCACGCGTTCACGCCACCGATCGAACAATGGCTGCCGTTCGGTCATGCGTATGCCCGACATGTCCGGCATCGAACCGGAAGCCCCGGCATCGGTCGCCGTGTCGTCATCGTCTCCGGAGACGGTCAGCCAGAGCGGCGTCGCACCGAGTTCCGCTTCCCGCAGTTCCCCGCTCACCCGATAGCCGGCGCCGCGATGCAGTCGTCCGCAATCGGCACCCGACACGAGCAGCCGCACCTGCGCATGTGATCGCGTCGCGACGGCACCATCATCCAGATTGACGAGACGGGTCTCCGCCTGACAGTCGGCGTCTCGCATGGACGATGTTTCGACCGGTTCGATGACGCGCAGTCGTGCGGTGACGCGGACGGGACCGTCGCGCGCGCGGATCGTCGCCGGATCGAACCATACGGCCGATTCCGAGGCCCATGTCGTGACGACGCCCAGCAGAAACGCTCCCACGCACACGACGATCAGCATGCGGCCGACGCCCCGGCGCGCGCATCGTTCCGCCACGATCCATACGAGAAGGACGGCAATCGTCACGACGCATACGGCGATGATCGGAGTCACCGAGCTGCCCTCTCCGCCGAAACCGCCTTCTCCGGAATCGTTTCTTCCGGCGAACAACGCCATGCATCGGGAGAACGCTTCGCGCGCGATCAGACAGGACGCCCACAGGGCGATGGCGACGGGGAGCAGTCGCCGGTCATCGCCGCCACGTTCCAACCGCTCGCTCATCAGACCTTCACCTCCGGCCTGATCTTCTCCAGCGTCTTCGCGCCGATGCCGGGCACGTCGAGCAACTGGTCGACGCTGCTGAACCGTCCGATTGTCGCACGGTGATCGATGATCTTCTGCGCTGTGACCGGACCGATGCCGGGTATGGCGTCGAGCTGCTCCAGCGTGGCCGTGTTCAGGTCGACGCGGGTATCCGTCGGCTGCGACGGCGATTGCCCCGGCGCCGTGCCGGAACCGGTTGCCGCCCCGCCGCCGGACTCCCCCACTGCGCCATCCTCCGTTGAACCGTTCGACGTCGGCCCATCCGTCGTACCGGGACCCGCCGTCGTACCGTTCGATGGCGTACCCCCGCCGTCGTCTTTCTCCGTCGCACCACCGCCGGAAGCGGCCGACGACGTACCGGACGCCGCTTCGATTGCCGCATAGTTCACGGCCTGTCGTATGAGCAGGGTGAGACTCGCGCAGGTGGCCATCACCATGATGAGGATCATCGCCAGCGCCTGCGTGGCACCGAATCTTAACCTCGGTCGGCCATGGCGGGCACGGTCGGCGAAATGCTCGTCCCTGTCAGTTCCGCGCACGCCGGACAGTTCGGAGAGCGCGACTTTCGGCCGCACGTCGTCCGCGACGGGAGGCAGCGGAACCGGCGGCACGGCGAAGTCCGCATGCCCGCCATACGACGGGAACGCATCGTACGCGGTCGACACGTCCGCCGAACCGTATCCGACCACACCTTCGTATCCGACCGCATCACGGTATCCGACGGCATCATCGAAACCGACGGCACCGGCGCCTCCGATGCCGTCGGCATTGCCGTATCCGTCGTATCGGATGCGACCGTTTTCGTTTCCACTATGACGAACGCCCATGCCTCCACTGTGGATGAGGCATGGGCGTCGAGTCCAACGCTCCGGCGAATGTGGATAGAGCCCTCAGAATCCTTCACATTCGCCGCGGCGATTGTCTAATTATTGTGTGCTATCCGTGTCACATGTCACGCGGGACACGCGACGCGGATAACGCGGGCGAATCATTCGGCCGGGACGATCGAGACGATCTTCGGGGCCTTGACGATCACCTTGCGCGGCTCCTTGCCGCCGAGACGGGAGGCGACGGCTTCGAGCGCGAGCTTCTCCAGCTCGGCCGGGTCGATGTCCGGGGAGACCTCGAGCTTGGCGCGCACCTTGCCCTTGATCTGCACGACCGCGGTGACCGTATCCTGACCGACGTACCTGTCGTCGGCGACCGGCCACGGCGCGGCGGACAGGGACTCGGCGTGGCCGAGACGCTGCCACATCTCCTCGCAGATGTGCGGGGCGATCGGCGCGAGCATGAGGATCAGCGGCTCGACGGCGGCGCGCGGCACGGCCTTGAGGGAGGTCAGGTGGTTGTTGAGCACGATGAGCTTGGCGATGGCCGTGTTCGGACGCATGTTCTCCATCTCCACGGTCACCTCGGCGATCGTGTTGTTGAGGAGCTTCAGGGTCTTCATATCCGGCGCGTCCTCGCTCACGTGCGCCTCGCCGGTGGTCTCGTCGACCACGTTGCGCCACAGGCGCTGCAGGAAGCGCATGCCGCCGACCACGTTGCGCGTGTTCCACGGACGGGACTCGTCGAGCGGACCCATGCTCATCTCGTACAGGCGGAACGTGTCCGCGCCGTAGTTCTCGTACATGTAGTCCGGCGTGATGATGTTCTTGAGGCTCTTGCCCATCTTGCCGAACTCGCGGTTCGCGTGCTCGCCGTTCCAGGTGAACGTGGGTTCGCCGTTCTCGTCGGCAGGGCCCTCCACGACCTCGTCGGCCGGCACGTACTGGCCGCGGTCGTCGGTGTAGGCGTACGCCTGGATCATGCCCTGGTTGAACAGCTTGTGGAACGGTTCGGCGGAATCCACGTAGCCGAGGTCGAAGAGGATCTTGTGCCAGAAGCGCGAATACAGCAGGTGGAGCACCGCGTGCTCGACGCCGCCGATGTACAGGTCCACGCCGCCCTCATCACCCGAATACTTGTTGTGGTTCGGACCCATCCAGTAGTCGAACTCGTCCTTCTCGACCATGTGGGCCGTGTCGGTCGGGTCGATGTAGCGCATGTAGTACCAGCAGGAGCCGGCCCAGTTCGGCATCGTGTTCGTGTCACGGTAGTAGGTCTTCACACCGTCGCCCAGATCGAGCTCGACCTTCACCCAGTCCTCGTTGCGGCTCAGCGGCGCCTCGGGGTTGGATTCGGCGTCCATCGGGTCGAAGGTGCGCGGCTGGTAGTCGGGCACGTCCGGCAGGTTGATGGGCAGCGCGGAGTCGGGCAGCAGGTGCGGGGTGCCGTCCTCGCCGTAGACGATCGGGAACGGTTCGCCCCAGTAGCGCTGGCGGGAGAACAGCCAGTCGCGCAGACGGTAGGAGACGGTGCCCTTGCCGACGCCGGCGGATTCCAGCCACGCGTTCACCTTGGCGATGGCGTCGTCGACGCGCAGGCCGTCGAGGGAGAGCGCGTCGCCCTTCGCCTTGGTCGCTTCGACGGAGGAGTTGATGACGATGCCGTCGTGGGAGACGAACGGCGCCTTGCCCTCGTAGTTCGCAAGGTCGTCGCCGGATTCCGGCAGCGGCTTGACGGTGTAGATGACCGGCAGTCCGAACTTGACGGCGAAATCGTAGTCTCGCTGGTCGCCGCCCGGCACGGCCATGATGGCGCCGGTGCCGTAGTCCATGAGCACGTAGTCGGCGGTGAACAGCGGCAGCTTCGCGCCGGTGATCGGGTTGATGGCGTACAGGCCGGTGAACAGGCCGGTCTTCTCGCCGGCCTCGTCGACGCGGTCCTTCGCGGTCTTCGATTCGGCGGCGAGACGGTACGCCTTCACGGCCTCGACCGGAGTGGCGTAGCCGCCCTTCCAATCCTCGGGGGTTTCGGCCGGCCACTCGGCGGGCACGTCCTCAAGCAGGTGATGCTCCGGGGAGACGACGGCGAACGTGGTGCCGAACAGGGTGTCCGGACGCGTGGTGTAGATCTCCATGTCGCGCGTGCCGTTCGGGGTCTCGACCTGGAAGTGCACGGAGGCGCCGTGGCTCTCGCCGATCCAGTTGCGCTGCATGAGCTTGACCTTCTCCGGCCAGTCGATGCCGTCGAGATCCTCGATGAGACGGTGGCCGTACTTGGTGATGCGCATAGACCACTGGCGCAGCTCACGCTGGAAGACCGGGAAGTTGCCGCGCTCGGACTTGCCTTCGGCGGTGACCTCCTCGTTGGCGAGCACGGTGCCCAGACCCGGGCACCAGTTCACCGGGGACTTGGAGATATAGGCGAGGCGGAAGTCGTTGAGGATGTCCTGCTGCTCGGCCTCGGTCAAATCGCCCCACGTCTTGCCGTCCGTCTCGTGGCCCGGAATGGCCTTCTCGCCGTTCTCGAACTTGGCGACGAGCTCGGAGATCGGACGGGCGGAGCCCTTCGTGCCGGACGGGTTCGTGGCGTCCTCGTCGTACCAGGAATCGTAGATGCGCGAGAAAATCCACTGGGTCCAACGCACGTAGCCGGGATCGATGGTCGCGAAGGTGCGGCGGTCGTCGAAGCTCAGACCCATGCGGTGCAGCTGACGCGACATGTTCGCGATGTTCTGCTCGGTGGTAATGCGCGGGTGCTGGCCGGTCTGGACGGCGTACTGCTCGGCGGGCAGGCCGAAGGCGTCGTAGCCCATGGCGTGCAGCACGTTCTCGCCCTTCATGCGGTGGTAGCGGGACACCACGTCGGAGGCGAGGTAGCCGAGCGGGTGGCCCACGTGCAGGCCCTTGCCGGACGGGTAGGGGAACATGTCCATCGCGAAGTAGGAGGGGCGCCCCTCGGCGTTGCGGCCCTTGCCGTCCTTCAGGTCGCCGGAGACGTTGGCGGCCCAGAAGGTGCCCTCCTCATCCCACTTCTTCTGCCATTTGTTTTCGATGTCCTGCGCCAGTGCGGCGTTGTAGCGGAACTTCGGTTCGGTCTCACTCATAACGCACGATAATACACGCGGCTACGCCAATCATGCCGTCCGGTCGCGCATGATGGCACGGCCGGCCGCCGTCAGTCGCCCGTGCGCCTGTAGTCGATGCCGAACTCCTTGACATGGCGCAGCCTCTGCTGCCTGAGTTGGGGATTGAACCAGTTCGCGGCGTCATACCATTGGTAGATGTCCAATCCCCTGCCGAGGGAGACTCGCCATCCGGTGTCGGTGATGACGAAACGGTCGTGGGCGGTCGTGCTGAACTCGTAGGTGAGGATGATGCCCAATTGGCCGTATGCGGTCTGTAACTGGGTGAGATTGTCGTTCTGCTGATCGGCGTACTGACCGTCCTGCTTGGTGATCAGATGCACGTGCACCTCATCACCCCTGTCCGTGTAGTCGTACACGGTTTCGAGGAATTCAGCGAGATTGCGTATCTGATGCGAGGTCCGGATGTACGGATCCTGAAGCGTGATCCGTTGCGCACCGGCCACGTATGCTCCGAACAATCTGTTGTAGCTGACTCCGGTGCGGCCCTCGGCGAAGTCGAGATGCCCCTCCTGCGCCGCCGCGGCGGCACGTTCGATGCGCGACATGGCCGGTTTCGCGGGTTCGTCGGTTCGCCCGGTTCGCCCGGTTCCAGCGGTTCCAGCGGTCCCAGCGGACTTGTCAGAGCCGATGGCGCCGGCGGAACCGACGGCGCCGGAGGAGACCACGGCCGCCGCACGCGCCGCGGTCTCCGTCGTCTCCGGCACGACCGCACGCGCCTCGTCGGCGGGTTCCCCGTCGTCTTCGACGGCGGCTCTCCCCCGCCAGTACAGTTCCGGGTAATCGTCCTCCTCGACCGTGTGCACGGCGATCGGTTCCGCTGCGCCGGCGCGCGTGTACGAGAAGTCGACTTCGGCCATCGTGGAGTCGATGCGGCACAGCTGGTCCTTGACGCGTTTGCGCCCCTCGATGGCGCAACGCAGCAGCGGCTCCATCTCCTCCATCGTCGCCTCGCCGGACGGGTAGATGAGTTTCATCAATCCGGAGAAGGTCTTGCGCACGCCGTCCTTGTCTCGTGTGGAGAGCGTGGGCGAGAGTGTGAAGTACCGTTCGAATCTCAGGCCGTAGTCCACGTCGCGCAGGTTGTGCAGGATTTCGGCGAGATAGTCGACCACGAAGCCGTAGCCGGAGGTGAACATCTCGGATCGGATCTGCTCGAACTCCCAGCCTGGCACGTAGTAGTGGATGCGGTCGAGGAAGGCGGGGTCATGGTATTGGACGGGCAGTTCCTCGAACAGGTCGGTGTTCTTGAGCATGTACGGCACGTTGTGCAACGTGTTGCCGACGAACACCATGCTCGCCTCCGCCTGCATGGTGTTGCGCCCGCGCGAGAACGACTTGTTCGCCATGTAGTTCTTCATGATGTCCACGAGCGCCCGGTCGGCGCGTTTCGTCCTGCCGGCGAACTCGTCGAATGCGACCGTGTCCCAGTAGCCGACGAGACCGATCTGCCCGCTCGAATTGTTGACGAACAGTTTCGCCGCGGTCACCTCGCCACCGGAGATGAGCATGCCGTGCGGCGAGAATTCGGAGTAGATGTGCGATTTGCCGGTGCCCTTGGGGCCGAGTTCGATGAGGTTGTAGTTGCGTTCCACGAACGGGACCATGCGCACCAGATGCAGCAGTTTGGCGCGGGTCGAGAACAACGCCGGATTGAATCCGACCGATTGCATGAGCAGGTCGACCCATTCGTCCGCCGTGAACCGCGAGCGCATCGCGAGGTAGTTCTCCCGGTCGTCGTGGGACATCTGCACGGGCATGAGGCGGTGCAGCCGCCACGGCACCTCCTTGGGATCGCCGGAGTAGGCGTAGACGAGCGTGCACATGCACCAGATGCCGGTAACCATGAGTTTGGGATTGTCCTTGGCGGTCTGCGGGTCGACGACCACCCGGCCGATGCCGAGGTTCTCGAACGTGGCCTCGTATTGGTCGAGTTTCTCGTTGAGCGCCACCTGCACTTTGTCGATGACCTGGTAGCGGCCTTTCTCCCTGATCTTCGACTGGATGAGATTGGCTTCCTCGCGGTGCACGTAGTTGTCCGTGAGGATGGCGCGCACGCGTTCCACGCCGGATCGCACGCTTTCCGCGTCGGTGGTGGTCGCGTATTTGCCGAGCAGGTATTCGAGCACGTATGAGGGGACGAGCGCGTTGCCTTTGACCTGGCCGACCAGGTCCTTGCGTACCGTGTAGCCGGGGAATTCCGCCGTCACCTTGCGGTCGAGGTCGTTCATCTCGGGGGTGCCCACCGTCTTGTCGACCGTTGCGGCCGTCTGCCCGTTGTCCGTCATGCTTTCACCTTACGCCCGTTTCGTTCGTCACCGGACCGTCCGTCGACGGACCGGTCATCCTTCAGAAGTCGAAGCCGTCGTCGATCACGAATCCGCGTTGGAGGCGGTATTCCGCTTTGGCGTCGAGCGGGCGCATCTGCGAGGAGCCTTCGATGCGTTCGCTCAGCCGCAGTTCGATGACGGTGTTGTTGAACCGCTCCGCGTCCGTGGTCAGCAGGAACGTGGCCGGCACGTGGCGTTCGCTCGCTTCCTTGGATGTGGAGGCGAAGGCGAGCGGCACTTCGTTGGAGATGAGCGTGGCACGTCCGTCGCTTTCCACGCCCCATAGTCCGGCGAGCACGGTGCGTGCGGAGATCTTCCCGCCTACGGGTTCGGTCTGCAGGAAGTCGACGGTGATCTGCCCGGTGGTGATGCGGTCGGCGTTCTGCAGGATCCTGAATTCCACTCGTCGGGCGTCACCGGCGGCGGAGCGTCCCTTGTTGATGTGCAGGACTGGTACGACGATCTCCGGCAGCGCCGCGCCGCCATGCACGTACCGCACGCCGTCGCCTTGGCGACGCAGCCGGTGGATGCCGTTGGGCACCTGGATGGTCACATGTTCGTTCTGCGGGTCGTCGAGGCCGGCTTGGGCGGCGGTGAACGTCGTGAACGCGGGTTTGGGCGTGAGGGCGGCTCCGATGACGAAGCGTCGGCTGGTGACCCAGATCGTGTCGCCGGAGGGTTGTTCGCTGAGCCATTCGCCGTCCGTCACGTCGTGGTCCTGGTAGAGGAATCCGTGGTCGGCGGTGACGATCATGTTGGTCACGTTCGCGCTGGCGAGGCGTTTGACGATGGCGTCGAGTTCGTCGATCGCCCGGTCGCATGCGGCGAACACGTTCGATTCGTTCGTCGCCTTGTCGCCCGTCGCGTCGATGACGTTGTGGTAGACGTAGAGCACGTTGCAGGATTTGACCAGTTCGCGGTATTCGTCCCGTTTCATGTCGAGCAGGGTTTCCGCTTTCACTGCGGCGCCGCCCACCTTCGCAAGGATCGCGGCACGCGCGGAGCTTCCCTTGGTGGGCCGTCCGTCCGCCTGCACGCAGTAGTGGTCGGCGGGGTCCAACGCCAGTGCGGCGTGCGGCAGCAGCGCGGCCATGCCGAGTTGCGTGTATGAGGGCAGTACGCCCAGCTGCGCCTTCATCGTGGCGGTCCAGCGGCTTTGCGCCGTGATCCGTTCGTGGAATTCCTCGGCGACCTCGTAGCGCAACGCATCGGAGATGATGACGGCGATCTTTTTGCCGGAGTCGGTCACCTTCTTCACGTTGCGCGCGTAGAAGTCGGATTGCGCGGGTACCTCGTCGATGGACCAATCGGCCATCGTATTGACCTGCGCCTGCCATGCGACGCCAAGATCGTTCTGGTAGCGGGCGTATTCCCGTTCCAGATCCTCGGCGGTCGGCCGGCCTTGGAACGGTCGGCCGCCGGTCTTCCATGCGGCGATGAACCGGCGGTAGTATCCGTCGACCTGGTGGAGTCGCTCCGTGTAGAGGCGGAAGCCTTCCTGCGCGGATGTGATGGATTCCACGAGCGGATGCGCTTCCCGGATGCGTGCGCGAAGCGCGCTGGCGGCGGCGATGATGGCGTAGTCCTTGGCGAAGTCGTCGTACCACAGGCCGTACCGGCGTGAGGCGACGATGCGTTGCACGTCGTCGTCGGTGATGCCGTCGTTGCCCAACGCCTCGTACAGCAGTTCCCTGATCTGCGCGTCGACCTCGCGGAAGATCCCGTGCGACGCGAGCTCGTCCAGTCGCATGCCGGTGATCTCGGAGTCGAGCGCCAGATCGGCGAACACGTGTCCAGACAGGTCGCGGATGACCGGCGCGAAGCGCGGGTCGTTATGCCACATGTCGAAGTCGCGGCGGATGTTCGCGTAATGGTCGGCGCTGTGGTCGTCGTCGCGGAATCCTCGCCATGCCAGCCGGAACAGCCAGATCGCGAAATCCTTGACGGTGGGATTCGCCAGTTCGTGCGCGGTGTCGAAGTGGTAGATGCCGCGGGTGCCGTTCCAGTGGTAGTCGCCTAGTCCCATTGCGGTGATGCGTTCGATGCCGCTCGTGTCGTCGCGCGCGTATTGCGCGAGCAGTTCGCGCCATATGGCTTGCAGGCTGTGTTCTCCTGCCGGCAGGTGCAGGAGCACGGCGATCATCTTCGCTTGGAGGAAGCGTGCGTCGTCGTCCGGCCGCAGGCGTTGCGCCAGTGCGTTGACGAGCCGGTCGTGTTCGAAGAACGGTTTGGTCCGGCGCATGATGGTGAGCCATGCGTCGCGCGTTTCGGCGGACGCGTCGCGCGGGAAGAGTTCGTTGACGATCATCGTCAGCCTGTCCGCGGTGAATGCGGGGCCGTAGGCGAGTTCGAGGTCCAGTAGCCAGTTGTCCTCGTCCTTGGGCAGTTTGCCGGTGAGGTATACGAGGAATTTCGTGGTGGGCTGTTCGATGAGCATACGGTATTTCACCGCGAACGGATTGCGCGCCAGCCGCACGACCTCGACGTCGCGCATTGTCTCGTCGGCCGCGTCGGGGCCTGCGATGCCGTCCAGCAGGTCTGTGAATTCGCCGTGTTCGTCATGCCAGAACACGATGCGTCCCGGGCTATGCGCGGACCCGTCAAACACCGAGAATCGTGCCGCCAGCAGTCGGCTGATCTGCGTTTCACCGCTCATGCGGGTTCCTTTCCTCTCTCATCTCAGGTGTCGGGCATGGACGACACTTCATCTTCTTTTACCTGAATGCGTCGAGTATAGTCGACACCTTCAGGGCTACGACTGTTCGCCGGCCGTGGTCGTATCGGCCAGAACATACCGCGTGGATCGTGCCGCTCCGACGCGGCGCAGCAGACCGCGGTTCACCATACCGGTGAGTATTTTTTGCGTCTGACGTTCCTTCAGGTCCAATAGCCCGCTGACCATGATGGAGGTGATTTCACTATTATCCTGCGCGTAACGGATGACCTGACGTTCATCTTCGGTCAATTCGATAGTATCGCGCACTTTCCCGTCAGTATCCCGCACTCCAGACGCGGTATCCCGCACTGAATTAGCAGTATCCCGCACTCCAGACCCGGTATCGCGCATTTTTTCACCAGTATCCCGCACTGAATCAGCAGTATCCCGCACTATTTCACGAGTATCCGGCACTTCCGATTCGCCATTCACCGTCACGCCGTCACGCCGGCGATAGATGTTGATGCGCAGGTCGGTGTCGCCGCCAAGGAATTCCGGCTCAGGCAAGCCGGCGTCACGCACTTCTTCGATGATGCGCGGAATGCCACTGCCCCAGTGTTCGATGAGCCGCATGTAGGAGAACGCCGTCGCCAAGGCTTCGTTGCGGATCTTCGAGTAGCCTTCCTTCATACGTTCGAGCGTCTGCCCCATCGGGAGACGACCGGGCGAGGTGATCTCCAACCGGTCGTCGTAGATGGCGACATGGATGCTGGAATGGTCGATGTAGCTGCGGTGTACGACGGCGTTGACGATGAGTTCGCGGATCGCGTCGGGCGGAATTTCGTACACGTCCTGGCGGTATACGCCCTCGAACCGCGCTCCCATATGGATGTTGCGCAGTACGTATTGGTATGCCTGTTCGACGAGTTCCCATGGTGTGCCGGTGAATTCACGGCGGTCCACGAACACGGCTTTGGTGGAGCCTTTGAACACGCCGCATTGGACGACGGAACGCACCGGCCCGTTGATGCCGTTCAGGATCGCGTAGGCGTTCGTCGGTTTCAGCGCACCGTCGCGTTCGGTCAGCACGCCCCATGCGAGAAGCTGCCTGGCGGTCACCGGCTTCACCTCGTCCAACCCATGCTTCGCATTGGATTTGGCGACCGTTGTCATCGCATCGCACAGTCCGGCGATATCATCGTCGGTCGCATCCAGTTCAAGGCATACGGTCTGGTCGAAGCTGCGGTTGCTGCCTTCGAACAACAGTTCCTTGATGGTCGCCGCATCGGCCTGTCTTGTGGTGCCGGCGACGCGCACGAACGTGCCCTGATCGCGGCCCAGCGACTTGATGAAGTACGGGCGTTGTGCGCCGGGAAGAATCTCCGCGATGATCACTGTTTTACCGTCGATGTCGCGCATCGAGATGTCCGGGATGATCAACGGCTCGCAGCTGTCCGCGATGGCGTTGGAGATGGCGTCCATGATGGTAAACACCTGATCATCCGGCACACCGACCACGTTGAGCGTCTGGTCCTCGATGCCGAATACGATGCGCCCGCCCTCGCCGTTGGCGAACGCCACCGCCGTCTTCACATACTTGATGCTCCGATCCGGCAACGCCACCTTATACTCGACGTTCTTCGATTCACCTATATCGATCCGCATATGACCACCAACTGTTTATTTACCAGCCATGTAGCGCAGAACTTTGCCCAGACACTCATTGCTTTTCTGCGCATTAACGGAATCTCCGCTTCCGGGAGCTTGCAAGCAATCGGGATCAAACTGGACATAGTTTTCCCAATAGTCAAGCAGTTTTTCTTCATATGTACCTCTGGGCGCAGAAGATGTTTCTCCAGGATCACACCATTTCCATCCGCCTATAGCAGAATAAACAAAACTATCAATCACAATGCCAGAAAGATGATAGCTGATGAAAGAAGCATCGCGAATAACTCGCATATGCTTGCACGTATCAATAAGCAGTCCATTAGAAGAGCGGTCGCGTTGTTTTATGGCTTCTTGCTCGGCTTTAGGATTGCTTGAAAGCCAGCGTCCTCCTTGATTTGAGTCGGGATAGTCATATGTTGTATTGCCAAGCCGATCTGTAGAGACAAAAGCCGGCAATACCTCAAATCTCATCCCGTCAGAGAAGTTAATCTTTACGACTTGCCCATCCGCCCGTAAATCACTTGAAGAATAAGAGCATTCTATTGCATCTTTAACTGCTTGCAATAGTCGAGATTGTCCATTAATTCGATAGGAATCGTAACGCTCATATTCCGCACGCGAAAGAATTACCATGATATCAATATCACTTGTATCAACCGCGGTTCCACGACCATAAGATCCAACGTACATGCTATTTTGTGTCTCACTGTTCAAGTCATTAAATTCTCGATTTACTGCCTTAGTGACAGTTTTATATCTTTTAGAGATAAGACTGCGAGTTTTCGCTGAAATAATTCCGGAATGCTTCCTAACTAAATTTTCCATTCATTAACTCCTTTTCCGAAGAGATATCGGTAAGCCACTATCAATCTCTTCATCCGATATATCATCATCTTTGCTTTCTCGCAAAGCCTTCCCTGCCCGACGAACGGCACAATCTGCAGTTTGAGGAGAAGAAGCATTTATTTGATTGACATCCTTTATGATAGATGCAAAATCTTCTCTCAATTCAGAGTATTCCTTGCCTCTTAGCTGTATCTCAAGCAATAAAAGCACGATACGGTCCTTTGCAGCAAGATATTTGACCGCGCTTTCTCTATGGCTCTGAATGAGTTTCTCGAAATCGAACTGCTTAACGACGGTAACAAGAACTGTCAAGACACACGACACTAGTGCTGAGACAAGTTTAATCCAATACTCGTTATTAAATAACAAGGTTATAAGTCCCGCAGACATGACGGCAGATAAGCCTATCTGAGCAGCAGAAAAAAGCTTCGCCACAGCAAGATAGATATCTGCTTGCTTCTCTTGTATCTTGTGCGACCACATTACTCGACCGAAAACGTTTCTTACACAATCTTCCAATACATCATATTCTGATAGTTTTTCAGTCATCGATCTCACTCCCCCAATGAATGGGCGGGCCAGGTCCAGGATTGGACGGTGGCGCGTTTTTTTTCGATGGCGGGGATGGTGCGCAGGGCCGCGCCCATGCGCAGATAGTTGACGAGGACGCCGTCATCGAGGTCGATGGAGAGGTTGCGGGTGGCGAGCGGGTAGAGGGTGTCGCGCTCGTAGTCGGCGCACTCCTTGACAGCGGTGCGCAGTTTCTCGCCCTTGCGTACTTCGGCCGGCTTGCCGGAGGCGATCAGGCTTTCGGATTGGGCGTCGAGCTTGGCGACGAACTCGCGCAGGTACTTGAGCACCGTGTTCGTGGTGGCTGGCGTGTACCGGTGGAGGTAGACGAGCGCGCGGAACGTGCCCTTCTTGTCGGTGCGGCTGGAGTACATCCAGTAGATCGGACGGTTCTTGTACATGCGCACATGGTCGTCGTAGAAGTCGACGGCGAAATACTTGCGCAGGCTCTTGCCAAGCACCTGTTCGATGTACGCGATGTTCTCGTTCAGATGCCGTTCGCCGCATGCCACGGCGAGGAAATCGCGGAAGCGTGCGGCCATGTCGTCCTCGAACCATTCCTCGTCGGTGATGGGGATGACGTTGTCCGCATCCGGCTCGAACGAGGGGTTCGGTACCTGCGCATGGTAGTCGTCGAGGATTTCGCCTTGGGAGGCGAGGATCAGCCCCGGTTTGTCAAAACTGTAACGCCCGAACATGCAACCGACCGCATAGGAGATGATCTCCTTGACGATGTCGACCGCCATGTTCGCATCGCGTTCGACCGGACTGGCCTTCGGGTACGCGAACGCCGGGTTACGCTTCAATGACACGCGTTCGATCGGCACATCGCACGGGACTTCATCGCGCACACCGTAGGCGTCCGCGACGAGTTCGTTGTTCCTGATTTCGCGTTGACGCTGTTCTTCGGCGATCCGCTTGCAGCGTTCGATATACGCGGGAATGCTTACGACAAGCGAGGCATCTCGACTGTTCTCCAGAATCTCCAACCCACGGAAATCCCACGAGGTTTCATAGGAGTTCCAGTCGAATTGGGAAGCATTAACCAAAGAATTATGCAGCGAATTGCAATAATTTTCGAAATCATCAGTAAGCATAAATGGCAAAGAACGTAGCTGACCAGCTTCAAAAGAAATAGTCGGGGACAAGGCTTTCAAAAGCTCATGAGCAACAGAAGAATTCAGATAACAATGCAGCCCTCTCAAATGACTCAGGGATCTGACACAAACCGCGGAACCAGTGAAGGCAAACTGTCCCGCATGGAACCGGAAGGATACGTTATCCGATGCAACATAACTACAGGCAATAGACTTTGAAAAGGTCATTTCCGTATTTCGTGGTGTAGCAAATGGAAAAGTAAGTAACTTCGTTCCATTACTAGTCCAATCAACGATGAACTCGTTATTGCCATACCATTTCCTGAAATCACCACCTTTATCACACGGAACCCATTTCCCTATTTGCTTTTCATCCCATTTTGTACGGCTAAAATCAATCTCATTAAATGAGCATTCAAACCAATACCGAAGAAAGATGTTATTATCCCCGGTGGTGAACCCCTTAGCGACATTTGCAATGTCGCTCAGGGGTTCACCACCGACCCCCTTAGCGATTTTTATGAAAGAGTTCATTAGCGACAAAGGAAGCCAGTATACAATCACATTACCAGGCATCTGAAAGAACATTCTTTGATCTATCAGATATCCCTCATTGGAATCGATATTATCAATGCACTCACGAAGATAACAACTCTGCTTAGAATCACCATGAATATCAACTAAACGATAAAATCTACCTTTATGGTTTCTTTCTCCATTCTCAAGAACAAACGCAACGGTTGATACAATTTCACCGCCAATGCTGTCAAAAGCACCAGATCCCAAGTGAATCAATGAATCAAAAGTTGTATCGGCAAGCAGTTTCTTTCTTAATTCGAGGAACGCGGACAGGAACATCCACCCCTGCATGGTTATCATGCCGATTAATGCACTGTTCTTGGCTAGTACAGTGTTGCGCAGTATGAATGCAGAAAATAAATCAGTCCTACCATCAGGGTAGACACTCTTAACAAAATCTTTCAGCACGCGCCCCATATTTTTTGAACTTAAATATGGCGGGTTAGCGACCACTACAGCGTATTTGCGGGCGAGGTAGGCGGTCTGGGTGAGTACTTGGTCGCCGCGTTCGATGAGATGCTCGTCGAACAGCATCGTCGTATCCGCGTGGGTCACGTTGTCGGACAATGCGGCCAGTTCGATATCCGGCTGGATCAGCGAACCGTACACGTCGGCGTTCCGGTAGGTGTTCCACGTATCGGCGTCGAAGGTGACATCGTACAGCTCGTTGAGCTCGTCCACCTCCTCATCGGTGAAGGATTCGGGCGTGATGCGCTGGACGTTCGGCTGCACCTGCTTGCCCCTGCGGAAGAAACGACGGTAGCGGCCGCGCGCCTTCATCGTCAACGCGAATGCGGCCAAGTTGGCGGCGCGCTCGTCGATCTCCATGCCGTAGAGGTTGTGCTCCAGAATCAGCGCGGGAATCTCGTTGGCAGAGTAGCCGGCCTCATCGTAGATGTCGTAGAGCAGGTCGAACGCGTAGGTGAGCATATGGCCGGAGCCGCATGCGGGGTCGCAAACGGTGAGGTCTTCGGGGGTGGCGATGTGGAGTACCCCCTCTGTCAGCTTCGCTGACACCTCCCCCTGAGAGGGGGAGGATGAAGAAACACTCAGCTTAGACACCTCCCCCTGAGAGGGGGAGGAAGAAGAGGAATCCTTCTGCTGCGCATCCTCCGGCTCGATGTAGTATTCCCACGTTGTGTGGAGCTGGGATTCGGGGTGGCTTTGCGTCCACAGGCGCCCGACGGTGTTCTGCACGAGGTACTGCACGATCCAGTCGGGGGTGAACAGCTGGGTGGCGGCGGGGATTTCGGCGGCACCGGCCTTGCGCGACTTCTTGAAACCGGCCATGACCTCGTCCTTGCGGTCGGCGATGTAGAACTGGTACAGCCAGCCGATGATCTCCACATTGCCTTGGCCCTCGTCGCCCACGCAATCGGCCACGGTCATCGTCTCCACGGCCTTGCGCAGCACCGAATCGGAGGCAAGCAGGTCGGCGGGCATGAGAATCCCGTCGGCGGCACCGGCCTTGTCGAACATGAACGGCAGGAACCGGTTCCAATAATCGCAGTAGGCGCGCAGCAACAGTCCGTAAGCCTCGCCCTGCGGGTCCTTGCTGGGTTTCGAACCGTCCAACAGCCCGGTGATCGTAGGCACCAACCTGGTCTTCGCGCCCACGTTCACGTCGAACACGTCCGGATCGAACTCGCCGCGACGGGCCGCGGACAGCACGGCCGGCAGCGCATCCGGATTATCCGCATCCTCGCCGGACACCACATGCGTGCCGGTGAACTCGTTCGCATCCATGTACCGCAAGGCGATGATTCTGTTGAACCACCGGTAGGCGTGACGTTCCGCGGTCCTGGCGCGGCCCTCCTCGCCGCCGCCGTTGCCCCTGATCTCCTCCTCGAGCTTCGCGAACGCGCGCGGATCGTCCACGCGGGCCGCCGAATCCGGCATCATCGCCGCATCCAACTTCGCCCGCACCGCCTTCATCAGTGCCACGCGAGCCTCGGCCGCGAACCCCTGCAACTTGCTCGTGTTCATACTTTCCCCTTATCGCTTCCAATTCCGGATTCTCAGGAGTCTCCGAGATACAACCAATTTGCAATATCAGCGGTTGTGGTGTGGATGTACAACGGATTGCACATCCACACCGCAGCCGGGTCACAGTACAATACGTTTCCCTTCGTGGATGGCAACCATGAGCTCACGACGGTACGCGTCGAGGAACTCGTCCACGTCATGCTCCGTACTCAGTATCGGCTTCGGCCGGGGCGGCGTGACGCGGATGTTGCGGTCGACCGGCTCGACGTCTCCCCCATTCGTGGGAACCGTTCCGGTCTGGAGTCTTCGCCCGTCGGACGCCACCGGCGACACCGTGGCGTGCCTGGGCGCGGATGCGGTCGACACGTCGGCGGGAGCATCCGTCACCTCCTTCGCCGCATCCAACCGGTTGACCAACGTCAGATACAGGTCGCCGCGCACGGTATCCGCGGTCTGACGGATATCGGCGATGTATTTCGCCGACTCGATCCTTGCGGCCGCATCATCCAGCGAGCGCAGCGCCTGCCGTTGCGCGTCCTCGCGGGCGGCATGGTAGGAGTCGAGGCCGGTGATCGATTCGCGTACGGTTCCGACGTCGTCCAACGCACGCTCGCGCTCCGCGGCCACCAGGTCGGTCAGGTGACGCTGGAGTTCGGCCAACTGGGTTTTGAACAGGTTGACCCGGTTGCCTTGGAACAGTTTCGGGTCGTTCGCCGTGGCGAGCACCGTGTCCCGTTCCCGCTGCACCTCCGCGGAGGCGAGCGTGAAGTTCGAATCGTTGGTCTTGATCCATTCCAGCCCGTCGGACAGTATGCCGCGCTGCGCTCCGTTGAGCACTTTGCGGATCGGGTCAATCACGTCCTCCTTGTCGTCAAGCAACGCATCCGTATTATTGCTCTCGCTTCCGGAGGGGAAGGTTTCGAGAATCCACTCGTCGGGTTTCGCGGCGACGGTCTTGAGCCGCTTCAACGGTTCGTCGAGCGCCGCCACGAAACCGAACCTGCCGTTGGCGGCCTGCAGCTTCTCGATCGCATACGCTTCACCAATCAATCCGTTTTTGACGCGTTCGGCCATCTCCTCGGCGTCCTTGGGCAGGCTGTCGCCGGTCATGCCAAGGTATTCATTGGCGAATTCGCGCAGTTCACGCAGCTTGCCGGCATCGTAGCGTTTCGGCACCTCCACGCGTATGCTTTCGGTCTTCTTCTGATTGGTCAGATAGGCGACCACGTCGGTGCGGGGTATCCGGTTGCCGTCGAGAACCAGCCGAATCCGTTCGTGGCCGTACAGATGGCATAGGCAGGCGAGCGTCACAGGCAGCGGCCAGCCGTACGGTTCGGCCTCGTAATGCCTGACGATGTCCTTCACGGTGGGTGTGAGGTTGAGGCGGCTCTGACCGGTCACATAGTCGGCCACATCCTGCGCCGGCAGATCCAGACGGTCGGCGGAATCGGTGCCGGCAAGCTTTTGGGCGTCGCGAGGCGGGTTGGTGTTGGCGAGCACCGTGGGCAGATCCCGTTCGGTGTACGCGAGCCCCTCCACCAACCGGAAGTTGGTGTACAGGCGGCCGATCAGCGTCTGCATCGCCTCCGCGACGATGCTCGCCACGTCCTCGTTCGCCTTCGCGTCCAACGTGGTGCCGTTGTAGGCGATGACCGCCGAACACAACGCTTTGGACACCTCCGCCTTCAGTTCCCGCTGCATGATCTCAAGATTGCTGCGCTTGTCGTCGATGATGCGCTTGCGCGCCCCCTGCTCGTTGGCATGCAATCGCAGATACTTCTCGGTCTGTTCGAACGTGGTCAGATCGCGCATGAGCGAGGAATCGGCGTCGTCAAGAATCATGCGGAGTTCACCGCGTTCGCCGGACGAACGCAAGATCTTCGCGTCCAACGGCATGACGACCATCGGGGTGACGATATGCAGCGTGATCGGCTGGGTCTGCCCCTGCGCCACACTGTCGATGGTCAGACCATAACGGAATCTCGTTCCGGCCCGTCCCTGACCGTATTCCACGGCCAACGGCCGGCCGAGAATATCACCGACAGTATCGTTCAACCGGCCGCGAATCTGCCGATCATCGATGTCGGTGTTCTTGATCTCGCTTTCGACCGCCTGTTCGTCGTTGGTCAGGTACTCGTATACGTCGCCGGTGCGGTGCACGTAGTTCTGCCGTTCCAGCACGTCCAGCGTCTCATGGATGCGCCGCTCCATCTCGGGCAGATCCACTCCGAACCGACCGAGCGTAAGAATACGCAGGTTGCGTATGTTGGCTTTGAACCCCTCGACGTGCTTGACCAACAGCAGCGCCTTGAGCAGGGGCAGGGCCAGCGGCCGAACATCGGGGTCGAGTTCGCGTTCCGCCTCGTAGATGCGATGATTCACCGAACTTTGGATGGTGCCGGAGATACCGTCATACAGGTCACTGAACGGTATCAGGCCTCCGACCGTATCGGTCTTGTGCTCCGCCAGCGCACTGCTGACGGTGGCCAGCAGCGAACGCTCGCCGACCGAACGGTGCTGGCCCTCGAAGAAGTCGGCACGGCTCATGCCGCGCATCGCATCCTGGAACAGCGTGAACTGGTAGTTGACGAACGGGTAGGTGGCGATGAAGTCCTCTTCAGTACCGAACGCGGCGCTCTTGTACTGGCGCACGCCCCCCTCGCCCTGGAACGTGAACAGGGCGTCGAGTTCGTCGTGATGGCTTCGCCACAGCCGTTCGACGGCCTGCTCGCCCTGCTCGTTCTTGGTGAGCAGTCGCTTCTGGATGACCTCGATCGCGTCGGCGCTGGACAGTTTGAGATTGACGGCGAACCGACCCTTGATCTTCGTGAAATCAAGTCCCTGACTGACCGAACGGTCGCCGATGACGGCGTCAATGTCCTCCTGCGAGGTGACGATCACCCATGCCCGGCCGTGTGTGCGGGAAAACAGTTCCTCCGTCACCGTCTGCAGGTTGAGCATGCGATTGACGTCCGTTCCGACGAACTGACCAATCTCGTCCACCAGGAACACCAAGCGATGACCGGCGCCCTGATGCTGCAGCCAGTCGTTCACGTCGTCGGCGAAATCGGCGATGCTCGGATTGTACTGTTTCTGATAATCCTTGAGGATACCACGAACCTCTTCACCGGTCGTGGCGGCGAGCGCCCTGTCGATCTTCGCACCGGAGAATGCCGCCTGGACGCGACCCCGGCTCCACGGCTTGCCGGAGATAATCTCGAACTGACGCTCGAACTCCTCCAACTGACCGTCGTTGTCAAGATCGCGTTCCAGTTTCGCCACATACCTGTTGGCGCCGAAATACCCTCTGGCTTCGTCGAACACGCGGATGAACGTGTCGATCAACGCGGTCTTGCCGCCGCTCTGCGCCTTGCTGTCGATGTTGAACAGCAGCGAGGTGGCGGGAATACGGCTGTTGACGTCCAGCAGTCCCTCGAGCTCATGGTTCCCCGCCTCGCGGGCCTTGGCCTTCATGATGTCGATGACCCGGGAGCGGTCGATCGACTCATGCCGCGGGTCACGCCCGTCATGCGGATCGCGCGGGACATCGCCCAGGATATGGGACAGCATCTTCAGCAGGTGCGATTTGCCGGAGCCGAAGAAACCCGAGATCCAGACACCGTTCGTATAGTCGGCGGACGGATCGTTATACACGTCGAGGAAGCGTTCGAGATTGGTCTGGATCTCATTGGTCAGCACATACTCGTTCACCTCGTCGACGAGATGGCTGTCGTCGCCCGCCTTGATCACCCCGTCGACTTTGTCTTCGATGTCCTTGGCGAAGATGCTCTTGAACTGCGGCGAATCGCTCATGCGTCGGCTCCTTCCCTGATCGCGGCGTTGAGGCTGAAGGCACGGTAATAGTTGTTGGCGTCAAGACGATTGAACAGTCTCATCACCGACACCGTGGACGCCGTCTTCTCATAGGTCCCCGGGAAGAACAGCACCACGGGGGTCCTTTCATCGATGACGTCCTGGACCATGTTGAGCAGCGCGTGCGCGCGAATGTACGGATAGACCTGCCCCACGCCGGTGAAGAACACGATGTCCGCCTCGCCGTCGGCCCGCGCCTGCCGGTAGCGTGCGGCGAGCGCATCCTTCAGATCGTCGTTGTCGGGGCCGAGCATGCCGGCGAGCGCCTGATAGAAGTCGTCATCCTCCAGCGCGGGCCACGGGGGCTCTTCCTCACCGTCCCGCGCGTCGTCGTCGGGATCGCCATGCATGTCGGGCTCCTGTTCGATGGCGGAGTCGAGCACGTCATCGTCCTTCATGATGCGCATGGCCAGCTCGTACAGGTCGATGACCAGCACGGCCGGAGCGGAATCGTCCGGACCGGTCGGATCCATGCCCTGCAGACGGTTCACCAGTATCGGGACGCGACGTTCGACTTCCAGTTCGCATTCCGGCGGATAGGCGTAGATGTAGTTCGCCGGCTCGCCGCCGGTGTCTTCGCCGGTGCGGAACCGTCGGGGGCGCATATACCGGTACAACAGGTCGAACTGCTGTTCGATGTTGGCTGGCGGACGCCGCGCAGAATCGCCGAATGCCATCGCTTCCCTTGTCTCCTCTCGCCGGATGTCGCCGTGGACGGATGCTCTAGCGTTCCCTCATCGGGAAGAACATGAATGATTCCGGCCTGTTGCCTAGGATACCGGTCACGGTCCCGCTCAGCAGCGAAGGGCGCAGCGTGTCATCGGTCTTGTCGACCAATCCGGCCTCGTTCATGGCCTGGAACAGGTTCGACCGTAGCTTGTTCGCCGTCGCCCGGCTGAGCGCCTCCAATTCGGGATGCCACATCGCCTTGGCGAGGATGAACCGGTCGTAGTCGTCGCGGGTCACGGTCGGCATGCCCATCAGGTAGCGGTCGCGCAGCACTTCGCGGGCGAACTCGCCCACGAGAGCGTAGTAGCGACACATCGCCACCCACATCAGCGCCTGACGGTCGTCCGGCAACGTGTCGGCGTCGGCCAGACAGCGCAGTTCCGTTCCGGTGAGCGTGCTGAGCCGTTTGATCACCTCGCTGACCATGCGCGCGCCCGCGGCCTGCGTGCGCACGACGAGCACGTTCTCGTCGATGGCGCGACGCCGGACCCGCACGGCCCGCTCCCCCAGTTCGCCGTCCGATTCGCGCATGCCGGCAAGAACATCATCGTCCACGAGCAGCGCGGCGATGATATGCCCCTGCGGGGCGAGCAGGCCGCCGACCGTGAACGACAGACGATAACGCTGCCCGCTCTGCATGACCTCACTACCGTATGAACCTGGCATTCACCGCTCCTCGCGTCCTGCTGCACCCCATGTGACAAGAATATTCCAGACTACGCTTCGGGTGGGATATGCCGCCGTCACTGATGATGTGCCGTGCGCTGCCGCCGGCTGCCGGTCACCGTCACACCGCGTAGGCGGCCCAGCGGTTGTGGGAGTGCTCCACCTCGATGGGCATGCCGAACAGGTCGGACAGGCGCTCGTCGGTCAGGCCCTGCTCGAGCGGACCGGTGTAGACGATGGTGCCGGCACCGGGATTGCCCATCGAGTCGACGCCGTTCTCGGTGGCGTCCTCGGCGGGAATCGGCTTCCTGCCCATGATGGCGATGTGGTCGAATCCGGCGGGAATCTCCTCCAGACGGTGCGTGACGAGCACGACCGCACGATCGGAGTTCTCCTCGCCGATGCGGCTCAGCGTGCGCATCACCTGTTCGCGGCCGCCCAGGTCGAGACCGGTGGTCGGCTCGTCCATGATGAGCAGCTCCGGGTCGCCCATGAGCGCTCTCGCGATGAGCACGCGCGTGCGCTCGCCCTCCGACAGTCTCCACATCTCCTTGCCTTCGAGATAGCTCACGCGGAAATCGCGCAGCAGCCCGCGGGCACGTTCGTATTCCGTCTCGGTGTATGTGTCTCGCCAACGGCCGGTCACGGCGGAGAGTCCCGTCACGACCGCGTCGAGCGGATCCTCGAATTCGGGGAACTGACGTCCCAGATCGGCGGAGGCGAGGCCGATGCGCGTGCGCAGCTTGAACACGTCGTATTTGCCGAGCTGGTGGCCGAGGATGAACACGCGGCCGCAGGACGGGAACGTGCGTGTGGCGAGCATGCCGACGGCGGTGGATTTGCCGATGCCGTTCGGCCCGAACAGCACCCACCGCTCCCCTGCGCGAATCGTCAGGTTCACATCGGTGATGATGACGCGGCGGTTGCGGCGGAATTCGACGTTTTCGAGCTGGAGTACGACGTTGTCGGAGGAATGGGACATGGATCTAAGCTCCTTGTATACGGTTCGCCCCCGCAGGCGGGGGCTGTCGACACGAGTCGGCCGGGGCGGCATCGGGGAGTATGCCACCCCCAGTCACGCTTCGCATGACAGCCCCCGTCGGCGGGGGCGTTCCAGGGTTCGGCTTACTTGTTCTGCTCGGCGAGGACGTCCTCGTAGACCTTGACGGTCGCGTCGGCGATGGACTCCCAGCTGAACACGTCGCGGGCGCGCGCGTAGCCGGCCTCGCCCATCTTCTTCGCGAGCTCCGGGTCGGCCATGACCTTGTTGATCGCGTCGGCCATGTCGTGCACGAACTTGTCCGGGTTGGTGGGCGTGCCTGTGCCGTCGCGCAGCTGGTCGATTGGCACGAGGTAGCCGGTCTCGCCGTCGACGACGACCTCGGGGATGCCGCCGGTGGCGGAGGCGACGACCGGCAGGCCGCACGCCATGGCCTCGAGGTTGACGATGCCGAGCGGCTCGTAGATGGACGGGCAGATGAACGCGTCGCAGCCGTGTTCCAGCGCGGAGAGCTCGTTCTTCGGAAGCATCTCCTCGATCCAGATGATGTTGCCGCGCTTCTCGTCGAGCTCGGCGAAGGAGTTCTTGACTTCCTCCATGATCTCCGGGGTATCGGGAGCGCCGGCGCACAGCACGACCTGGACGCCCGGATCGACGAAGTGCAGCGCCTTGAGCAGGTACGGCAGGCCCTTCTGACGGGTGATACGGCCGACGAACAGCAAGGTGGGCTTGCTGCGGTCGATGTGGTAGCGGTCGAAGACGCCCCAGCCCGGATCGTCGTCCGCCGGGGTGGCGAATTCGGACATGGTGATGCCGTTGTACACGACGACGACCTTGTCCGGGTCGAGGTTCGGGTAGGCGGTGAGAATGTCGTTGCGCATGCCGCCGGACACGGCGATGACGCGGTCCGCATGCTCGTAGGCGTCCTTCTCGGCCCAGGAGCTCAGGTTGTAGCCGCCGCCGAGCTGTTCGCGCTTCCACGGGCGGAACGGTTCGAGCGAGTGGGCGGTGATGACCAGCGGGGTGCCGTGCAGCATCTTGGCCATGTAGCCGGCGAGGCAGGCGTACCAGGTGTGCGCGTGGATGATGTCGGCGTCCACGTCGTTGGCGATCTGCAGGTCCACGCCGAAGGTCTTCAACGCGCCGTTGGCATCCTTGAGTTCGGCCGGGGTGTCGTAGCCGACGACCTTGAGGGAGCCCTTCGCCTCCGCCGCGTTCGGGATGGCGGGGACGTCGGCTTCGGTACGCGGGCCGTCGAACGCGCGCACGGTCACGTCGATGCGTTCGGCGAGGACCTTGGACAGCTGTTCGGCGTGGACGCCTGCGCCGCCGTAGACGTGCGGCGGGTATTCGCGGGTCAGAATGTCAACCTTCATTGGTTTCCTACCTCTCTTTCCGGACGGAAATTCAAGCAATACCCACTCTACGGCACGACATACGGAAAAACGCACAACCTTCGTCGTGCGTTTTCCGTGATTTGCGTGCGGGGTGCGTCACGTGGGCGACGCGACGCCGGTTCCGCCGGTTTTCCGTTTCCGTCGATCTCCGATTCCGTCAGACGGCGGTGCCGTTGGAGTCGAGGTTGGGGTTGTGCTTCGAATCGCCGGCGGTGAAGAACAGGCTCACCACGCCCACGATGAACACCGCGGACACGGTGGCGATGAGCCAGATGGGGCGCGCCGCGCTCGGCAGCCACATCACCACGAAGAACGCGATGATGGCGAGCGTGATGAGCGTCCAGCTGCCCACGCGGAACCATTGGCGCACCGAATGCGGCGCCTTGAACGCCTTGGGATCCTTGTAGTTCGGGTTCGTGGTCAGCGTGGTGTCGGTCTCCGCGATGCTGCCGCCGCTCGGCTTCCACGGGCCGAGGGATTCGCCCTCCTGCAGCCTGCGGGAACGCTCCTGCAGCTGGTATTCGTCGATCATGCCGGCACGGCCACGCCCGCGCGTGGAGTCGTACTGGGAGGGGATACCCCTGCGCGTCGCCTTCGCCTTGGCGCGACGTTCCGCTCGATTCGGCATTGGAACCACTCCTTCATCGTTCTGTCGATGCCGTCCCGGCCGTATCCGGGATGACTGCCCAATGGCACTGCGTGCTACTTTACCCCAGCATCGGCCCGCATCATGCAAGGAACTCCGCATTCGGGAACGATGTCCGTCACCTTGCACCGTCAGACGGCGCGCCCCATCTTCGCGCGGATCAACGCGAACACGTTCCGTCGTTCCTCTCGATTCAGGACAATGAACAGGCACGCCGCCCCGGCCACCGTCGCGCAGACGGCGGCGGAGACGACCAGCGTGACCCAACTATCCACGGGCAGCAGCGCCTTGTACAGCACGCACACCGCAATCATGGGAACCATGCACAGGTAGGTCTTGCCGATGGCGACGGCGAGTTCGCGACGCCCGATGTCGATGCATTTCGTGGCATACCAGGGCATGATGACGGCGTTCTTGATGATGTCGATCACGCCCTGCACGACGATGATCGTCCAGATGCCCCATGAGGTGGTCGCCGCCAACGCCAGCACCGCCACCACGTTGAGGATGCCGCTCGCCAGGAACACCAATGCGGGCACCTTGAGACGGTTGGTGATGATGAACACGTTGTTGAGCAGCACGGACGTGCAGGACGGCATCATCACGACCAGCGACAGCGCGGCCATGTCCTGCAGGAACCCGGCGTCCTGCCCCGGCACCCAGATCTCGAAGAAGTTCGTGCCGAACACCAGCAGGTAGCCGATGGGCAGCATGTAGAGCAGCCCGGTCATCTTGATGGACATCAGCAGGAACGCGTTCATCTCCCGGTATCGCCGTTTGGCGTAGTACTGCATCGCCTGCGGCGCGAAGATCGAGGCGAGCAGGACGATGATGTTCAGGATGAAGTTCGGCATGGTCTTGGCGACCGAATACTCGCCCGTCACCCGCGCACCGACCAGCAGGTTCGCGAGATAGATGCCCAACGCGCACAACAGCACGTAGCTGAGTTCGTTGACGGAGTTCCATGCTCCACCGGCGACCAGTTCCCGTACCGCCTTGCCGCTGAACCGCGCCTTGCGCAGTCCGAGCTCCGGCGTCATTCTTCTTGTGTAATACAGGTTGGCGATGCAGTTGTAGACGGCGACCACCAGCATCGTGGCCGTCACGTAGTAGATCTTCGGGTCGAGCGCCACGAACAGCACCACCAGGAGTCCGGCGCGGATGGCATTGCCTTCGATGTTGCGCAGGGCGCTTTTGTCCAGACAGTTCCGCACGTAGTACACGCATCCGAACACCGATAGCACCAGGCTGAGTTCGGTGGCCAGCACCGAGAACAGGAACGTCAGCTGCACGTCGTGGATCAGATTCGCAGGCACGTCCATCAGCAGCTGGGGGAAGCATGAGAACAACGCTCCGGGGACCGCCAGTGCCACGGCCAGGATGGAATCGGCGACCAGCACAGAGGCGAAGTACACGTTGGCCTTATGGAAGTCGCCGCGGTTGTATTCCAGGCTGATGAAGCGGCTGGCCACGGAGTTCAATGCCGCCGTGAAGATCCCCGAATACCCCACGATGCTGTTCACCAATGGGATGAAGCCGTAGGCGGTGATGCCGAGCGTGTGGATGATGTACGGGGTCAGCACGAAGTTGACGCCGACCTGCACGGCGAAGGCCAGGCTGGTGGCGGCGGCGTTGACCGCGAGCCTTCTCTTGTTATCCATGACGGCCTTTCCTCAGACAACCATCCACCGCTCCCGGCATGGAATACCGGAACACGGCGATGATATCAATCATCGTGCCCGCGCATGCTCAAGATAGAACCGCTCCACCTCCCGGGCGACGTCGGCCACGTCGAAACCGGCCGCGCGCAGCTGCCCCGAATGGTCGGCCCGCGGCGTCGAGGCGATCATGTCGTGCAATTCGTCCGCCCATGCCTCGGCCCCGTCGTCCAGGTCCCGGAAACGGACGAGCCCGACGGTGTCCGCGGTGGTGGTCATGTTCGTAGAGGCGAGACAGGGCAGTCCCGAGCATTGCGCCTCCTGCAGCACGATGGGGAATCCCTCGTGCAGGGAAGGCAGCACGAACGCGTCCATGGCCTGATAATAGGGTGCGACGTCCCTATGGTCACCGCCGAGCATTCTAACCCGATTGGAAAGACCACGCTCGGCCGCGTGACATACGATTCGCTCATGCAACGGTCCGTCACCGACGATTGTCAACAGGGAATCCGGATGCTTGCGATGGTATTCCGCGAACACATCAACGAGGAAGAGCGGGCTCTTTTCTTCTCTCAATCGTCCGCAATACCCGATCACCGTGGTGTCCGCACCTATGTCCAGCTCCGCGCGCACCTTCTCGCGCGCCGACGCATCGAATGCGAAATGCGCCGTATCGATGCCGTTCCTGATCCACCGATAGGGCTTGCCTGAAAACATGAACTGCGCGGCCATGTCCGAACAGGCAAAGAAATCGGTAACGGAGGTATTGATGTCATGGCGAGCAAATATCGTGTGCGCAACGGCTTCGAACCGCTGCTTCAGCGGACGGTCGGGGGAGTAATTGAGCGTACCGCTATTATGCGAATGCAGGATGCGCAGCGGTATGCCTGCCTGTTTCGCAACGGCCAGTGGCGTTGCATAGGGAACATTCGCATGGACATGAACCCCGATGATTTCAGGGTGTGCCCGATAGAAACCGGGCAAGGTCTGCCGCGCGCCGAATGGCCCTGAACGAGTCACCCGGTAGATATGGCCGCCTAAGGAGAGGATTTCATCTTCGAAAGCCAGTGCCGGGGCCTCACGGTCGGCAAGAAAGTCGAATTGGATCTTCTCCCTATCGATATGCCGATAGAGGTTCATGATGAACGTCTCCGTACCTCCGAAAACCGGTGACATACCCCACTGCAGAATCCGTATCGGCGATGCGGTCCGATGACAATCAGCCCTCGCCATCATCAGGCATCCTTTCCCTCAAGAAAAGCGTAGAAGGGATCGGGCCAGTGCGTCTGCCCGGAATTCTCCTCCTGCAATGCACGCCGCATATCGTGCCGCATCTCCGGGTCCGCTTGCAGCCGTGCGATCGCCGACGCGATGGACTTCGCATCCGACTCGCACAGGAATCCCGTCACCCCATCCCTAATCTGCTCGCGGAACGCCGGGATGTCGGTCGCCACCACCGGGGTGCCGAGGATTCTCGCCTCCTGCACCGCCAGTCCGAACCCTTCACTGCGCGAGGTCTGGACATAGCAGTCGGCGTTCGCCACATACGGATATGGGTTGTCAACCGAACCGCACAGCGTCATGCATCCCTCCAGACGCGCATTGGCGATCATACGGCCGAGATGACTGCGCCGACTTCCATCGCCGAATACCAGCCATCGAAACGGCACGCCCATCTTGTGCAACTCCGCGGCCGTCCTGATGGCGAGTGCCACGTTCTTCTCCGGGGATAGGCGGGCGAGCGTCACGATGGTGATGCCGTCGAAGTCCACGCCAATCCCACGAGGAGACGCAACCTGCTCCAGAGCCTTTTTGCGGATGGCCTTAACGTCAATCGGGGTGTACAGGACCGACGTTCTGGTGGAGAACTCCGGATATCGGGAGTCCATCACCTGCTTTACGGATTGCGAGACACAGAAAATACGGTCGAACCGATGCAGGTACGGATGGCTTTCGGGCATCCATCCGAATTCGGCATCATGCACCCAAGTCGCTTTTCTCAGAGCGGGAATCGCTGCGGCTATGGCGGTTTCAACGCAACCATACCCCTGAAAGTCCAATACGACGTCGAATGTTGTTTCGGGAAGACCGGCAAAATGCCGAACAACATAGTCATACGATACATTCAAATTCCTTGTATCGCCGAACAGCCGGAGCATCCTCCGAGCCAGCGACGACAGTCTACCTGTTCTCAGGCGAATCGTCTTCGCGCCCAGATGCACGTAAATCGGATAATTCCCAATGAAACGGGCCGCCAGTCCATGTATACGGGGACGGACCACACGCACGCTCTTGGGGATGAGCTCGTGAATAACATCCTCACGTCCCTGCCCGATCACCGTGACGTCATATCCTCTACCCTCAAGAAGCCTGAGGACGCGGCCCGCCGCAACTTCGACGCCTCCCCTGTTGTCGCACCGCACGCACACCGCGACGCGCAATGGCTCACTCATGTTTCAACACTCCTCTTCCGCGTGACGGCAGACCATTCATTCAATCGTTCGCCAACGGTTAGCTCTCGGCGAGCAACCCGTCCATCTCGCGGGCGAACCGTTCGCAGAACCTCTCGTTCTCCGAAGGCAGGTGACCCGCGCCTTCCGCCGTCATCCTCCGGCTCCGTTCGATGCCGTCCAACAGGTCCGCGATATCGTCTACGACGACGATGTCGCCGAACCGCCGTTCGACCATCATGGCGAATTCGGCCTGATGGTCATTGACGTGCTCGCCATACTCCTGTCTTCTCGGCACCACCACCGGCACCGTGCCGGCGTCCAACGCCTGCAGAAAACTGGACGGCCCGCCGTGCGTGATGCAGACGTCGGCCTTCTGGAACATGCGCCGCATCTCCTCGTTGTCCAGGAAGGACGTCCACCGGCAATGCTCGGGCTTGTACGTCGCATAACCGGTCTGGATGAACACGTCCTCGTCGATCTTCCCGGCCCCCTTCAATTCGTCGACGGCCCGAATCAGCCGGTCGAACGGCTGCTCATGAGTTCCAACAGTCACGAACATCATGTCAGAACACACTCCCTGCGTAGATGCTGCCTGGATACACAGCCGTCATTTCGGGCCATTGCACGAAGATGCGGTCGGCCACGGGACGGACCAGCCGTCCGGTCAATGTCGGCTTGTCGACGCGGTCGAAAATCTCGATGAACGCGGTTCTCATGCCGAGCAGTTTGCCCACGTAGAAGAACGGCACCGCGACCGCCGCACCGGTGGAGACGATCAGTGCGGGACGTTCCCGCCGGAGCACCTTCCATGCCAGCCATGTGTTTCGCAGCAGGTTCGGGATGTTCCGGTTGGTCGGGTAGAAGCAGTGGTAGATGCGTTCACCCTTCAGCAGACTGTTCGCATCGGGTTTGTCGAACGTCACCCAGAAGCGCTGCCTGCCGCCCCACCACGGCTTGAGCCTGTGCAGCTGCGCAAGATGCCCTCCGCTCGAACAGACCAGACATATCTTGGCCTCCGGATACTCCACTTCGAATCTCCTCTCGATGCCGTCCATCGCTACGAAACAACGTAGGGCGTCCACCTATCGGGCAGTGTATCAGTTACCCCCCCCCCCCCCCCCCCCCCCCCCCCCCCCGACGCAGTCGACGTCCACCTATGTGCCGCAATGCCCGGCACCATAAGAAAGAAAACCGTTTTCACAACGTTTGTCCCGACATTACAAGCTTCAGGCAAAACACCATCGTGGGTACCAGTTCCCCCTTATAGCTATGAAACGAGTATCATCGATTGAGACGAGAGAAGGCACACACCACCTCTGCGTGAGGAAGAAACATGCAGGGTACGTAATGTGCCCGTCGCAGCAGGAGGAGTCATGCCGGCACAGCCAGCCGAGCCACAGCGGGATTGGACTGTGGCGGCCGCCGTATCCAGCACGTTCGATGCGATATGGACCGCCTGCTGCGCGTACGGCGTGCTTATGGCGGCAACCACCTTAAACCCGGCCATGCGTTCTCTCTCCATCCCGTATGCAGCCATCGTCCATCCACTGATGTGGGCGCTGGCGTGGACGGCGGGCGCGTGGGAAAGCCACCTGTATTGCCGGCATGTCATCGGTCGGCGGGCCTCGACCCGGCATGCACTGGCCGTCACCGCCGCCCGCTGCCTGATTGCGATATGGGTGATCGGACACGTGCTGTCCTCAGGAATCCCGCCGCTGCTGGATCTGGCAATCGCCGTCCTCGCCCTGACCGGCTGCGCGGCAGCGCATGGCATCATGCGGTTGGCCATCGCCCGCGGTTCCCGTCGCCGCCGGTTCACACGCAGGGCTCTGATCATCGGCACCCCCGGTTCGATTCGTGGCACCATCGCCCGGATTGACGCCGATGCCAAGTCGGGTTGCATGCCGGCGTCCGTCTGCATCGTACGTCCGAGGGACTGCCGCGGCGTCGCCGATGCCGCCGAAGACGATACCGTCGTGACGCTGCCCGTCGTGACGACGGACGCCGCCCGACGTGCCGATTACACGCCCGATTGCGACCTTGCGGTTCTGGCACCCGACCTGCAGCCGACAGACCCGGACGTGCAGGGCCTGCTCGTCCGCTTGGAGGCCAACGATTTGGACGTCGTCTGTCTGTCTGCTTCGGCCATGTTCGCGCATCACATCGCCAAGACGGACAATCTGGACCCCTGCGGCAATCTGACGCTCCGGCTCCCCCAATACGAACTGCCACGCCGCGCGGCCAAACGCCTGTTCGACATCGTCGTCGCCACGATCTGCCTCATTCCTGCGGCGCTCATCATCGGCGTGACCTCCCTCTTCATCCGTCACGAGGACCACGGCCCGGTCTTCTTCCGGCAGCAACGCGTCGGGCTCAGGGGACGCACGTTCGACATGCTCAAACTGCGCAGCATGCGCATGGATGCCGAAATGCTCAAACCCACGCTCCGGCAGAACGCATATGAGACCAACACGGCCTTGTTCAAGCTGAAAAACGATCCACGTCTGACGCGGACGGGACGCATCATCCGGCGCCTGTCCATCGACGAGCTGCCGCAATTGTGGAACGTGCTCAAGGGCGACATGAGCATCGTAGGCCCCCGCCCGCCGCTGCCGGACGAATTCGCCTCCTACGACGACCGGTACGCGCTTCGCATGCTCGTCAAACCGGGACTCACTGGGCTATGGCAGGTGTCCGGGCGCAGCGACCTCGATTTCAAGACCAGCGCCGACCTAGACGTGGCGTACGTGCAGAACCACAGTCTCCTCGGAGACCTGTCGATCCTGCTGCGCACGGCATGGTCCGTCATCGGCGGCAAAGGCGCATACTGAGGGAGGCGGATCATGGACAACGACATCATCGACGACGAATCGCAGGACGACGACGCGACGCCCAGACACGCGGCGGCACGGCGACGCTCGCGGAAACGGACCATCATACTCGTAGTCGCGGCGTTCCTGACCATTCTCGTCATCATTCCCGTAAGCCTCGCCGTCGGGTTCATGACGTATCTGAACACGACGATGAGCGTGTCTGACGAAACGCGCGCCGCCCTGTCGCAGCCCGGCAACACCACGGACGACGCGTCGCAACCGTTCTACAGTCTGCTGGTCGGCACCGACCGCCGGACCGAAACGGAGAACGGGCGCAGCGACACGATGGTCCTCGCCCGGGTCGATCCGGAAGGCGAAGGACGCATCGACCTCATCTCCATCCCCCGCGACATGATGATCGACCTCGACGGGCATACGGCCAAACTCAACGCCGCATACTCGATCGGCGGATCGGCCAAAATCATCAAGGAGGTCCGCGCTTTCACCGGCGTACCGATCACGCATTACGCCGAAGTCGACTTCGACAAACTCGTCGAGGTCATCGACCTGCTGGGCGGCGTCACCGTGGACGTACCGGAATCTTTCCAGGAGGGCAACAGCGGGGTCAGCCTCAATGCCGGAGAGCAGACCCTGACCGGAGAGCAGGCGCTCGGCTTCGCACGCGAACGCTATAACGTCTCCGGAGGCGACTACAGCCGCATGCAGGCGCAGCGGCTGATCCTCACCGCCGTCATCCGCCAGTCGCTCGATATGCCGGCCGACAAGCTGCTGAACATCATCCGCACCATGGCGCAGGGCGTGAACACGGACATGTCGGTCGCGGACATCGCGGCATTGGCCAACCGGTTCCGCGGCAAGTCGCCGGCCATCGGCAGCGCGTCGACGCCCAGCTACGCGTTCATGGACCATGGCGTCAGCTACGTCGGCGTCGCATACGACGAATGGCGGACCATGATGCAGCGCGTCGACGCGGGACTCGGTCCGAAGGACGACGGACAGACCATACCGGAACGACAGCTCGAGAACGAACAGCTGGGCAGCGCCGCGAACGCCACCAGCCCGCGCGACTACCGGCAGCTGATGGAACAATCCCTGAACAGCGGCAGCATCGCCGGCGACGAATAGGCAGAAGACGGCGCTTTATGCCTGCTCCGGCCATATGCAGTCATGGGTCCAGCTGAACAGACGGTACCGTCCATAATCATGGTCACGCAACGCACGGAGAAGGTCGGCATAATACCCATCCACATCCCGCAACACCGCATCGGGGAAAAACTCCTCCAACAAGGCGATCTCGTACCGGAACACCGCGATTTGAATCCGTCGGTCGAAGCCAATGGTACGGGTGAAGTTGCGCACCACCTGCATGAGGAACAAACCGAGCAGACGGGATGAACCGAAATCGGCATGCAATGTCCGCAGATCCCGCAGGCATTGGTTGGTGACGTACACAGTATCGAGGCTTTTCACTGACCGAAAATACGTGTGCGAGATGGATGCCGTATTGACGCGATACCGGTACACCGTCCGGGGGATGCAGTGCATGCTCTCCGCCAACGTGCAGACGATGAACGCAATCATGGTGTCCTCGAACCAATACCCCTCGGGGAATTGGAGGTCGGTGAACAGATCGGCCCTATAGAGCTTCCCGCAAGGATATCCGTTCGGCTCCGTGGAGACCGTGTCCCCACCCACACGCGTTGCACCGGCGAATCGTTCCAGATTCCCCTGCACGATATCCGCACGGGATTGCGCTGCGGCGTCAAGCAAAGCATCGACCGCCCCAGGGGCCAGCTCGTCATCGGAATCAAGGAAGGTGATGTACCGCGCGTCAAGATGCCGAAGCCCGGCGTTCCTGGCACCGGAGAACCCCTTGTTCTCCTGGGTGATGACACGTATACGGCCTGGGTGGTCCAGTTCGAGGGAGCTGGCGATGTCTCCCGTCGCATCCGTGGAACCGTCGTCGACGATGTCGATGCGATATGAGTACTTGGTCCGTTGGTCCAGCACCGATTCGACGCATGCACGCAACGTCGCTTCGGCGTTGTATGCGGGCACGATGATCTGCAGGTCGAGGTCCGATTCCGTGTCACGGATGGCGGGCTGCTCACGAATGGCCGAAGTCCGCGGATCCACGCTCAGCGTCTCCAGCTTCTTCGAGCTCTCATGCAACGGCGGAATCGGCAGGATTCGCGAGATGCGCGGCATCATCCACCGGTAGATCGCACCGTTCAGATGGGTCGCCATGGCCGCTTTCCGCAGCAGTTTCCTCACCATCATGCCCGCGCCCAAACGCATCTTCCGTCTCCTTCCCGTCCCCTGCCGACGATGTCCTCGCAATCGGACAGTGTCGCGCCCCGACAACACTACTTCCGCAACCGTCCCGCAAACCAGACGCGGACACGGCCCAACGCCGCGCCCACACCGTCGCGTCGGACGGCACGCGTGAACACGGACGCATGGTACAGCAGTACACCGAACCTGCCGAACCGTCTTCGCAACGCCTGCTTGGACGCGTAGTCGCGTTTTTCCTCGTCCGTTTTCCACGACGCCGCGAAATGGTGGATGGACACGGTCCTGTCGGTCATGTGAAGCTCCCCCGTCTCCGGGTCCATCGGCGACATGACCTCCGCCGGAAGCACCATGCAGTCCGCATCGTCGAGGACGCCTGCGGCCCCACGGTATCCGACCTTCCGCATGCCGCGCGTATTGCGGACCGGGCATGCGGTGAGGTCATACGCGCCCGTTGCAGTGAGGAATCGGGCGTCCCGGTATTCCTCCAGCATGGCCCTGACCGCGGGATGATGGGGCGTCGCGGCGAATCCCACGCCCGTGTTGACGCGCCCGGGACGTTCCTCGCAGACCACACACGTCATACCCGCCAACAACTGTTCCAACGGCGCCACCACCTCGACATCCGTGTCCAGGTACACGCCGCCCTCATGCTCGATGACCCACAGACGCACGTAATCGGACACGAACGCCCACCGCCCGGCCTCGTACGCCTCACGCACGTACGGCACCTGCGACACGTCGAAGTTCGATTCATCCCATCGACGAATCTCGAAATCGGGGCAGTACCACCGCCAGCTGGCGATGCACGCCTCCGCCTCCTCGGGCAGCGGACCATGTCCGAACCAGCAGTAGTGGATGACCTTGGGGATCGTGGTCCCTTTCGCATCGGCGGTCATGGCCTACTTCTTCCTGCCGGCGCTTCTCCTGCCGGTCTTCTTCCGCTTGTCCGCGTTGTGATAGTAGTTGCCGTAATAGTGTCCCTGACGGTCGTGCCGTTCGGCGTAGTTCAGCACCGCGCCCAACGGCTTGACATCGGCCATCTCGAGCCCTTCGAGGGCTTCCGGCAGCTCCCTGCGGTCCTCCACGCCAAGCCCGACGAGCATGATCACATTCCCCTGCCCGCGCGCCAGCAATGCGGCGTCATTGCCCACCATGAGCGGGCAGGTGTCGACGATCACGTCATCGTAGAGGGACGCGACATGCTTGAGCAGGCTGCGCATACCATCGGAGTCGATGAGCATGTTCGGGTTCTCGGTCCTGCGGCCGGCCGGCAGCACGCTGTAGTTGGCTTTCCAATACTGCTGCACCGCGTCCTCGAACGAGGCCTGCGCGGTGAGCACGTGCGCGAGGCCCAGCGACCCCGTGATACCCAGACGGTCGGCGACGGACGGATGCCGCAGATCCGCGTCGATGAGCAGCACGCGGCGACCGGCCTCCGCACAGGCGGCGGCGAGGTTGACGCTGAACGTCGTCTTCCCCTCCCCCGCCTGCACGGAAGTGACGACGAGCACGTTCCCCTTGTTGTCCGCCGACGCCGGCTTGGAGAACAGCAGGTTCGTGCGGATGCGGCGGATCTCGTCGGCCTCCATGCCACCGGGCCTGCCGATCACCGCGGCGGCATCGCCCGCATACCCCGGGCCCTTGGCGAGCTCGCCGAAGATCGGCATGTCCGGTACAAGGGCGGCGAAGTCCTTGCGGTCGTGGATGCGCACGTCGAGCAGCGAACGCAGGACGACCGCCGTGACCGCAAGCACGACGCCCGCGAGCATGCCCACCACACCGTATTTGACATGATTCGGTTTGGACGGTTTCGACGGCGGCAACGCCTCGTCCACGACGCTCAGGTTGATCGGGGACACGGCGTCGGTCTGGTCCCCATGCTCGTACAGACCGGAGGACACCTGATGCTGCAGCGACTGCGCGACGGCGTTGGCGAGTTCGGCGGACCGTTGCGCATTCCCGTCGGTGACGGTGATCGTCAGCAGCATCGTCCCCTCGGGGCGCTGCACGTCGATGCGCTCGCCCAGGGAAGCGACCGTGTCGTCGAGACCATACCGGTTGATGACCGGCTTGAGCACGGCATTGGTCTTGACCAGATCCGGATAGCTGTCGATCTGGCTTGCGATGTAGCTGGCACCGTTGGTCAGGTCGGACGTCCCCTCCGACGACCCCTGATACATGGCGAACAGCTTCGCGGTGGCGGCGTACATCGGCGTCTGCGAGAACGACAATCCCACCGCGCCGACGGTCACGACGAGCGGGATTACGATCGCCATGACCAGATGGCGACGCAACGCATGCAGGAATGTAAGCACCGTCATATCAGACACCTTTCCTCCGAATCGGAACAACCTTGCACGTCTTGCACGTTCTGCACGTCCTGGGCGCCGTGGGAGCCCCGGATCAGGGGCAGCAACGCGAACAGCGCGGGATTCGTCACCGCGCTCGGCAGGAAGCTCTCGCTCATCGCATACACGAACACGACGAACAGCAGGAACGTCATGTCCGTACGCCGCTGCCGGCCGTACCGCAGCAGCATCAGCCAGATGGCCCCGAACAGGAGCACGCTCAGGGCCAACCCCTGACGGACCGCCATGTACACGACGCTGTTGTCGAACGCCACGTCCCGCACCGGACTGGACTGGCCGAACAAGCTGACGCCGTAGTTCGCCAACCACCAGTGGTCGTTGCGGATGCGGCCGGTCATCAGATGGTCGAGCGTGCCCAGCCAGCCCGAAGCCCCCCGATACAGGTAGCCGGTGCCCAGAAAGAAGAGCACGCACGCCGGCACGACGAAATGCGCGCACCGGTCGAAGACCGCCGCGAACCACGGCCAATACCGCAACAGGCCGGCAAGCAGCAGCATGCCCGACGTGACGGCCAATCCGGTGATGCTGCGCGTGAACACAAGATACAGCCCGGCATTGCCCATGAACATCAGCGACAGCGACGGCAGTGAGGAAGCCCGACGCCACAACACGCAGCTCAGGGCGAGCACCATGAAGAAGCACAGGTGGACGATGTTCGTCGAACCGCCGTTGATGCCGATACGGGTGACGAACCCACCCGCGGCGGCGGAATAATGGGTGGTGCGGGTGATGTCGAACACCCCGACCCAACCGAACAGGGCCAGCACGGCCAACCCCACGCCCTTGGCGAGGCACGCGCACAGCAGAACCAGGCGGATCTCCATGTCCCATGCCGCCAGAATCAGCAACACCGAAAGCAACACCGTGAACTCGCCGGTCAGCATCATGTTCAGCAGCGCCACACCGATCAGCAGCAACGCGACAACGATGTCACGGACACCATACGCCCGGCATATCATGGCGTTGGCCAGCAGGACGCAGCCCAATGCGGTGATGAGAACATACGCTTCGTCGCCGCTGTTGTACCCCAACGCCTGTCCCAGACATTGGACCGCGAAGACGATGATGAGGAACGCGTCAGACAGCCGCATGGACAACGCCGCGGCGCGGGAGCGATCCGTCATCAGCCGCGACATGCCACTTCCTCCCGCGCCAATCACAAACCACCGACACTACGTTGTCATTGTCGCCCACGCTCCAGACATGGGGGCAACCCCTACCCGCCATCCACCCCCGGTCGCGCGATGGACGATGCGGACGCCGGCGGACGCGAAACGGACGCCGGCGCAGGCGAAGACGAAAGCCAGGAACAGGCGAAAGGCGAGGTCGGTGTCCGGGCATACGAAAACGGTGCCGCGACCATGGTCACGACACCGTTCATCGACGTAACGGCGACCCCGTCGGGAAACGTCGCCTCGCCATCACCAGTCGGCGAGGCGACGCAACACGCCCGACGGGAATCGCTCCCCTATCGGCCGAAACCCTCAGGCCGAACCTCAGCGGGGCAACATCATCGGACGCTGCGAGGCCGTGATCGGCGCGGGCAGCTCGCTGGTGTGCTCGCTGGACAGGTATTCGTCCACGGCGGCCGCGCAGGAGCGGCCCTCCGCGATGGCCCACACCACGAGGCTCTGGCCTCGGCCGGCGTCGCCGCACACGAACACGCCGTCCTGCGAGGTGGCGAACTTGTCGTCGCGGGCGATGTTGCCGCGCTGGTCGAGCTCGACGGGCAGCTGGTCGACGATGGTCGTGGTGTCCGGGTGGAGGAAGCCCACGGAGATGAGCACCAGGTCGGCGGGCAGCACGCGTTCGGTGCCGGGCTGGCGGGTGAACGGGCCGTTCTCGCCGGGCGCGACGGAGACGACCTTGAGACCGGTCACGTGGCCGTGCTCGTCCGCCACGAAGCCTTCCGCGGTGGTGGAGTTCTCGATGTGGACGCGGCTCTGCTCCTCGTCGGAGCCGATGAAGTTCACCGAATCCGTGGAGTACAGGTATTCGCCGCCTTCGGCCATCGACGTGGTCTTCTGGTAGAGGCGTGCGAAGGTCGGCCACGGCTGGTTGTCGGGACGTTCGGTCGGTTCCTTCGGCATGATCTGCAGCACGGTGACGTCCTTCGCACCCTGGCGGATGGACGTGCCGAGACAGTCGGAGCCGGTGTCGCCGCCGCCGATCACGATGACGTGCTTGTCCTTGGCGGTGATGTCGTGCTCGAGCGGCGCGCCGTAGATGCGCCGGGTCGCGTCGGGCAGGAACTCCATTGCGAAGTGGATGCCGTCGAGTTCACGGCCGGGGATTTTCATGTCGCGCGGCACGCGGGAGCCGATGGCGACGACGACCGCGTCGTACCGGTCGCGCAGGTCGTCCCAGCTGATGTCCTTGCCGATCTCCACGCCGGTCTCGAAGCGGGTGCCTTCGGCCTCCATCTGCTTGATGCGGCGGTCGATGAGCGTCTTCTCGAGCTTGAAGTTCGGGATGCCGTAGCGCATGAGGCCGCCGAGCGCGTCGTCCTTCTCGTAGACAACGACGGTGTGGCCGGCGCGCGTGAGCTGCTGCGCGGCGGCGAGGCCGGCGGGACCGGAGCCGACGACGGCGACGGTCTGATCGGTGAGGCGCTGGGGCGGCATCGGCTTGACGATGCCCAGCTCCCACGCCTGGTCGATGATGGTGACCTCGTCGTTCTTGATCATGGTCGGCGGCTGGTGGATGCCGAGCACGCACGCGGATTCGCACAATGCCGGGCAGATGCGGCCGGTGAACTCCGGGAAGTTGGAGGTCAGGCTCAGACGCTGGTAGGCGTCCTCCCACTGCTCCTGGCGAACCAGGTCGTTCCATTCGGGGATGAGGTTGCCCAGCGGGCAGCCGGTCATGCAGAACGGGGTGCCGCAGTCCATGCAGCGGGCCGCCTGTTCGGTGGTCCACGACTGCAGGCCGGATTCGGCATGCACGTCGAACCAGTCCTTGATGCGCTGCTCGACCGGACGTTCGGCCAGCTCGCGGCGGGTGCGGACTTTCAGGAATCCTCTCGGGTCGCCCATGTCAGCGCGCTCCTTCCATGACGTGCTCGTACACCTGTTCCCAAGCGCCGGGCGTGTTGAAATCGATGTGGTTGGCTTCCGCCTCCTCCATGGCCTTCGTCATGGCGACGAACTGCTTGGGGACGACGTGAGTGAAGCGCTTGGCGGTCTCGTCCCAATCCGCCAGCAGGGATGCGGCGAATTCGGAGCCGGTCTCCTCGGCGTGCTTCTTGACGAGGCCCTTGACGAGGTCGGAGGTTTCGGCGTCGAGCGGCTCGAAGAGCAGCGCGCCGGATTCCACGGCCTCCGGGTTGACCTGCTTCATGTCGAGGTCGAGCACGTACGTGTTGCCTCCGGAGAAGCCGGCGCCGAAGTTGCGGCCGGTCGGGCCGAGCACCACGACGGTGCCGCCGGTCATGTACTCGCAGCCGTGGTCGCCCACGCCCTCGACGACGAACGTGGCGCCGGAGTTGCGCACGGCGAAGCGTTCGCCCGCCTTGCCGGCGACGAACATCTCGCCGGAGGTGGCGCCGAAGCCGGTGACGTTGCCGGCGATGACGTCCTCATGCGGGTCGAAGGTCACGCCGTCCTCGGGACGCACGATGAGGCGTCCGCCGGACAGGCCCTTGCCGGCGTAGTCGTTGACCTCGCCGTACACGCGGATGGTCTCGCCGCGCGGGATGAACGCGCCGATGGACTGGCCGCCGGAGCCGTGCAGGGTCATGTCGATGGTGTCGTCGGGCAGGCCCTTGGCACCATAGCGGCGCGTGATCTCGTAGCCGACCATCGTGCCGACCGTGCGGTTGACGTTGCGGATCGGCATATCGATGCGCACGGGCTCCTGGTGTTCGAGCGCCGGCTGAGCGAGTTCGATGAACCGGTTGTCGAGCGCCTTCTCCAGCTCGTGGTTCTGGCTCTCCGTGTTGTGCAGGATGGTGCCCGGCACGGGACCGGCCTGCTTGAGCACGTTGCTCAGGTCGATGCCATCGGACTTCCAGCGCTTGATGGCCTCGTCCTGGTCGAGGCATTCGACGTGGCCGACGGCCTCCTCGAGCGTGCGGAAGCCGAGTTCGGCGAGGATCTCGCGGACCTCTTCGGCGATGAACATGAAGAAGTTGACCACATGCTCGGGCTTGCCGCGGAAGCGGGCGCGAAGCTCCGGATCCTGGGTGGCGATGCCCTGCGGGCACGTGTTCTTCTGGCAGGCGCGCATCATGACGCAGCCTTCGACGATCAGCGCCGCGGTGGCGAAGCCGAATTCCTCGGCGCCGAGCAGGGCGGCGATGACGACGTCGCGGCCGGTCTTGAGCTCGCCGTCGCACTGGACGACGATGCGGGAGCGCAGGCCGTTGAGAATCAGCGTCTGCTGCGTTTCGGACAGGCCGATCTCCCACGGGGTGCCCGCATGGCGGATCGCGTTGAGCGGGGCCGCGCCGGTGCCGCCGTCGTAGCCGGAGATGAGCACCACGTCGGCATGGCACTTGGCCACGCCCGCGGCGATGGTGCCGACGCCGAACTCGGAGACGAGCTTGACGTGGACGCGGGCCTTCGGGTTCGCCATCTTCGCATCGTTGATCAGCTGCTTGAGATCCTCGATGGAGTAGATGTCGTGGTGAGGCGGCGGGGAGATGAGCTCGACGCCCGGGGTGGCGTGGCGGACCTTGGCAATCCACGGCGGGACCTTGGCTCCCGGCAGGTGGCCTCCTTCGCCCGGCTTGGCGCCCTGGGCGAGCTTGATCTGCAGGTCGGTGGCGTGGACCAGGTAGTCGGAGGTTACGCCGAAGCGCGCGGACGCGATCTGCTTGATGCGGCTGTAGCGCTGCGGATCCTCGATGCGGTCGTCGGATTCGCCGCCCTCGCCGGAGTTGGAGCGCGCGCCGATCGTGTTCATGGCGATGGCGAGCGTCTCGTGCGCCTCCTGGGAGATGGAGCCGTAGCTCATCGCGCCGGTGGAGAACCGCTTGACGATCTCGCTGGCCGGCTCGACCTCGGAGATGTCGATCGGCTTGCGTGTGTTGTTGAACTTCATGAGGCCGCGCAGCGTCATGAGCCTGTTGGAGGTGTCGTCGATGTGGTGCGAATACTTCTTGAACATGCCGTAGTCGCCGCGCTGGGTGGACTGCTGCAGCAGGAAGATGGCCTCCGGGTCGTTGAGGTGGTCCTCGCCGGTGCGACGCCACTTGTAGAGGCCGCCGGTGCGCAGGTTGCGGTGCGGGGACGCGGTCCACTGGTTCGGGTAGGCGACGCGATGGCGGGAGGCGACCTCCTCGGCGATCTCGTCGAGGCCGACGCCGCCCACGCGGGTGGTGGTGCCGGTGAAGTATTCGTCGACGACCTGCTGGCTCAGGCCCACGGCCTCGAACAGCTGGGCTCCGCGGTAGCTCATGATGGTGGAGACGCCCATCTTGGCCATGATCTTGAGCACGCCGATGGACAGCGCCTTGGTGAGGTTCTTCACGGCGGTGGCGGGATCGACCTTCACGTAGCCTTCGCGCGACAGGTTCTCGACGGATTCGAACGCCAGGTACGGGTTCACGCAGGCGGCGCCGTAGGCGATGAGCAGGGCGACGTGGTGGATCTCGCGCACGTCGCCGGCCTCGACCGCCAGGGAGACCTGGGTGCGGGTGTGGCGGCGCAGCAGATGGTGCTGCACGGCGGAGGTGAGCAGCAGCGACGGAATCGGGCCCCACGTGTGGTTGGAGTCACGGTCGGACAGCACGATGAAGTTGCTGCCGTTGTCGATGGCCTCGTCGATCTCGGCGAAGATCTCGTCCAGACGCTGCTGGAGGGCTTCGCCGCCGCCGGCCACCTGGTACAGGCCGCGGACCACGTAGGGGCGGTAGTAGCCGCCGAAGATGCGTGCCTTGTCGAGACGCTTGAGCTGGGCCATCTCGTCGGAGTTGATGACGGGCAGCGGGATGAGGATCTTCTTCGCATGCAGCTCGGAGTCAGCAAGCAGGTTCGGCTCGGGGCCGATCGCGGATTCGAGGCAGGTGACGGTCTCCTCGCGCTCCCAGTCGAGCGGCGGGTTGGTGACCTGGGCGAACTTCTGGTTGAAGTAGTCGAACAGCATGCGCGGGCGCTTGGAGAGCGCGGGCAGCGGGGTGTCGTTGCCCATGGAGCCGAGCGGCTCCTTGCCGGTGTTGGCCATCGGCGTGAGGACGATCTTCAGGTCCTCCTCGGTGTAGCCGAAGGCGCGCTGGCGGCGCTGCACGGACTGGCCGGAGTGGTTGACGTGCTCGCGGGCGGGCAGGTCGCTCATCTCCACGGAGTTGCCCTCCACCCACTTGCGGTACGGGTGCTGGGCGGCGAGGGACTTCTTGATCTCCTCGTCCGGGATGATGCGGCCTTCCGCCGTGTCCACGAGGAACATCTTGCCGGGCTCGAGACGGCCCTTGGAGACGATGTGCTCCTGCTCCATCTCGGGCAGGACGCCCGCCTCGGAAGCGAGCACAAGGTAGCCGTCGTCGGTGAGCTGCCAGCGGCCGGGACGGAATCCGTTGCGGTCGAGCAGCGCACCGACCTGGGTGCCGTCGGTGAAGACGATGTCGGCCGGGCCGTCCCACGGTTCGATGAGCGTGTTGTTGTACTCGTAGAAGGCGCGCACGTCCGGGTCGAGGTCGGGGTTCTTCTCCCATGCCGGCGGCAGCATCATGCAGATGGCGTGCGGCAGGGAACGGCCGGCGAGGTGCAGCAGTTCGAGACACTCGTCGAAGGTGCCGGAATCCGAGTAGCCGGGCGTGGTGATCGGCAGCAGCGGTTCGAACTCGCCGAGCAATTCGGAGCTCAGTCGACCCTCACGGGCGGACAGCCAGTTGCGGTTGCCCTGGATGGTGTTGATCTCGCCGTTGTGGGCGAGCAGGCGGAACGGCTGGGCGAGCGGCCAGCTCGGGAACGTGTTCGTGGAGAAGCGGGAGTGGACGATGGCCACGGTGGCCTTCATGCGCTCGTCGACGAGATCCGGGAAGAAATGGGTCAGCTGCATGGTGGTCAGCATGCCCTTGTACGTGATGGTGCGCGCGGACAGGGAGGCGAAGTACACGCCCACCTCGTGTTCGACGCGCTTGCGGATGCGGAACGTCCTGCGGTCGAGCTCGATGCCGGCAAGGCCGCCTTCAGGGTCGGCCAGGACGAGCGTCTTGAAGCCGGGCATGGCAGCGAGAGCCTGCAGGCCGAGGCCGTCCGGGTTGGTGGGCACGACGCGCCACGCTAGGACCTCAAGGCCCTCCTCGCGGGCGATCTTCGCGATAGCCTGCTCCTGCTGGCCGGAGGTCTCGATGTCGCGGTCGAGGAACGCGATGCCGGCGGCGTAGTGGCCTGCGGCGGGCAGTTCGGCGGGCACGGTGGCGCGCATGAACTCGTCCGGCATGCTCATCAGGATGCCGGCGCCGTCACCCGTGTTCTCCTCGGCACCGACCGCGCCGCGGTGGTCGAGGTTGACCAGCACCTCGATGGCGTCCTTGACAATCTTGTGCTCGGGGCGCTTGTTGAGCGTGGTGACCATGCCCACACCGCAGGCGTCATGCTCGTTGGAGGGGTCGTACATTCCATCCGGAGCGTGGACCGTGAGATCAAGCGGGGCTTTGAATGTCACCGAAATCACCTCAATTGGTATCGGGCGCGCGGAAGCGTGCCACTTGGGTCAGTTGCTGTTGACAGCGTAGCGTCGCACTATGTCCTTCGCGTTTCGCTGTCCATATACCGAGTTGCGGAAAAAGTCAATACCCAATTTTAGCCGTTTTCGTGACGGCGTCGCGCACAGGCGGGTTGACGGTGTGTCACCACCGCACCCCCGGCGCACCGTCACAGAAAACCGTCACAGAAAACCGTCACAGAAACCGTCACCGAAACCGTCACAGGAACCAGAAACGCCGTCAGCGCCACGGCACGTATACGCTTTCGGAGGCGCGCAATGCAGGCTGCCCCTCGACAACCTCGACGCGGGGATCGGGCGGCTCGACGCCGTCGCGCTTGGCCTTCACCTGCTCGTAGAGCATGCGGAAAGCGCGCTGCCCCATCTCAAGGTAGTTCTGGCCGTAGCTGGTCAACGCAGGCGACCACATGGAGGCGAAGTTGCGGTCATCGAAGCCGACGACGCTCACATCGTCCGGCACCTGACGCTCCTTCTCCCTCAACCCGCGAATCACGGCGACGGCGGTCTCGTCGTCGCCGGCGAAGACCGCGGTCACGTCGTCGCGCTCCCCCAACGCACGCCCGGCCGCGACGGCCTCCTCCAGATCGCGCGACACGACGATCGGTTCATGGATGGCGACGCCGCGCTCCTCGAGCGCGTCACGCCAGCCGTCGGTACGGGTGTTGTCGGTAGGACCTTTCGGGCGGGTCACGTGGAAGACGGTCTCGTGCCCCATGTCAAGCAGGTGCATGGTCATCCACCGTCCGGCCTCGCGCTCCGCATTGACGATCTGGCGGTCGGCATCACCGAATCCGCCGCCGACGACGACCAGCGGCAGGTCCTTCGGCAGGTAATCGAGCGCCTTGATGCCGGCACGGTCGTACTGGTAGACGATGGCGCCGGCGGGACGCACGGACAGACCCATCCTGACCCGAGCCTCGACCGAATCCATGTCGGACTCGTCCAAGGAGACGATGTTCATGAGGAACCGGCACGCACGTGCCGCCCGCTCGACCCCGTGGTTGGTCTCGGAGGTGGAGAACGCCTCCGGATTGGCGGCGAAGACCACCACCGTGTCCATTTCCCGGTTGGACAGGGCGCGGGCCACGACGCTCGGTTCGTAACCGAGCTCCTCGATGGCCTTGGCGATGCGCGCCCGTTTCTCCTCGGACACCTTCACGGTGCCGTTGAGGTAGCGGGATACGGTGGGCGCGGAGACGCCGGCGAGTCTGGCGACGTCCTTGATCACCGGACGGGAATGCCCCGTGCTTCTCGCCATGCGCGTCTCCTCCCGTCGTCGTCCTGTCTGCCCTTCAATCCAACGCACTAGTTAAAAGGGCGAACCGGACATAGGAACGAACCGGCAGGCCCGGGAGGGGCGTCCGTCCGCCCCGTCCATCGGCTCGCGGGCACCCCTTCCGGGCTTCACTCCACCGACTTGAGCGCGGCGAGCATGTCCACGTCGCGAAGCCTCACGTAGACGACCACGCCGAGCACGGCGAGCACCACGGCGATGAGCGCGGCAGGCGCGACGAACGCCGGCCAGCCGAGCGCGGGGTCGAACATGACCTCGTCCGGCGGCACCTCGGTGATGATGTACCGGTGGAGCCCGGCACCGATTCCGTACCCGGCGAGGATTCCGATCACGGAGAGCACGATGGTCTCCCGGTAGATGTACATGGTCGTCTCGTTCGAATGGAATCCGAGCACCTTGACGGTGGACAGTTCGCGGATGCGTTCGGACACGTTGAGGTTGGTGAGGTTGTACAGGATCACCACGGCCAGGAGCGCGGCCACGAGGATCAGCACCTCCATGATCTGGTCGAGCGAGTCGACGATCGTGGCCACCTGGTTCTTCGCGGTGATGTTCTGCACCACTCCCCTGACGCCGTCGTTCCTCATGAACGAGGCGCCCACGCGTCCGGCGTTCGCCGTATCCGGGTTCTTGAGCCGGACCATGTACGCGTTCGCCGTCCAGTCCTCGCCGAACACGCGTTCGTAGCCCCCGGAGGACATGAACATGAAGTGCCCGATGTACATCTCGGTCACGCCGTCCACGCGCACCGTGCGCTTCGAGCCCGTGGAATCGGTGACGCTCACCGTGTCACCCTCCTTCACGCCGAGCATCGAGGCCATGCGCTCGGAGATGACGGCCCCGCGGTCGGTGAGTATCTGCGGCTCGTGCCCGGAGCGCGAACGCAACGTCATGTATCGGCCGAAGTTGTAGGCGTCGTCGGTGACGATCACCGTGACATCCTGCTTGTCGCCCTGACTGCCACCTTCCGTCGTGGCCTCCTCGTAGCGAATCGGCGTGGAGGAGGCGACGGCGTCACGCTTCATCATCCGTTTCACGGAGGCTCGCTGTTCGTCGTTGTTGTCGCTTTTCTCGGCGACGATGAGATCGTAATGGACGATTTCGCCGAACTGGCGTTCGCTGATCTGCCCGATCGACCCCTGCACGCCGAGACCTGCGGTGAGCAGGGCGACCGCACCGGCCACGCCGAGGATCGTCATCAGCCCGCGCGACTTGTAACGGAACAGGTTGCGCGCGGTCACCTTGCGCGTGAAGCTCAGACGATTCCATACCGGTGTGAACCGTTCGAGCAGGATCTTCGATCCCTTGGCCGGCGGTTTGGGCAGGAGCAGCGCGGCCGGCTTCTCCCTAAGCTCGCGCGATGCCGCCAGCGTGGCGGGCACGACGGCGCTCGCCCAGGCGAGCAGGAACGCGATCGCCGTGATGCCGGGGTGGAACGCCAGCGCGATGCGCGGCATCGTGAATCCGTCGGAGTAGGCGTGGTCGACGATGAGCGGCAGCAGCGTATGGCCGGCCGCGACGCCGATGACGGTACCCAGCGTGGAGGCGAGGAAGCCGTAGCAGGTGAATTTCTTCAGGATGTCCGCGTTCCCGTAGCCGAGTGCCTTCAATGTGCCGGAGTTGACGCGTTCCTCATCGACCATGCGCCCCATCGTGGTGAAGGTGACGAGCGCCGCCACGAGATAGAGGAACACGGGGAAGATCAGGGCGAGTTTCTCGACGATGCCCGCGATGATCTCGTAGACGCGATAGCCTTCCGAGGTCAGTCCTTCGCGTCGCCCGTCGATCGAATAGGCGGGTACTTCGAGCGTATCGACCTTCTCGCGGGCGAGCGCGATGTTGCGTTCTGCTTCGGCTATCTTGCGCTCGGCGGCGGGTTTGGCGGCGTTGAATTCGGCGAGTTTCGCGTCGTATTCTTCCTGCGCCTTCTCAAGGGCGCGTTGGCCCTCGACGAGTTGGGAGACGCCGCCTTGCGCGTCTGTTCCGGACGCGCCGCGGCCGGTCAGGGTCGAGACGGCCGCACCGAGCTCGCCTTGTTTGGCGGCAAGCTGGGTGCGCGCGTCGGCGATGGCGGCGGCGTTGTCCTGATAGTCCTGCGAGCCCTGTTCGAGCTGCGACGCCCCGTCGTTCCACTGTGCGAGCGCGTCGTTGTAGGCGGCGAGCTTCGCGTTATATTGCGAGGCGGCATCGTTGTAGGCGGCGAGCGCCTGGTCGTATCGCGTTTGGGCGCTGTCGTATGCGCCGCCGGTCAATCCGCTTTCCTCCCATTGCGCGAGGAGCGTGCCGATCTTGTCGAGCACGGATTTGGCCGCGTCGAGCTGGGTGCGCGCCTGGTCGAGCTGGGTCTTCGCCTGGACGAGTTGGGTCCATGACTCGTCGAGTCGGCCCTGCCCTTGGGTGAGTTGTTGCGCGCCGGCGGCGAGCGCGGTCTGTGCGGCGTCGAGTTGGGAGTCGGCGGAGGCTATCTGCGCGGTTGCTCCGGCGAGTTCGGCGACGGCGGCGGATGCCTGGTCAGCGGCTTGGATGGTCCCGTCGGCCAGTTGGTCTTTGCCGTTTTCGATCTGGGTTTTCGCGTCGTCGAGTTGTTGTTGCGCGTCGATGAGCTGCTGTTTGGCGTCGTCGACCTTGCGTTGGGCCTTGTCGATCTGCGCGCGTCGGTCTTCGCGGATGGAGGCGGCACGCGCGTCGGGCTGGTTGGCGAGTCGCTTGGTCAGCGTGGTCTTGTGCGCGTTGACGCGGTCGCGGTAGTCGGCGGTCCAGTAGTCGACGTCTTGTGTGTCGTGGAAGGTGACGCGGCCGATCATCGTCACGTCGGAGTCGAACACGGTTGTCGTGACGACCGCGTAGCCGTCGAGTTCGCCGGTGCCGGCGGTGGATTGTCCCATGTTGAGGTTGGAGACGGTGTCGCTGGCGTCGACGAATCCGACGACGGTGAAGTCGTTGCGTGTAAGCACGGTGTCGCCGGCGATGTCGGGTCGTTCCTTGAGTCTGATGGTGCTGCCGACCGCGTAGGTGTCGCGTTCGGCACGGTCGAGCGCGATTTCGTTCGCGTGTTCGGGCATGCGTCCTTCGACCACCTCGTAGGTGGAGACCGATTCCGGTTTCGAGTAGACGCGTATGCTGTGGTCGGAGTTGCGGATGGTCACGTCTTTGAAGTAACCGAATTCGGCTTTGTCGACGCCGTCGGTCGCGCGGATGATCCGTTCGTCGTCCTTGCTCAGGCCGTAGTCGCTGATCACGGTGACGTCGGCGAGATTATGCCGTCCGTAGAAGTCGGTGCCGGTGATCTTCATGTCGGGTCCGGTGACGAACAGTCCGACGAGGGCGAACGATCCCAAGGCCATGAGGCTCACGATGGAGAGGAACCGACCTTTGGATTTGGCGAGGGTGATGCGGATGTCCTTCCACAGCATGCGCTTGCGGATTCTGCTCATGGTCACCACTCCAGATTCTCGATGTCCATCGGGTGTTCGTTGGTCTCGATGGATTTGACGCGGGCGTCGTGCATGTGGATGACACGGTCGGCGATGGGCGCGATGGCCGAGTTGTGGGTGACGATGACGACGGTGGCGCCTTTGAGGCGGCTCTGGTCCTGAAGGATTTGCAGCACCTGTTTGCCGGTGTTGTAGTCGAGCGCTCCGGTCGGCTCGTCGCACAGGAGGATCTTCGGGTTCTTGGCGACGGCACGCGCGATGGCGACGCGTTGCTGTTCGCCGCCGGACAGTTGCGCCGGGAAGTTGTCGATGCGGTGTTCGAGGCCGACGTCGATGAGCGCCTGCACCGGGTCCTGCGCGTCATGCACGATTTCGGAGGCGAGTTCCACGTTCTCGCGTGCGGTGAGGTTGGCGACGAGGTTGTAGAACTGGAACACGAAGCCGATGTCGTGGCGACGGTAGTCGGTGAGCTGGTGCGCGGTGTAGTTCGAGATGTCCTTGCCGTCGATGATCACCTGCCCTTCGGAGTTGGTGTCCATGCCGCCGAGGATGTTGAGCACGGTGGATTTGCCGGCGCCGGACGCTCCGAGGATGATGGCGAGTTCGCCTTTCTCGATGCCGAAGCTCACGTCGTTGTTGGCCGTGATCGTCGTGTCGCCCATGTGGTACCGCTTGAAGCTGTGGATCATCTCGATGTACGCCATCGTCGTGTTCACCTTCCGCAATAGACAACATGTTGATTTAACTATTTGCGATTGTATGGGCGGATTGCCGGGCCGGTCAATGAACAGCTTTCCCGATTCCGTCTATATTGAACGGTTTCCGGCGAATCGTTGATTCCTGCATTAAACGGACAACACGTTGATACAATGGGTGGATGGCGACATCATGCGGCGCACGGACGCCGCAATGACGTCGGAAACGGGAAACGGCACGACGGGGAGCTACCGATGACGGGCAAACGCAACACCAAGACCGAGGCGAAGATCAAGTCCGCCTTCACCACACTGATGCGCGACAAGGGGTTCGACGCGATGACCGTGAGCGACATCGCCCGCACCGCCGGCATCAACCGCGGCACCTTCTACATGCACTACCTCGACAAGTTCGACCTGAAGCAGCAGCTCATCGACGACACGATCGACGACCTGACCGCCATTCTCCTGACCAACGCCGACGCCGACGGCACCGTCACGACGCGAGCCGGCAAGCCCATCTGCGACGTCTTCCAGGCGAAGTCGATCTCCGAGGCGCTGGTGTACATCAAACGGGACTACGAGTTCTTCAACGTGGTCTCCCAATCCGGCAACGACATGCAGCTCTACGACCGGCTCAAGAAGGTCCTGAAGCAGCTGATCGTCATACAGGCGACACGCTCCGGCGCCGAACCGCAGAACATGTACAGGGGCATTCCCGCGGACTACGCGATGGAAATCCTCGTCTCCGCCGTCGCCTCGATCGTCTGGCTGTGGATCCGACGCGGATGCAAGGAGAGCCCGGAGGAGATCTGCCGGATCATCGAGATCAACAAGACCACGGCCCCGGTGGACATCCTCTGGTAGCCGGAAGCCCACCGGGCTTCCTTGGTGCCCTCGCCTCCGACCCCAGCAATGACGAACCCGCCTACGGCGGGCTTAACATCACCCTCACTCGGCTTCCGCCTCGCTCAGGCTGAGGACAGTCGGAAGTCCACCGGGCTTCCTTGGTGTCCTCAGCCCATCACCCCCGTGCTGGCGACGAGTTCGTTGGTACGGTTCATGAGGCGGCTGATCGGAGTGTAGAGGGGGATGCCGATGAGCAGGGCCACGACGAGGTAGATGCCCAGACGCCCCATCTGCTCCCAGTACACGTTCCCGTAGAAGCCGCCGATCGTCTCGCGCAGGGCGGCGATCGCATGCGAGAACGGCAAGTACGGGTGGATGTCGCGGAAGCCCTTGGCGAGCATCTGCACCGGGAACGTGCCGCCGATGCCGGCGATCTGCGCGATCATCAGCGCGGTGCTGACCGCCTTGCCGATGTTGCCGAACACCGCGCCCAGCGTGTAGATGAACACGCTGCACACGAACGCCGTCCACCACAGGCACAGCATGAACCGCCACGGATCGACGGTCTGCACGCGCAGGTAGAGGAGGTCGCCGAGTCCCAGAATCGTCGACTGCACGAACGCGAACGCGCCGAACGTCATGCCGCGGCCCAGGTAGCACTGCCATCCCCTGATGCCGGGGATCGAGGCCCGCATGCGCTCGGAGACCTGCACGTTCATGATGAGGCCGAGGAAGGTGATGCCCACCCAGATCGCCATCAGCGTGTAGAAGGGCGCCATCGCGGAGCCGTTGTTGGACACGGCGTACAACGCCCTGCGGTTCATCGAGACCGGCGAGACGAGCGCCGTGGCGAGCGTCTCGGCCGGCTGGGAGAACAGCTCGCGCACCGCCTGCACGCCTCCGGACGCCAGCGCCGCGTCGATGTCGTCGGCGAGCGCGGTGAGCTTGGATGACTGGACCTGCAGTTTGGTCTTCACGTCGTCGAGGTCGTCCGCGGCGGCGGTGATGCCGGAGGCGGCGTTCGATGACCCGCTGCCGGCGCCGTCCGCGCCGTTCGTGCCGGCACTCCCGACCGTCCCGGTCGCGTCGGCGAGCAGCGACCGGGCCGTGGCGGTGAGTTCGACGGTCCGGCGCCCGGTCTCCTTGGCGGAGGCGCCGAGTCCGTCGAGTGACGTGGAGACGTCCTGCCTGTAGGAGCGTCGGAGTTCCCGGATGGAGGCCGCCATGCCCCCGGCTTCGGCCGCGATGGCCTCGGCGTCCTTCCGTGCGGTCGTCGCGCCGGATTCGAGGGAGTCGGCGGCCTTGTTGAGTTTCGTGTCGTGCCGTTCGAGTTTGGCAATCGTGCGGTCCACGTCCCTGACGGCCGCGTCGATGGCGTGTTTCGCCGTGTCGGTGCCTGCGTCGTTGCGCAGGGCGGTGAGCGCGTCGCGGTATCCGGTGAGTGCGTCGATCGTCGGACGCACTTTGTCGGTGGAGATCGCGCGCAGTCGCGCGGCGGTCTCCTCCGCGTTCGAGGCGGGTTCGGACACCGCGTCGGAGACGTCCCCGCCGACCGTGTCGAAGGCGTCGGCGAGCGTGCCGAGTCCGGTTTCGATGCCTGTATCGGCTTTGTCGAGGGCGTTGGCGGCCTCGTCGAGTTTCGCGGACAGGTCCTTCGACGAGGAGCCGTCCGAGGCGAGGGTGTCGCCGGCGCCGTCCATCGATGCGGCGGCCGTCGTCAGCATCGATGCGGCGGACCGCGTCAGGTTCGCGTAGTCGCCGGCCAGTGAGCCGGTCGAGTCGAGGTCGTCGGCCGTTCTCCTCAGGTTGGCGGACAGTGCGGCGATCCGTCCTTCGCCACCGCCGTCGTCCAGATACGAGGCCACGGATTCGATGCCGCCGAACGCGGCCTTCGCCACCGTGGAGGTGAGCATCTCGTTGATCTGCAGGCGCACCGACGCGGCGCCCTGGTTCGTGATCGTGGGGGCGATCGGGCTCAGTTTCGGGTTGGAGTAGTAGACGATGCTCGCCTTGCGCGGTTCGCTGGAGAACAGGGTGAACAGGTCGTCGCTGAAGTCGGCGGGGATGACGATCGCGGCGTAGTATTCGCCGCCGCGCACGCCCCGGCGGGCCTCGTCCGCGTCCACGAACGTCCAGTCGAGGTCGTCGTTGGCGCGCAGCGTGTTGACGACCTGGTCGCCGATGCTGACCTTCGCCGGCAGCATGTCGCCCCGGTATCCCCTGTCCTCGTTGGCGACGGCGACCTTGAGACCGCTGGTTGCGTCGTACGGGTCCCAACTGCCGTAGATGTTGAACCACGCGTAGAACGAGGGGATGATGATCAGGCCTATGGCGATGATGAGCGTGACGACCCCTTTGCGGACATGGTCCATGTCCCTGAGGAACACGGTGAGCACGTTGCGCATCAGCGGTTCTCCTTTCCGGTGTTCGCGATTTCCGTTCGCGCGGTCTTCGTCGGCGTCATCTCCGCCGCCGTGGTCTCCGTCTCCGCGCCGACTCCCAGATCCCGCAGCGCGGCCATGAGCGGGGCGAACAGGTCGCGCTCCCCCATCTCGCTCTGCCGCACGCGTTTGGGCAGGTTCCAATGCAGGTATTCCATGATGATGAGCGCGACGTCGATGACGAGCACGCCGATGAGCCATGCGACGAGGAATGCGAGTCGTCGTCCGGTGATCCACATGATGGCGAGGAGCAGGACCGGGATGGCCCACACCAGGTGGAAGCCGACGCGCACCAGCGTCGGGTAGAGGCGTTCGAACCGTTCCGCCCTGCGCCGCAGTCCCGCGCCCCATGTGCGGTCGTCCATCATCCTGCGCATCGTCGCCATCAGACCGTTGTCGGCGCCGACGATCTCCTGATGGCGCACGTTCATCAGATCGCTGTCGGCGAGTTGGCGGGTGAACAGCGCGTTCAGATCGGCCAGATGGGGACGGGCCATCATCGCGACCAACAGCGCTCCGACCGCGAACAGCGAGACCTGTCCGAGATAGCGCCAGTAGTCGCCACCGTTGAGGCCGCCGATCGCCTCGCGCAATGCGGGCACGCCGTAGGAGAACGGCAGCCATGGGTGGATCACCTGATAGAAGCGCGACATCATCTCGACCGGGTACATGCCGCCGGCGCCGGGCACCTGGAGGATGACGCCGATCACGCTCAACGCCATGCCGAGGTGGCGGAACATCATCACCAGCGAGTAGACGAACGAGATGTAGGTCATCGAGCATACGACTGTGCCGAACAGGTACGCGGCGGGCGAGACGCATTGGATGCCGATGGCGAGGTCGCCCGCGGCGATCACCACGCCCTGCAGCATGGCGACGGGCATGAACAGCAGCCATCGGCCGAGGAACGCCTGCTTGGCGGTCAGCCCGTCGACGCCGTCGGAATCGGCGTCGTGACGGAACAGGGTGAGCACGACGAACGAGCCCACCCAGCAGGCGACGTTCGTGAAGAACGGCGCGACGGACGAACCGTAGTTCTCCATCGGGAAATATTCGCGGGTCTTCAATTCCACGGGTGAGGAGAGGAATCCGGAGACGGAGTCGGCGTCAAGGCCGGCCGCGCCGCGGACCGCCGTCCACGCCTCGCTGGATTCGAGCAGCGCGAAGTCGGCCTGCGTGCGTTCGATCCGTTCGTCGACGCCGTCCAGTGCGGAGACGGTGCGGCCGGTCACGTCGGAGGCCATGGCGAGGGTCGCGTCCATCTGCGTGATGCCGTCGGAGATTCGCTCGATCTGGTTCGAGACGGAGCCGGTCGCGCCGGACAGGCCGACGAGTTTCGCCGAGATCGCGTCCAGTCCGCCGTTCGCCTTGGCCGTGGCGTCATCGAGTTTCGCGGACAGGCCGTCGACCCGGTTCCGCGTTTCATCGAGCGAGGCGGAGATCTGCTCGCCGTTCGCCGCGAGATCCGACGGCAGACGGTCGTTGAGCCGACGCAGGTCGTCGATCTGGCCGGAGAGCTCCTGCTGTTTGGTTGTGAGCTGTCCCAGCACATCGCTGTCGGCGAGCTGCGGATCGGATTCGAGGATGGCGATGGCGTCGCCCAGGGAATCGTTGGCCGATTCCAGCGGGTCCAGCGCGGCGTCGACCTTGCCGGCCGTCTGCGCCGCGGTGCCGTCGATGGAGCCGACGAGGGTGTTCACGCGGCCGCTCAGCGAGCCGAATCCGGTCCGTCCTTGGCCAATCGCCGCGCCGGCCTGGGTGCCGAAGGCGTTCAACCCGTCGCGCACGTCCCCGACCGACGAGGCCGTGGTCCCGAGGCTCGACGACAGTCCGGTCGCCTGCGTCGACAGGGAGGCGAGGCTTGTCGAGACCCGTTGCAACGTGTCGCGAGAGGAGTCGATGCCCCGACTGGCTTCGGTGAGTTTGGTTTTGGCCTGTTTCACCTTGGTCCGCGTGGCGTCCAGTTGTCCGGAGAGCGTGGCGGAGGCGCTTTGCATGCCCGTGTCGGCGTTCGCGGCGGCCTTGGCGAGCTCGCCGGTCATCGCGTCGCTCACCGTGGAGACGAACGCGGCGTTGATCTGCTGTTCGATGGCGTTCGCCCCGGATTCGGCGACGCGGGGCGAAAGGGAATTGACCTTCTCGTTGACGTAGAAGTCGAGTTCCGATCTGCCGGGCGTGCCGTGGACGATGGAGGTCAGGTCGCGGCTGAAGTCCGACGGGATGACGATGGCCGCGTAGTACTCCCCCGATTCGACGCCGGCGATGGCGCGCGAGTCGTCCACGAACCGCCATCCCAGATCCTTGTTCGTCCTGAGGGAGGCGACGGTCTGCGCGCCGATGTCGATCGACCGGCCGTTGACCGAGGCGCCCCTGTCGTTGTTCGCCACGGCGATCGGCACGTCGCCGGTCAGCGAGTACGGGTCGAGGTTCGCGGCGACGTTGAGCCACGCGTACAGTCCCGGCATGATCGAGGACGCCACCAGCAGCAGCACCGCGAACGGCACCGCGAGGATCCGTCGCGAGTCCCGCACGAACACCTTCCATACATTGCGCATTGATGCCCCATCCCCATCCATAATCATCACGGTGTCTATTTAACGAGCGTCATTATGGAGGATGGACGGCTTCGACGCAATGAACAATTCGGGTGAAACTGTCGTTTCGGCAACTCTGTCCGGCCACCGCCGATAGCACGACTCCACGCACAAGGTGCTCGAATACGGCTGGGCGTACGGCACGGACGACGACGCGCTGCGCGACAAGGAAATCATGGTCGCCACCACCGCCGGCGGACCGGAAAGCGAATACCGGCCGGTCGACGACGGCGCCACGATGGATGAGGTGCTCTCGCCGTACCGGATGATGGCACGCTACACGCACGCCGTATGGAGAAAGCCGTTCGTCGTGTTCGAATCGATGGAACTGGATGACGCGGCGCTCGCCGAAGCCGGTCGACATTACCGGGAAGCGCTGCTCGCCGAATGAGGGGTCGGCGAGTCAAGCAGCAAGCGCATCCTCGTCAACGCGGTCTGCCCGGACATCACCGACACGTTCGGCTCCGGCATGTTCGGCCGCCCGGTCGAAGTGAACGCGAAAAGCATCACTTGGGCGGCGACGCTGCCCGACGATGGCCCGACCGGCGGTTTCTTCCGCGACGGTCGACCATTGCCGTGGTAGCGGACGCACATGACCAAACAGACGATGGCATAAGCCGTAGGGCGTCGCCTGACGTCAACGGACCATGCCATCGCCCAGGTCAGATGCCGGCGAGGTCGAAGAATCGTTCGATGACGGCGTCGTTGAGCAGCCGCCCCCTGCGGGTGGGAACGACGCGGTTGCCGCCTTCAACGGTGATGAGTTCCTCATCGACCATCGGCTGGAGTTCGGCGACGTCGATGGGCTGCAACGATATGGCTTCGCCTTCCGCTGCGGCACCGCCGGCCTTGTTCTCAGCGGACGCGACGATGGCTTGGTTGATGCGATTCAGGTCGAGTCCCTCGCGCAGACGCAGGCCGAGCATGATGAGCTCCTCGAGGTTCTCGGTCGCCGTGATCGGCTCGCTGCCACCCCACGGGATACGGCTCTCGTTGATGGCCGTGCCCCACATGCGCGGGTGGGCGATGTCCCAGCTGCGCAGAGGCCCTTCGCCTTCGCTCGGGACGACAGTGGAGGTGGCGTCGGGAGCAGCAGAGGAGGTGGCGGGCACTGCACGCCCTACCGTGTTGTAGTGGCTGTGCGCCCCCGGACCCAATCCGGCCCAATCAACGTTCCTCCAGTAGCCAAGGTTGTGGCGGCTCTCGTAGCCGGGTCGAGCCCAGTTGGAGACTTCGTACCATTCAAGTCCGGCTGCCGTGAGCAGATCGTCGGCTATCTCGTACTTGGCGGCTTCGTCGTCGTCGTTCGGCTTGGGCAGGGTACCGGCGGCAATCTGCCTGCCCATTTTGGTGGTCGGTTCCACGGTGAGGGCGTAGGCGGAAATATGATTCACACCCAAGTCGATGGCCGTCTCGACTGAGGTGCGCCAATCGTCGAGGCTCTCCCCCGGTGCGCCGTAGATGAGGTCGACGCTGGAACGCAGACCCGCCTTGTCGGCGGCACGCACGCCGGCAGCCACGTTCGCGGGCGTGTGTGTGCGGTCGAGGGTCTTCAACACGTGCGGCACGGCCGACTGCATGCCGAAGGAGATGCGGGTGAACCCACCCGCGGCGAGACGGTCGATGTAATACTCGTTGACCGTGTCCGGGTTCGCCTCGGTGGTGATCTCCGCGCCGGGCGCGACGCCCCAGATGCGGCGGACGGCGTCCAGCATGGCCACGAGATCGTCCGCGGCGAGGATGGTGGGCGTGCCGCCGCCGAAGAACACGGTGTCGGCCGCCGGCTCCTCGACGCCATGGTCAAGCTGCCACTGTCGCACCAGTTCCATCTCGCGAATGACCATATTCGCATAGTTGCCGCGCGAGGCACCCGCACCAAGATCCACTGCGGTGTATGTGTTGAAATCGCAATAGCCGCAACGGCGCAGGCAGAACGGCACGTGAATGTATATTTCGTAGGTCATATGGCTCCCTTTGACGAGGGAGCTGGCCACCGTAGGCGGACTGAGGGAGAGACCCCAATCCGGCGTTCACTGCGCCCCTCGCTCCCCCACCCGGCATCGCCGGGAGCCCCCTCGTCCGAGGGGGCCGATTCCGATCGTATCCGTCAGCCCTCGCTCTTCTGGGCGGCGCGGATCTTGTCCTTGGTGTCGCGGTCGTTCGCGTCCTCGCCGGTGGACAGGGCGGCGATGAACGCCTCCTGCGGCACCTCGACGTGGCCGAGCATCTTCATGCGCTTCTTGCCGGCCTTCTGCTTCTCGAGGAGCTTGCGCTTACGCGTGATGTCGCCGCCGTAGCACTTGGCGAGCACGTCCTTCCTCAGCGCCCGGATGTTCTCGCGGGCGATGATGCGCGAACCGATCGCCGCCTGGATCGGAATCTCGAACTGCTGGCGCGGGATGAGCTCACGCAGCTTCTTCGTCATCATCACGCCGTAGCTGTACGCCTTGTCGCGGTGCACGATCGCGCTGAACGCATCCACCTTCTCGCCCTGGATGAGGATGTCCACCTTGACGAGGTCGGCCGACTGCTCGCCGTCCTCGTGATAGTCGAGCGAAGCGTAGCCCTTGGTGCGGGACTTGAGCTGATCGAAGAAGTCGAACACGATCTCCGCCAGCGGGATGCGGTAGTGCATCTCCACACGATCGGTGGAGATGTACTCCATCGTGCCCATCTGGCCGCGATGGTCCTGGCACAGGTCCATGACCGCACCGATGAACTCCTTCGGCGTGATGATGTCCGCGGCGACCATCGGCTCGACGATCTTCTTGATCTTGCCGTCCGGGAACTCGCTCGGGTTGGTGACGTGATGTTCGCTGCCGTCCTCGCTGGTCACCTCGTAGGTGACGTTCGGCGCGGTCTGGATGAGGTCGAGGCCGAATTCGCGGCTCAGACGCTCGGAAACGATCTCCATGTGCAGCAGACCGAGGAAGCCGCAACGGAAGCCGAAGCCCAGCGCCACGGACGTCTCCGGCGTGTAGACGAGCGCGGCGTCGTTGAGCTTGAGCTTGTCGAGCGCCTCGCGCAGTTCGGGGAACTGGGCGTTGTCGATCGGGAACAGGCCGGAGTAGACCATCGGCTTGGGATCGCGGTAGCCGGGCAGCGGCTCGGCGGCGGGATTGACCGTGGAGGTCAGGGTGTCGCCGACCTTCGACTGGCTCACGTCCTTCGCGCCGGTGATGATGTAGCCGACCTCGCCGGCGCCGAGCGCCTTCGTGCGCGTCATGTCCGGGCTGATCACGCCGATCTCGATCGGATCGTGCGTCATGCCGATGCCCATCATGTGCACCTTCTCGCGGTCGTGCAGTTCGCCGTCGACCATACGGATGTAGGTGACGATGCCGCGGTAGGAGTCGTACACGGAGTCGAAGATAAGCGCGCGGGCGGGCGACTCGGGGTCGCCTTCCGGTGCGGGCACCTCCATGACGATCTGGTCGAGCAGGTCGGCGACGCCCTCGCCGGTCTTGCCGGACACGCGCAGCACGTCGCTCGGCTCGCAGCCGATGAGGCCGGCGATCTCCTCGGCGTGCTTGTCCGGCTCGGCGCTCGGCAGGTCGATCTTGTTGAGCACCGGGATGATGGTGAGGTTGTGGTCGATGGCCATGTACAGGTTCGACAGCGTCTGCGCCTCGATGCCCTGCGTCGCGTCGACGAGCAGCACCGCGCCCTCGCATGCGGCCAGCGCGCGCGACACCTCGTAGGTGAAGTCCACGTGGCCGGGGGTGTCGATCATACCCAGCGTGTATTCGGTGCCGTCGAACGTCCACGGCACGCGCACGGCCTGCGATTTGATGGTGATGCCGCGCTCCTGCTCGATGTCCATGCGGTCGAGGAAGCGGTCGCGCATCTCGCGTTCGGGCACGATGCCGCTCAGCTGCAGGATGCGGTCCGCCACGGTGGACTTGCCGTGGTCGATGTGCGCGATGATGCAGAAGTTGCGGATCAACGACTGGTCGGTGGAACCGGGCTGGTTGTGCTGGGTGGCCACTGAACATGCCTCCTAATCGACTTTGGTCAAACCTTCATTAGTGTACGCGAAATAAGAGACCCCGCAAACCGGATGGGTTTGCGGGGTTCCTTGACCTTCCGCTCAACGGAGCGGAATCAGTCTCACAGGGCGTTGATCGCGACGGCAAGGCCGGACTTGCGGTTGGCGGCCTGGTTCTTGTGGATCACGCCGGCGCTGGCGGCCTTGTCGAGCTTGCGGGCGGCGACCTGGTAGGCGGCCTGGGCGGCGGCCTTGTCACCGGCGGCGATGGCCTCACGGGTGGCGCGGACGGCGGTCTTCAGCGAAGACTTGACGGCCACGTTGCGCTTGTGCGCCTTCTCGTTGGTGAGGACGCGCTTCTTCTGCGACTTGATGTTTGCCAATGTAACTCCAAACGACGTTTGCTATAAGGACATACGAGACGTAGATGTTAGCATGCCGTGCGGATAACACGACGCGCCGCCCGCGGACGCGCCACTTGGCCGTTTTCGCCTCCCCGTGAACGGGGCGGAAAGCGGTCAGGCATCATCGTCATCGCCCCATCGGGCGTGCGGTTCGCGATCCGAGGAACCGGACTTCGGAGTGATGTCCGGACGCCTGAGGTAGCGCCCCTCCCCCGGCAGGTAGACGTTGTGGCGCTCCACGGCACCCGGGAATTTGAGGTTGTAGATCACAGAGGCGAGACGCATCCCGACGATGAGCACGATGATGAGCACATCAAGGCCGATCTCCTGTTCGGCGTCCAACAGACCGGCCATGCGCCCCTTGCATACGAACACGGTGCACACGCATCCGATGGCGGAAGGCACCGCATACCAGTGTTTGTCGCGGATGATCATCGGCACGTCGTTGAGCAGGATGTCACGGGTGAGGCCTCCGCCCAGCGCGGTCGCCATGCCGAGGAATCCGGCGGTCATACCGGACGTGCCGAGATACATGGCCTTCGCCGTGCCGTTGACGGCGAACAAGCCGAGCGCGAGCGCGTCCAGCGTGATCATCGACCATTTGAGCTTGTTGATCTCCGGATGGACGATCGCGATGGCGACACCGAAGACGAGCGCGGTGAGCACCGACCGTTGCAAGCTAGTTTGTTCTAGTTTGCAGGACGGTCTTGCGGCCGTCCGCTCCAAGTCTGACGCCGGTCGCCCGGCTGCTTGGTTCGCACTTCGCGGGGGTCTGCCTTCCATCCTGACGGACGGCGGGTCTTGCGTCCCCTCCATGCGCGTTT